>DATBRZ010000124.1:0-3596 GCA_036560025.1 Gemmatimonadaceae bacterium | reverse complement strand
AGCGCGTTGACGATTCCCGCTTGCGACTCGAACATGAAACGCCAGAGAAGGGCCGCGACTACCGTGGGAATAGCCCACGGCACCAGCACTGCGGCCCGCACAAATCCTCGGCCGCGGAAGGCGCGATTCATCGCGAGGGCGAGGAAGAGTCCGAGAATCAGCTCGAGCGAGATCGATACGACTGTGAAGAACGCCGTGTGACCCAACGCCGCCCAGAAGCGCGGATCACGCGCAATCTCCGTGTAATTGCCAACGCCGATCAGAGGCTGACCAAGCCACGGCATACGCAGCTCGTGAAGATGGAGCGATTCCCACACCGTCCATCCGAGCGGAAAGATCGCGATTAGCGCGATGACTCCGAGTGCGGGAGCAACCAGTGTCCAGCCGAGCTTCGCCTCTGATTTCATTGTCCGACGGCCCGTGCGAACCTTCGCATTCCGGTCCGTTCAATCAGTGCATCGATTCGTTTTGCCGCGGAGTTGAGTGCCGCCTGTGGCTCAGCCTGTCGCACGAGCGCTCGGTGCAACTCGATCTGCAGGATCTCCGACATTTCGGTGTAAATCGGCGTAACCGGCCGCGGCGTCGCACTCTCGATCGCACGCTTGGCATGAGCGAATGGAATCGCGGTGATCGCACGCAAGCGAGGGTCGTCGTAAACTGCGGGACGCGTTGGATACTGGCCGACTGCTTTCGCGCGCTCGATCATCTGCTCCGGGGCGGTGAGATATGCGATGAGCCGGTATGCAGCTTCGGGCGCTTCGGAATACGCGTTGATCGCGAGCTCGGAGCCGCCGAGTGCGGTGGTTGAGCGGCCGCCGGCTGCGCCTGGTATCGGCGATACGGCAAACTTGCCTGCCACTCGTGACGCAGCCGTGTCGTTCATTTGCTGGAATGCGTACGGCCAGTTCCGCATGAACACTGCGTTTCCATTCTGGAAGGCAAAACGGACCTCCTCCTCGTGCCACGTCAGCACGTCGGTTGGAGCGATGCGTGACCCGTAGAGCTCGTCACGCATGAAGGTCAACGCGCGGACTGCTTCGGGCTGATTGACTACGACACGACCGCGCTCATCCAGAATCCGTCCGCCGAATGCGCCGAGGTACTCGATGAAGCCCGTAATGAGTCCCTCGTAACGCGCTCCCTGCCAGACGAAGCCAAACCGTGGCCCGTTCGGCCGCGCCATCGCTCGGCGTGCATCTGCCGTCAGTTGATCGAGACTCGTCGGCTCGGTTGGAACGAGATCGGTTCGACGATATAGAAGTCCCACATCGACGAACCATGGCAAGGCGTAAAGCTTGCCGGCCCAGGTGTTGGCCTCGACAGTTGCGGGAAAGAAATCGGTTTTCACCGGCGCAAACCGCGTCAGCGGGAGAATCCATCCAGCGGCCGCGAACTCGGCGGTCCATATGACATCCAGCTGCAGGATGTCCGGGTTGCCTGCGCGTGCGTTCAGCCATTGCACAAAGAGCTGATGTCTTTGCGTTGCATCATCAGGTGCCGGCTGCAGCTCCACGCGTATGTCGGGGTTTGCCCGGTTGAAGCGCTCGAGCTGACGCGCGAGGAGAGTGCCCTCTGCGCCGAGTGAGCTGCCGGGAAATTTGAGAACGACGCGTTGATCCTTTGCGCCTTTCGCATTGCATGCAACGAGGAACAACGCGGCGGCCGCGAGCGCGACTTTAGCGCTCATGCTTCATGCGTCGTGGCTCACTGGCGGGGCAGTTTTGAAAGCACAAACTCCACTGCGAGCGTTGTGACGTTCCACAGCTGAATGTCCGTGCTGGCACCATAGCGGATCGGCATCAGTTGTCCATTTACGATCTCGTAGCTCCACAGCTCATTGTGCGCGAGACCTGAAGCGTCGACCGCTGCTCTTGTGCGCCGGAGCGACTCGCGAAGCTCCTGAACGTACGGCGCAAGCGTTGTGGAACGAGGGCGACCCGATGCATCGACGGCCGACGAGATCTGCCTGGCGAGACCAAGCATGATGAGATTCATTTCGCGTCCCCAGACCACGCGGGGAGAGTGATACGTATCCCTGCGAAAGGCTTCCCACACTGTCGGTGATGCGTACGCATCGTTTGCGACGAGCATGCCGAGCCGGTCGACGAACAATCCGACTGGGTAAGGTCGCGTGAATGCGCGTACGTCGCGAAGCGCACGCTCTCGGGTCGCCTCAGCCGAATCGACACCGTGCTCGAGATAGAGCCAGGTGGCAGGATCTGTATTGACGACCTGTATGGGCTTACCATCGGCATCGAGTGAGATCGCGAGGAACTCGAGCGGTTGCCGATCCGCACTACTCGACGACAGAACGCTCCGCCAGTGGTCGGCTTCGCCCGCCGGTAGCGAGCTCAGCTTTCTTTCAACGCCGGAACGAACGTCTTCTGCGCTGAGAGAAACCAGGAAGTGTTTGACGGCTCCCTTCCATGTCTGCACCGCGCTCCTCAGCGCCCTGGGGTCATTAGCAAATCGGGTGAGAGTCGTATCGGGCCCGCCCCGCAACGCAAGTGTGACGGTTTGTGTCCGGCCAAACGATCTCAGAACGTCCAGTATCTGGGCAATCGACTCGAGCGCGGCAGGAACCCAGATCGCATTGATGTCCATCGCAAAACGTCCATTCGCGTAACCGGCGCCGCTGTCCCGCCAGCTCACTGGCCGCCAGTGTGTCGAGTCAGCGGCGGGAGCTCCGACGAGATTCTGCACGACAGGGTCTCGCGCATACGGGGCTGCAAGAGACGTCACAAGACCCAGCTCCCGAAACAGCAGATCGAGACGCCTCCCTTTTCCATCCGGGTTGGCCATCAGGAACGCGATCTTTCGCTCGGATGGAACAGACGCGTTGGTGAGATACCGCGCAGTGACTACGGGAAGCTGGAATTCATCGTCGCGCATGTTGTAGTTCTCGCGAACCTTCTGCAGATTCGTGAGCAGCACTCGGGCCTGTGCCAGCGAAGCATCTGCACGGGCCCGATCTCCGCGTTGCGTCGCGCTCAGATGCTCGGCGATCAGTCTGTTGTACGCTGCGGCATTCTCGCGGATTGCCTGGCCACCAAGTGCTTCCTCGTGACTCACGTCGCCGTTTGGCCCAAGCTTTCTCAGGACGCTCGCGATGACGTGCTCCGCCATAACGCCCGACCAGATCGGCTGCATCATCAGCGCGGTCATCATCATGTCGCGACCGAAATACGTCGCATAGTTCGGCATGCCAGCCATGAGCTTCTCCTGCGCACTGAGAAGCTCCACGCTTCTTACGTCTCGCTCGAGTCGCCTGAAACGGGTAACGACCTGAGTATCAGCGGCTGTCAGTCTTCCGCCGCGGAAGCGGACGGTATCGGACGCAGTGCGCGCGCTGTCCAGGAAGCGAAGGAAGTCCGCATTGAAGATTCGATTGCGCGGTAGCACAGTCAGCGACGGAGCATCGGTGGTGATTCGAACGCTGAAGCGCGTCGTGGTGGCGGACTTCGCGCGAATCGTGAGGACTGGGCCCGTCAGCTCGAAAGTGGTGGTGGGTAGGTCGCTCGTCAGGTCCAGCTGGAGATGTGTCTTTCCGTCGATCGATGCCTGCGCGAAACTTACGCCTCGGCGCGCGCGAGTCG
>DATBRZ010000123.1:0-6673 GCA_036560025.1 Gemmatimonadaceae bacterium | reverse complement strand
TTGATCTTCGGACGTCGCAGTGACGTTAGCGGTGCCGGGGCTTACTGCCGTCGCGTCACCGGTCAGAGAATCGACAGCGAGAACAGCGAGATTACTGCTGGACCAATTGACTTTGCGCCCGGTAGCCGGCTCGCCATCCTGATCCGTCAGGCGAGCCGTCACATGCACAACGTCGTGAACGCGAATGCTCGTTGTTGCCGGATCGACAGCGATTGCGGCTATCGGTGCCTGGAGGAGGGGGGCAAACACTCCGCCACTGCTGATCCTCGCGCTGACGATATGCTGGGTGGTATCGACCGAGTTTCCCTCGAGTCGCTGCCATTTGTCGCCGGCCACGACCATGAGCCGGACCGCGTCCTCGGGAGTGCCGCGTAGATCCGCCGGGTTGTACCTCACCGTCAGCGTCAGCGGCTGGGCGACGCCCGCCGCGGGAATCATGATCTCGTACGCAGAGCGAGTGAAGAATCGCGAGCCGCCTGGGTGATGGTCGGTTTGCTTCACGATTACGGCGATCGGCTGCAAAACCGCGCCGGCAACGGCAACAATTCGAAGATCGCCCGACGATGCCTGAACGACTGCGCCGGCAGGGTTCAACATGCCACCGTCGTCCACCGCGATCGCTACGGAAGCGGCAGCGTTTTCTGATGTCGCCGTTATCGTCACTGATCCCAGCTGATTTGCTGTGACGAGACCTGCGGCGACGGTTGCTACGGCCGCGTCAGACGACGCCCACGTTACCGCTCGCTGAAGGGGAAGGCCTGCGGCATCGCGGGGAGTCGCCGAAAGCTTGACCGTTTGTCCCGGGACGAGAGCGTCCAGTGCGCCGGATATCGACAGGCTGGCCACCGGCTTCGGCGCGACCGTATCGGTGCAGCTCGTCGCTGCAACGAAGGCGAGATACCGGAGGAACCGAAGTGGGCGCATTGAATAAAGACGCCCGGGGCCGTCGAACCGCGACATCACAAACATTGTTTCCCACAATGAATGCGGATGCCGCCATACTAAACCCTAATCCCTAACCGCTACAAGGCTTTTCGAGGCCCGCCGACAGTGTCCGTAACTCTATGTTCGGCAAAGTGTTCGGTGCCGGACAGTGGGCCTGATTTTCCTCGTCTTGGCTCTCGCCGGGGAAAGAGCCGCTTGAGGCTGAGGAAGCGCTTCTCATAAAGATGCCAGCTCAGGAGCGCCAGCAGTATCGAGACTGTTGTTGCGATCGCGGCATAAGCAATGGCTCCGGGAAGCTCCGATCCCGCGATGGTGGGGAAGCTCGCGACACGGAGCCCCACCCGGTCGAACACTCGCGTGAGCGGAAAGTGAATCACGTAGATGCCGTAGCTGTACTTTCCGAGGAAGCGCATTACGCGGGTCGAGAAAAAGCGATTCAGCAGGCCCATTCCGCTGCCGTCTACAGCGCGACTAATCAGAAGCGCCGAAGCCACAGCAATTGCCGGATAGCCGACCAACTGCATTGGAAAGCTCGACTGCGGCAGAGTCCGGGCGGGTATCGCGATCGCGGCCATGATCGTGACACAGATTAGAAAGGTCCGCAGCGCATATCGGCGAATCAGCTCGCGCGCGTGGTCATCCAATACGAGAACTGCGAGCAGAGCTCCGATCGCGAGCGTGTCGATTCGCGCCGGTGTAATACGGTATCCGGCGGTTTCCGGAATTCCGGCGACGTGGAGTGCGATCCTCACGGCCAGAGCCACAACGACCGTCGCGAGGCAAACCCGGATCAAGCCTTTTCTGGAGGTCAAGAGAACAACCGCCGGCCAGAACAGATAGAACTGTTCTTCTACCGCGAGCGTCCAGAAATGCGTGAGCGGATACGGGCGCGCCCACTGCGGGAAGAGAATCTGGTAGTTGGACAGGTACGTCCAGAACCACCATTGCGACTTTTGCCACGACTCGAATTGTCCGCCCGGAGCCGGCGGGTGCACGAGCGGCGCGATGATGAAGAACGCAATCAGAAAACCGTAGTAAAGCGGGAAGATCCTGAGCGTCCGCCGCGCGTAGAAGTTGCGGAAGTAGTGCTTGCTGCCCTTTGCTTGAAGCAGAATTCCGGTGATCAGAAAACCGGAAAGAACGAAGAAGAGATCGACACCAAGCCACCCCGTCTCGAGAAATCGTTTCAGGAACGCTTCCCACAGATGGACCGGACGATAAGCCAGCGTGAAGTGACCGAGCATCACGACGAGAATTGCAAGTCCACGTACTCCATCGAGCGCGGGGATGTGCGACTCCGTTCGGAGCGCCGTCGTGACCGTCGTTTCGTGGCTTGCTGGCATCACTGACAATAACGGGGAATCCCCGTGTGGAGCGAGTGTGACTTATGCGCGTGATCTGAACGCGATCTGTAATTTGTCTGCCACCATGCCGCCCGTCATGCTTGAGCTGTATCTGACCACGCCATGAGACGCTTGATTTCCATCGTCGCTTTCGCGCTGAGCGGCGGTTTGGCATGCACGCACCAGACGCCGGCACCGTCGACGGAGTCGCCGGATGCAAACGATCGATTCGATCTGATCGTTCTGGGAACGACTGACGTGCACGGCCGAATCCGCGGATGGGATTATTACGGTGACAGCGCGGAGTCGGTGCGCGGTCTCACTCGAGCCGCAACGATCGTCGATTCGGTTCGCGCCGCCAATCCCGGCCGAGTCCTGCTGCTCGATGCGGGCGATTTGCTCCAGGGTAATCCGTTCGCCTACGTCGCTGCGCGAGCAACGACCGATACGCTGAATCCCATCATCGCGGCGATGAACATGATGAGATACGACGGCGCGGCGATCGGAAACCACGAGTACAACTACGGCGTTCCGTACCTCGAGCGCGCTGTGCGCCAGGCGCGGTTCCCGATGTTATCCGCGAACACGCTTCGGCCGGACGGATCGCATGCTTTCAGACCGTGGACGATTGTAACGCGGCGAGGCGTGAAAATCGGAATAGTCGGAGCAACCACGCCCGGTGTGATGCTGTGGGATCGAGAGAACGTTCGTGGACGCATGACGCTTGGAGACATCGTTCAGGCGGTTCGTACTGGTGTTGCCGAAGCACGCGCTGCCGGAGCCGAGATCATGCTCGTCGTGGTTCATTCAGGATTGGATGAGCCGTCGAGCTATGACACGGTGTCGAGCGGAATTCCGAGCGAGAACGTTGCAAAGCGTGTGGCACAGGAAGTCGACGGAATCGATCTCGTTCTCTACGGCCACTCGCACAAGGAGGAGCCGGAGCTCAAGATCGGACGAACGTTGCTCGTTCAGCCGAAGAATTGGGCGACGAGTGTATCCGTCGCGACGTTGGCACTAGCGCGGGACGGCGGCCGCTGGCATGTCGCGGCGTCGCGCGGAATCGTGATTCCTGCGAGAGGGCACGCCGAACAGCCGGCATTAGTTGCGCTCACCGAAGCTGCGCACCGTCGAACGGTTGCGTACGCGAATACAGCGGTTGGAACGACACCGGTGGCATGGCGAGGGGATTCCGCGCGACTCGCAGATACGCCGCTCATTGATTTCATACTCGAGGTTGAGCGAAAGGCATCGGGCGCGGACCTCGCGTCGACGGCGGCATTTACGCTGGACGCGAAGCTCGACAGCGGCGCAATAACTGTCGCCGAGCTCGCGCAGCTGTATCCGTATGACAACACACTGAGAGCGATCAGGATCTCGGGAAAGCAACTGCGCGATTACCTCGACTTCAGCAGCCGCTACTACACAGGAGTAGGGGATGGTCGCGGACCGACGATCGATCCGCAAATACCCGGCTACAACTTCGACATTATTGCCGGTGCCGATTACACCATAGATCTGACGCGTCCGATCGGCTCGCGCATCACGTCACTTACCGTAAAAGGGCGACCGGTCGCCGATACCGACAGCTTCACGCTCGCGCTAAATAATTTCCGACAGACCGGCGGTGGCGGGTACGCGATGATTCGAAATGCGCCTGTCGTTTATGACAAGCAGCAGGAGATCCGGCAGCTGCTGATTGATGAAGTTAAGGCGCGCGGCATGATCGAACCGTCGGATTATTTCAGGCGAAACTGGACATTCGTTCCCGCGAGGCTTGAAAGTGGCGAACGATGGTACCACGTTGGCAACGGTCGCGTGGCGTCCGCACCGATCGATCAGAAAGCGCCGCGACTCCGAATAATCGCGACCAATGATTTTCACGGCGGCCTCGAGCCACGCCCCGATGCAAATGGTGTCATGCGCGGCGGCGCAGCATACACGGCCGCTGAGATAAACCGCGCGCGAAGCGAGTGCAAATCACCGTGCGAATCGATTCTGCTCGATGGCGGCGACCTGTTTCAGGGGACGCTCGCCTCGAACCTCGCGTTCGGCCGTCCCGTGATCGATTACTACAACCACATGCATTACACGGCCACGACAATCGGGAATCATGAATTCGACTGGGGGCAGGACACACTTCGCGCGAGAATGCGACAGGCCCATTTCCGGATGCTCGGCGCCAACATCTCATACAAGAGCGGCCGGAACGTGCCGTGGATTCCGGACGACACGATCGTACGCCGTGGTCAGATGCGAATCGGGATCATTGGAATTGCGACTCAGCTCACGCCGACGACCACGCACGCAGAGAACGTGGCAGATCTCAGATTCGATGATCCGGCGAAGACAATCAACGCTCGCGTCCGCTCGTTGCGTTCGCGAGGGGCGGGCATTGTCGTGGTAATCGAGCACGACGGCGCCTTCTGTGACAGCGGCTGTCACGGGGAGATCACGCAGGTCGCGTCTCGGCTGACCCAGAAAGTCGACGCGATCGTGAGCGGCCACACCCACACTGCCGTTGACTGGTCGATAAACGGAATCCCGATCGTTCAGGCAAGAACGGCGGGAAGAGCCGTCGGCATCATCGACATTCCGGTTGCAGCAGGACGCGCCTCAGGACCGGCGAACGTCGAAGTCCGCGACGTGACCACATCGATCGCTCCGGATCCGGCAATCGACTCGATCGTGCGGAAAGCTACGGCGAAGGTTGCAGGACTCATCAATCAACGCATCACCGAGCTCGCCGAGCCGCTCCCGCGCGAGGGAAACCAATACGCGCTAGGGAATGTCATTGCAGACGCGGACCGCTGGGCCGGCAAAGCTGACGTCGCCGTGATGAACAACGGGGGAATCAGAACGGGACTGCGTGCCGGAACCGTTACCTACGGAATGCTTTACGAAGTGCAGCCGTTCGGCAACACGTTGTATCGCGTAACGATGACCGGAAAACAGCTTCGCGAATACCTCGAGCGGTTGGTGGCGCGCGATGCGCTCAGGGATCACGTGAGCGGGCTGACCATAGGTTACAATCCCGACCTTCCGAAGCGCCAGCGAATCACCTCACTGTCTCTTTCGGGCGGCCGTCAAATCGCCGACAGTGGCTCCTACACGGTGGTCCTCAATGACTTCATGGTGATGGGCGGCGACGAGCGCGGACCGCCCGCAGGCGCGGCGAAAACGCCGCTCGGAATTACCGACCTCGCTGCGCTGATCGGTTACCTCAAAACGCTTCCGTCTCCGGTCAGAATCCAGGAAGAGAAGCGGATTGTCGTGATGAAGTGAGCGAGGATCCTCTTCACCGGGTGTATGTCGATACGCGACCCGTCGATGTTGCGAGAACGGCAACCGTTATCGATGCTGTCGCAGCGCTCGATGCAAACCTCGCGGATCAAGTCCGACGCGGCGATCGCACGGTAACCGATAGCCGCGGCCTTCCGATAGATATCAACGAGCCGATTTTCGCGGGCACAATACTGCGCACAGTGAAAGCGCGCGCCGACCACTCGTAGCGCAGCTTTTCCTTTGGCACCCGATTCGGTAAAATCGTGGATGCTGACGTCCGAGATACTTCGCAAGCTTCCCAAGGCGGAGCTCCACTGCCACCTCGACGGCTGCGTCCGTCCGCAAACGCTGATCGAGCTCGGAAAAGAGTGCGGCGTGCCCATGCCCCGGCGTACCGCGGACGAGCTGCGGGACTACATGCACGTCACCGACGCCCAGGATCTGGAGGATTACCTGTCGCGATTCGAGGTGACGATCTCCGTGATGCAGACGGCCGACGCAATCGAGCGAATCGCCTATGAGCTGTGTCTCGACGCAGCGCGGGACGGGATTCGGTACATCGAGGTGCGAAACTGCCCCCTGTTGAATTGTCGCGCGGGCCTTTCCCCTGGTGCCGCACTCGAAGCGCAAATTCGCGGACTGGAGCGCGCCGAGCGGGAGGTTGGTGTCATCGGACGCTCCATCGTAATCGCGTTGCGTCAGCGATCGAGCGAAGTGTCGATGGAGCTCGCACGCCTTGCCGTCGCCTACAAGCACCGTGGGGTTGTGGCGTTCGACCTAGCAGGCGGCGAGCGAGGTTTTCCGGCGTCCCATCATGCTGGAGCGTTCGCCTACGCGCGCGGCAACGACATGGCGGTGACGGTTCACGCGGGCGAAGGCGACGGGGCGCACTCCGTTCGCGAGGCAGTGCATGCGTGCGGCGCCCACCGTATCGGCCACGCCACGAGACTCATCGACGATCCTGCTTTGACTCAGTACGTGAACGATCGGCGGATTGGACTCGAAATCTGCCTCACCAGCAACGTTCACACTCACGCGGTGGCGTCTTACGAGACGCATCCGCTCCGCCAGTATTTCGATCGTGGAATGAACGTCGCGCT
>DATBRZ010000122.1:0-12338 GCA_036560025.1 Gemmatimonadaceae bacterium | reverse complement strand
GCCGAAGGCGATACCGAAGAGCTCGGCGCAGCTCTGCATCGTCGATCCATTTCATTCGCCTTGGGGCGATCGCGAGGGAAAGCTGGCAGATCTCATGGCTACGCACCCGCCGCTACGTGAGCGAGTAGCGCGATTACGGACGATGGCGTATCAAGACAGCGGGTACGGGGTGCGGGGTGCGGGTAACGAGAGCGTGGTTCCGGTACCGGGTACCGTTTAGCCCGTACCCCGTAACTCGTACCCCGTAACCGTCACTGCGTGCTCAGCTTCCACAGACCATTCAACATGTCTGACGCGTACAGCTTCGATCCGGAGAACTGCACTCCCCAGACATAGACAGGAACCTGCTGATCGGTGAGGGCGCCGCCCAGATCGCGTCCCATCTTCGCGAGGTCGCAGCGGCCATCGGGTGCGCGCTCGGCGGGTGTGCAGTTGCCGAGGTCGCCTCGAACGTTCAGCGCGCGGACACCGGCGTTGTAGTAGGCGGCGTAAAGTACGCCTCGCGATTCGTCGACCGAAAAGTTGTGCGTTCCTGCTCCGGCGAGCGAGAAGAACGCAACTTCACGAGGCTTCGTCATGTCGGAAACATCGACGACATGAATGTCGCCGCTCGAGGCGGTTCCAATCAACGCCGGTCCCTCTTCACCGACGAAAGCGAATTTCTTCGATCCGGTGACGGGATCGTGCAACCACCAGATGTTGTGTGCCTGTCCTCCTTCGGTTGCTACCGACCCGATCTGCACGGGATTGGCGATAGTTCCGCCCCGTCCAGCTCCACCGATCTCGAAAATCGCGATGCCCGCATCCCATAGCGCCGTCATCAGAATGCCCTCTCTGACGAAAACATCGTGGACGAAAGGAGATCCCATCACTCGCGACATTACCTCAACCGGGCTCGCCGGATTCGACAAGTCGACGATTACGAGCCGCGCCGGAAAGGTTATTCCGGCAAGGTCGACACAGAGAAAGGCGTAAAGCTTTCCATTCACGCGTTCAACTTCCGCAGTGTGTACGCCGGGAATGGTGTTCGCGCTCGAGAAACGCGAAACGAGCGCCGGCTTCAGCGGATTTGTCAGATCGAATACAGCGATCGAGCCTGGCGAGAATTCCGTAGCGACGACGAGAAGCTTTCCATCATCACTCACCTGAATGTCGCCGAGCGTCGTGGCGTTCGGAACGATGACCGAGTCGACGAGGGTGAGCGCTGATCCGGCGACGTTCCAGATCTTGATCGCGTTGCCGACACTGCGAACGCCATTGAATGTTCTCCCGCCCCAGGTCGACGTGTAGGCGACATCGCCGCGAACGGTGAGCTCGGCGGTGAATCTTTCGGGGACTTCGCCCAGACCGTCGACCTTGAAGGTGATCGGCCCCGGCATGACAGCACCCGGATCGAACGGATCGGAATCCTTGCATCCGACGCTCGACAGAACGATTAGGGCCGCGACGGGCAAACTCAATCGTGTATTGCTCAATGCATGTGTCCCATGGTCGATGGTGCGTGACGCGATGCAGCGCCATACTGGCCTGCCGACGTGTGCATCATCCCGACACTTACTCGCGCTCCGATGCTCACGCTCCACAAAGACCGCGCGCCGTAAAAATCCCTCGGCTCGAAGGCAGTGGGACGCAACACTGCAACAGGCCTCGCATGCGACACTTCGATGAACGGAGCGATGCGCGCACTTCCTGCTCGAACCCCTCTGCTCAGCGCGAGAGTTTCAACAGTCCACCGCGTTTTGCCAAGAATGCTGAAGTCCTGCGCCGGGCGCGCAGTGCGAAACACGTTTGCCAGTCTTTCCTCCTCAGGTCGCTCAGTCCGCTCGACGCGACCGGCGAACGTGAAACCACGAACCTCCGCTTCACCCTCGATCAGAAAACTCGTGAAGGCGAATGCTTCGTCCGAGCCGGAATAATCCGCACTCCGCGCCCACTCAGCGAGCACGTGGTGCGGAATTCTCGTACCCTCGTGCGAATGCTCGAATGAAAGATTCAACTTTCGCTGATCCAGTCCTCCGCCGGCGTCGAGCTCCGGCGATTTCACTCGCGCGAAGCTCCCCTGCACTTCGATACCCGCAACTGGAAACAGGGTGCCGCGAACAGACCATGAATCGAACAGACGCTTCGATTCAGGCCAGTCCGATGGAGACGTCGGCTCATCGCCATTGAACGACGATGCCTCGACAAGCAGGGGTCCGGTCCGGACCGCACCCGTGATAAGTGCGCGCTCGAGAATCTGCGACAGGTGGTGATTGACGGGATACTTGGCGAACGGGCGCGTCATCGGGTCCGGCGTTCCGAACGCGACGAATCCCTTGCCCACAGCGATTGATGCTCTGGCAGCACCGATTGCGGTCGTGCCCGTGACGACGAGCTCGTGCAGATACGTATGCGGATGACGCCGGTCGACGTAGCCCTCGCCGAACATTCCCGCGTTGAGCTCGCCCCGTTTCAGTGTCAGTCCCTCGAAGTCGACAATGGAGTTCAGCGACAATCGATCCGAACGGTCGTGGCCGGAAAGCATGATCATAGGCTGACTCAGGTAACCTTCGGTCAGCGATCGGCCCGCGTGGGCAGGTGACGCATGCGTGACCAGCAGGATTCCACTGGCGCCTGGCGACCAGATCGATTGAGAATCAGACGCCGGCGACTCAGCGTGCGTATGCTGCGCAGTGATCGCCAGCGGCGCACATATCGATATCAGCGCGCCGGCCACGCAAACCCACCGGAGCATCAGAGCCGCCCGCTCGGCGCCGGAACCCCGACGGCGATTTCCTCCTTGGGCGAGGGAAGCTCCGGTGTCGAATCCTCTCCCGGATTGATGAACAGATCGTGCTCGAGGCCGTACTGGCGGTCGTAGAGCTGACGATAACGCCCGTTGAACGTGAGCAGCTCGGTGTGCGTGCCACGCTCGACAATCTGTCCGCTCTCGATGACGAGGATCTGATCGGAGCTCTCGATGGTCGAAAGTCTGTGCGCGATCACGAACGTCGTGCGTCCGCGTCTCAACGATCGCAATCCATCGCGGATCATCGCCTCGCTTTCGCTGTCGAGACTGGACGTTGCCTCGTCGAGTATCAGAATCCGCGGATCGGCGAGAATCGCGCGCGCGATCGCAACGCGCTGGCGCTGGCCACCGGAGAGCTTGACACCACGTTCGCCGACGATGGTGTCGTATTTTGCGTCGAACCGATCCACGAACTCATCGCAGTGTGCAATGCGACCGACAGCGCGGATCTCCTCTTCGGTCGCATCGGGTCTCGCGAAGGCGATGTTCTCGCGAATCGTTCCATCGAACAGGAAGTTGTCCTGAAGCACAACGCCGAGCTGCGACCTGAAATCGCGAAGGCGCAGCGATGCGAGATCACGGCCGTCGATCAGCACCGATCCGCCGTCCGGACGATAGAACGCCATAACCAGTCCGATGAGAGTGCTCTTTCCGGAGCCGCTCGATCCGACAAGGGCGGTGGTAGTGCCCGGCTCCGCTTGAAACGACACGTCCCGCAGCACCGGCGTACCGGCGACGTAGGAGAACGTGACATGATCGAATTCGACTCTGCCGTCGACGATTTCGACCGTTTCGCGACGCTCGTCCTCGTCATCCTCCGTTCGCATCTCGCGGATTTCGCGAATGCGGTCGAGTCCGGCGAACGCCTCGCTGATCTGTGTGCCGATCGAAGCGATCTGTACGAGTGGCGCGATCACCAGGCCGATGAAGAACAAATACATGACGAATCCGCCGAGCGTCATCGAGCCGGCGATTATGTCGCGACCTCCGATCAGGATCATCACGACGCCGATAGCGCCGATGATGAGCGTCGCACCCGCGCCCACCAGTGAAGTGCCGACGATTGTCTTTCGGATGTTGTCGAACAGTCTTTCGACACCTTCCGAGAACAGCTTCTCCTCCCGCTTCTCGGAGACGTACACCTTGACGATGCGGATCCCACCGAGAGACTCTGCGAGCCGGCCTGTTACATCGGCGTTGATCTTTCCGCGATCGCGGAAAAGCGGACGCAGACGCGAAAAGGCTGATGCCATCATCGCACCGAAGCCGAGCAGCACGACGATAGTGATCGCCGTGAGCTTCCAGTTGAGCACGAACAGAACGACCATCGCGATTATGGCTGTCAACAGCCCGCCGGATAACTGGATCAGTCCTGTGCCGACGAGGTTTCGAACGCCCTCCGCATCGGTCATGATGCGCGAGATCAGGATGCCGGTTTTCGTGGAGTCGAAGTAGGAGATCGGAAGGTGCATCACGTGCTGCTGGACACTCTTCCGCATATCCGAGATCGCGCGTTGCGCGGCGATACTTACGACCTGCGATAACGCGTATGACGTGATCGCCTGGACAATGACGGCCGCTGCCGCAGCCATGGCGAGCGGGAGAAGCAGATCCGCGCGCCGTTTGCCGAGGATGTCATCGATGAGGTACTTCGAGCTCGCGGGAAGGACGAGGCCGGTAAGCCGGTTGATCAACATCAGCCCCAGGCCAACTGAGAGTGAGCGCCGGTGCTGCCAGATTAGCTCTCTGGCTTCCTTCCACGCCCTCGAGTAATTGATTCCCTTCTTTTTCGGCTCGCCGTTCACTATGTGGGATGGTTGTATTGACTGGAAGTTAGCAGCGGGAAGCCGGGAGGGCTAAGATTTTGCGAACCACAAAGGGAAACACCTCATGACGCTGCGTGTTGCGCGCCTGGCGATTGTCATCGGTCTTCTACACTCTGTCAGAGCAGACGGACAAACGTTGTCCGCGCCGGAGCAGAAGATGCGCGAATACGTACGTGCGCATGTCGACGAAGAGATCGCGTTCCTGAAGAAGGTCGTCGACATCAACTCCGGAACGATGAACTTCGCCGGAGTCCGGGCGGTCGGAGATGAGTTTGCAAAAGAGCTCACCGCGCTGGGCTTCCAGAGCCGGTGGGTGACACTCCCCGATTCAGTCAACCGCGCCGGCCATCTTGTCGCGGAGCATCGCGCGAAACGGAAGGCAAAACGCGGTAAGCGCCTCCTTCTTCTCGGACACCTGGACACGGTGTTCGAGGGCGAAGGCCAGAAATTCAGGGTGGTCAACGATTCGACCGCGCGCGGTGCGGGAACCAGCGACATGAAGGGCGGCGATGTCGCGATCCTCTACGCGCTCAAGGCGATGAAAGCCGCAGGCACACTCGACGACGCGAACATCATCGTGGTCCTAATGGGTGACGAGGAATCTGGCGGAGCGCCGCAATCAGTATCGCGGGCGGCTCTCGTAGATGCGGCCAAGAGAAGCGATGCTGCGCTTGCGTTCGAGGAAGACGCGGGCAAGGCAACTGTCGCGCGCCGAGGCTGGAGCTCATGGAGACTGCACGTGACGGCCAGGCAGGCTCACTCGCAGGGAATCTTTTCGGAGGGCGCGGGCTACGGCGCGATCTACGAGGCTGCGCGCATCCTCGACGGGTTCCGCACTACAATGGCCGGTGAGCAATACCTCACATTCAATCCCGGCGTGATCGTGGGAGGCGCAACGGTCGAATACGACACGACGCTCACGTCAGGCAAGGCAGCCGGCAAGCTCAACATCATTGCGCCGGTTGTCGAAGTTCAGGGCGACCTCCGATTCCTTACTGCGCAGCAGCTCGACAGCGCGCGTGAAAGGATGCGGCAGATCGTTGCGAAGAATCTCCCGGGCACGAGCGCAACGATCACGTTCTCCGAAGCGAATCCGTCGATGCCGCCGACGAAGGGCAACCTGGCGCTCCTCGCAAAGCTCGATCAAGTGACGAGAGCGCTTGGCCAGGGACCTACCGAAGCGCTCGACCCAGGTCTGCGCGGAGCGGGCGACATCTCCTACATCGCGCCGCTTCTCGATGCCTTGGACGGACTGGGAGTTCAGGGCGATCGAGCCCACACGCCTGATGAGACAGTGAACCTCAAATCGATCCCTGTCGCGACCGAAAGAGCGGCAGTTCTTATTTATCGATTGACGCACGGCCGATAGGAAATCCTTTTAACACCTAAAAGGGAGTAACCGCGGAGAACGCGGAGTACGCGGAGGAAACCAGAAAATCGTTTTTCTGGTTTGAAAAACAGAAAAGCGGTTCAGTAGTTCTCCGCGGTCTCCGCGCGCTCCGCGGTTACTCCCTTTTAACTGTTAGAGGGCTCCGACCGTGGAATGCATTGTCGAGAAGCTCTCTCACTGCCTCGCGTGTAACCGGCCTCGGATTCGGATACGGCTTCTCCACTACTAGCTCGGCTGCCCGATCGAGATCCGCTTCCTCCATGCCGAGAGCGGATAGACTCATCGGCGCGCCCAGCTCGCGCGCGAGGTCGTAAAGCCCCTGTGGTGCGTCGTCCGCGCCGATCGATGCTGCGATGACCTCCATTTCAGCTGCTGCCGCATGCCGGTTGAACGCGGCAGCGTGAGGCAGCACGACCATGTGTGTCTGCGCGTGCGGAAGGCCGAACGATCCGCCGAGTACGTGGCAGATCTTGTGATGGACGCCCATCTCGCTCGACGCCAGCGCCTTCCCAGCAAGCATCGCAGCGTAAAGAGCGTCTTCGCGTGAGTTCGCGTCGCGCGGAGCAGATGCGATCCTTCGAAGCGCCGGCGGGAAGAGCTGCAGCGCGAGAACGGCCATCATCGACGTCAACGGCTGCGCATCAGGAGCGTACAACGCTTCGACACAATGAGCCATCGCATTGAATGCGCTTGGCACCGAGACTTCAATCGGAAGGTCGACCGTCAGGTCCGGATCATAGATGACGACTCGAGGCATGACTCGCGGATCACGACCGGTTCGTTTTCCAGACTCATCGCTCAATCCCCAAACCGGAGTCATCTCCGAACCTGAGTACGTAGTCGGAATCGCGATGATTGGCGCGCCGGTCTTGAGCGCGACCGCTTTCGCGACGCCGATGGCCGAACCGCCGCCAACTGCAACAACCGAATCGGCCTTGACCACAGTTGCGAGGATTTCGGCCTCGGCCGCAACATCGGCTGGCACGTGGACCCTCGCGCTCAAGAACTTCGCCGCTGCTCGAGCGCCGAGCAGCGTTTCTATCTCCGCCACGAAGCGAGCTCGTCCGGGTGTCGCAATGATCAACGAGCGCGAGCAGCCGAGTAGCTCGATCTCCGCGGGAACCTGTGAGATCGACCCACATCCGAACACGACGCGAGGAGATACAGAGTCGTGAACGAAGCGCAATGTCATTCCGTGTTGACCAGCGCCTGCATCATCGCCCGCACGTGCGCGATCTCGTCGTCGTTCACGAGATGACCCATGCCGGGATAGAGCTTCGCCGTCACGTCAGCACCTATTCGCTTCAGAACAGACGCAGTCTCATGGACGCGCGCCGCCGGAATGTGAGGATCGATGTCGCTACATCCAAGAAATACCGGCGTGCCATCGAATGAGCCGGAATAATTTCTCGGAGTTCCATCGGGTCCGATCAGGCCGCCACTCAAGCAGGCGATTCCACCGTAGCGCCGGGCGTTGCGGGCGCAGTACTCCACGGAAAGACACGCGCCCTGTGAGAATCCCAGGAGCATGACTGACTTCAACGGTACGCCTGCCGCGAGAATTCGGTCGATCACATCTCCGATTGCTTCAATTCCCGACGTGATTCCCGGCTCGTTACTCGGTATCGGAGCGAGAAACGAATTCGGATACCACGTGTTGCCGGCGGCCTGGGGCGCCAGAAACGCAAACCCCGGCATTTCAATCGCCGGGACAAGCGTCAGTATGCTTTCGGAAGTTGCGCCGCGTCCGTGAACCATTACCGTCGCGGCGCGCGCGGACTCGAGAGCTGTACCCGCGAGCTTGACGGGCTGTCCGCGATGCGGCGGAGTCACGCGCCGAGCGGCGCTCGGTGTCTCGATTCGATCGGCTCGAGCCGCGATGCAATTCGATCGCGGCTACGCTCGAGCCATGGCGGAAGCTTGAGATCTTCGCCGAGTGATTCTTCAGACTCATCGACCGTAAAGCCGGGTCCTAACGTTGCGAGCTCCACGATGTGGCCGTCGGGATCGTGCATGTAGATGCTCTTGAAGTACACGCGATCCATCACCGGCGTCACCTGAACTCCCGACGATAATAGACGGTCGCGCCACTCTAGCTGTACGTCTTCGCCCTCGACCGCCAGCGCGAAGTGATGCGTCTGGCCCGCACCCATCTTCACCGGCCGTTCACGCTCCGGCTTGCGCTCGAAGTACGTGACGAGCGTTCCCGGACGACCATCGCCGACGCCCCAGTACCAATGGAACGACTTCGGATCATCGAAGTTGTTGGTTCGCTTTACGCGTCGCATTCCGAGCAGACCGTTATAAAACGCGTGCGTGCGCTCGATGTCCTCGCCGATCGCGGTGATGTGATGAAGCCCATGCTCGAGACGCATCGACGGCGTGATCTCGGGTACGGGATCGGGCCAGGTCGTGGCCTGGATGCGCGCCTTGTCGCGATTGCCGGTCAGCATCTCCGGTGGCGGATCGCGGTGAGTGGTGCCAATTGAGTCAGCAGGCTCGTCGCGTGTCCAACCGGGTCCCTGCGTCGCGATCTCCACGATCGTGCCATCGGGATCAGTCAGATAAATGCTCGTGAAGTAGTGCCTGTCGAGTGGACCGTTGATCGAGATGCCGAGATCGTTGAGCCGCCGCTTCCACATGAGCAGCCCGTCATAGTCCGCGACCTGCAGAGCGTAATGATGAGTTCCGCCGATGCCGGGGGCGCCCTTCTCTGCACCGGGCCACTCGAAGAACGTCACCAGCGACCCCGGCGTCGCTTTCTCGTCGCCGAAGTAGAGGTGGTACGTCGACGGCGCATCGAAGTTGACGGTCTTCTTTACGAGACGAAGGCCGAGGACCTCAGTGTAAAAATCGACCGTCCGCTGGGCATTGGCGCAGACGATCGAGATGTGGTGCAGGCCGAGGATCGTCATACCCTAATTTGCGCAACTTCGCGGAAAGGCGGAACCGAGAAATCAATTAGTCAGTTGCGAGGACGCCAAACGTCGACGGTGATGGGACGCTCGCGACGTTTACATCAATCGGGAGTCGAACTCCGTTGTGCGTCTGCACAACGTCGAGCACTCCCTGCCATACATTCGCGAATGAGTGTCCTACTTCGTGCGGCGCCTTGTCCTCGGAGAATCCGCGGCCGCTCGCGACCCAGAATGCGGGACTGTCCCGGAGTCCGGCATTCAAATAGACATTCGCGACATCGTTGAAGACCAGCTTCGCGTTGTGATCGTGGACGTAAAATCCGGGCTTGTAGCGACCATTTGCCAGCACGCCCTTCGTCCATGCCACGTAATAGTCGCGCATGCGTGACGGCACCTTGTCCATCCGCTCGATGTCGAGAAACACTACCGTGCCTCGGGGAAATCCTTCGTCCTGCGCCTGACGGATGGCGTCAGCAGCATCGACAGCACCGCGCGGCGCACCAACGAGCTGCGTTCCGCAGCTCGATCCTCGCTGCACTCGCGGTTGAACGACGACGCGGACAGGAACGCGCTTCTTCACATAGCGCGTCAGGTGCTTGCCGTTCCGTCGAACAGTCGTCTTCACGCGTTTCGTGACGTATTTCGTCCTTATCACAGGACGGCCGGGAACGCCGCGCCATACCTGCTGCCCTACGTAAATCACGGCCATGCCCCAGCCCATATCTGCAAGCGTCGCACGCTTTCCGGACCACGAATCGCTCTTGTGGCAGGGCGCCGGGAGATAGTATCCGACCCACTCGTAAGGAACGTCTTCGTGTCGCCAGGCGAGCATGGCGTCATCGCCGGGATATGCGTACGTGTCGAAGCCGAGGTGACGACCCGATCGGATGTTCGAGACGATATTCTCGGATGCGGTCGTCACCGCGTCGTCGATCGACGTGATGGGACTCGATTCCGGGGCGGCAGGGTCGTAGGTCACCGCAATCGGCACCAGGACCGCCGACAGCAGCAATTTGCGGATTTTCAACACGTCTCTCCCGATTGAAGGCCACAGTGCGTCTCTGCGACCGCCCTGGTTTCTACAGTGGCCGTAGGTAAAGGGTCCGCCAAAAAATGTCCGCATTTGCATCACAAAATGGTTTCCAAATTCTGCGCACCCAGTCCTATCTTTGGCCCCGATGAAAAGACCCCTCCGATTACCGCTTCTCTGCGTGCCGCTCGTCGCAGCAACCGCCTGTGCTGCAACCACCCACGATCCAGGCCTGATCTCGGCGACACCGAGTCGGAGCGAAAAGCTGATTACACCAGAGCTTGCGGTGCTGACTTTTGACAGCGCGTGGCGGAGCATCCGCGACAGTTACTACGACGCCCGAATGCGCGGCGTCGACTGGAATCGAGTGAGAGACAACCTGCGTCCGCGTGCAGCGCATGCGCAGACTCTCGGTGACCTGCGCACAGTGCTGCGCGAAATGGTCGCTCGACTCGGTGAGTCTCACTTTGCACTCATTCCGGGCGAAATCGTGAACGCGCTCGATCCGGCAAAGCTTCGATCGTCCGCATCGAGTGAATCGGGCATCCCCGGCGACGTTGGTGTCGAGCTGCGACTCATTGGCAATGACGTCGTCGTCTGGCGCATCGACGAATCAGGGCCCGCGTATCAAGCCGGAGTCCGAATGGGCTGGATTGTCGAGTCCGTTGAGCGATACGGCGCGGGAAAGGGACGTGCAACACTTGCTCGCGCGAAGACAGAAGCCGAGCTCCGTGAGACGCGTCTACGGCTTCCCTATACCGTGATGTCGCTCTTCACCGGTGACGCCGGCTCCACAGTCCGCGCGCGCTTTCTCGACGCCGCACGCAAGTCCGTCGACGTGACACTCACTCGCCAGAGAACTCTCGGAGAGCCTGTGCGATTCGGCAACCTGCCGATCATTCTCGCGCACCTTACGAGCACACGCGTTCCAATCAGTCCTGGCGCCGGCGGCGGATGCGTGGGCGTGATTCGCTTCAACACGTGGATGACGCCGGTACTTCCAGCGTTCGAGCACGCTCTCGACAGTCTTCGTGATTGTCGCGGAATAGTCGTCGACATCCGGGGCAACCTTGGCGGCCTCGGAGCGATGGTGATGGGAATAGGAGGATTCTTCATCGACTCGGTGGTTGCATTAGGTACGATGCGCACTCGCGGTAACGAGATCCGCTTCGTAACCAATCCTCGGCGATCGAGCTCCAGCGGCGTGCCCGAGCGTCCGTATGCCGGTCCGGTTGCGATCGTCACCGACCCTTTGTCGATGAGCACGTCGGAGATCTTCGCAGCAGGAATGCAGGGGGTTGGGCGAGCTCGAATATTTGGCGACACAACTGGGAGGCAGGCCTTGCCCGCGCTCGCCCTCAAGCTTCCGACCGGTGACGTGCTCATGCATGCATTCGCCGACTTTGTCGATCCCAAGGGCAGACGGATCGAGGGGCGCGGTGCAATTCCGGATCAGACCGTTCCGTTAAATCGTCAGGCGCTCCTTGCCGGCCGCGACGAGCCACTCGAGGCGGCGATCAGGTGGATCGCAAAAAGTTCGGGAAAATGAAGCAAGGATGTTATCGTTCACCGGGCGCAAATCGTCCACAGAAACAGAACTCACACACAACAGGGAGCAGTAGATGTTTCGCAGTCGTTCATTCATCCGAGCAGCGGTGGTCGTTGGCGTCGTTGCCGGTGCATCGGTGGGACGTGCGCAGGTCGCGCCCGCGGCGGCCGCCTCTCTTCCGTCTGCAAGCGATGTGATCGCTCGCTACATCAAGGCGGTCGGCGGAAGCGCCGCGCTCATGAAGGTCAAGTCAGTGCGCACAGCCGGCACATTCGAGATGCCGGCCCAGGGACTCAAGGGCGACGTGGTCGTCGTTCAGGCGTTGCCGAACAAGATGGTCATGACCACGACAATTCCCGGAGTCGGCGAGATCAACTCCGGATTCAATGGCGAAGTTGCCTGGTCGGTGAATCCGATGCAGGGCGCGCGGCTCCTCGAGGGGAAAGAGCTCGAGCAGCTCCGCGAGGAGAGCGGCTTCACAGCGATTCTCCGCCGTGCCGAGCTGACGAGCTCGATGCAGACAGTAGGAAAGGGCGAAGTGCAGGGCCAGTCCTGCTATCAGGTGAAGGTCGTCTACAAGTCGGGACGGGAAACTACGGAGTGCTACGCGGTCGACACTGGCCTTCTGCTCGGTGCGACGACCAAGCAGACGTCACCGATGGGCACGGTCGATGTCACGACGATTGTCAGCGACTATCAGGAAGTCGGTGGCATCAAGACGGCGATGAAGACGCGCATGCAGATGATGGGACAGGAGCAGGTGATGACGTTCTCGAAGGTCGAGTACGATGGTCCCGACGATGCGAAGGCGTTCGAGCTCCCTCCTGCCGTCAAGAC
>DATBRZ010000121.1:0-8872 GCA_036560025.1 Gemmatimonadaceae bacterium | reverse complement strand
ACGCCGGCAATTGGACGATTCAAATCGCCGCTGGGCTGAGCGGGAACAACGATTATGTTGCAAAGGGCTTCTCACGCAACAGATCCGTAAATGTCGCTGGCGGCAACCGCTACGCCAGTGTTCGACCGGGCGAGGAAATCTTCATCTATGCCTATCCCCGCAGTTTCGGTCATGCCCTTACCCATCCGGGTGATCCGGTTCCGGTGCTCGTTACGCGACCCGATGGTTCGACCGACGTCGTGATCTTGCACGACCGTGGCCGTGACAAGTTGGGACGAGGAGACGACGTTCCGGGCGACGGAATCTTCACAGGCGTTTATCGGAATACGCAGATGAAAGGTGCGTATCGATTCGCGTCTGTATGGTCGGTCGAAGATTGGCCGGAAGCCCCCGACACCAAACCGAATGAGCGCGAGTCACCCGTCCCACCGAAGGAGTTTCGCAGTCCGAAATTCATGCGCGAGCTCCGGGTCACCGCAACCGTAGGCGACCCCAAGGACATCGAGAGGACACCCGAGGATCCGCCGACGAAGGCAAACACCGGGACGGTGCGTCGATGACGCAGGGTAGAGGATTGCCACTGTCGAGGGTTACCACAGACGCCCGCCCCCGCGTTGCGGACTTGGCGGAAATCATGGACCGTCGGTTCTAACAGCAGTCCCTCGAGGCCGCGCAGCGAAAGCGGCCGCGGTCCCGATCGGCGGCTTCCAGCTCGCGTTTCTCGAGCAGTCGCGTGAAGAATCCCTGCGTGAGGTCCTGCGCTTCGTCGGCCGGATGTCCCTGCCGCCTGACGAACGCAAACACCGGGTACCAGTAGAGCGAGCAAAGACGCGCGAGCGCTTCCGCATCGCCCTCGCCACGTCTTGCGGCAGCCAGGACGAGACTCCATTGAGTCGTCGCGAAGCGGCTGCGGGGGCCGCTATGGTTGTCCATGGGATAGATCGAGTTTACCGCCACCTGAATGCGCATAATCAACTTCGCTCCGGATTTTCGGTATTGCTTCTCAGATGACACTCTCCATACTGTTAGACTCCCGGAAAATGTTCAGGACTGGGTTCGCTCTGGCATGCGCGCTCGCGATGCAAGTCACGATCGTGCGCGCGGATCCCGTGATCGCTACGCATCCGCGGCTTCTCCTCAGCGCCGCCGAGAAGAGCCGCCTCCTCGCGAAAAAGAATTCGAACGATGTCTCGTGGCAGGGGCTCAAAGCGAGCGCCGACACGCTTGCCACCTACTCGATCTATCCCTACAAGTTCGCCACGCGCTCCACCGAACCGGCGGGCACGATCTTTTACGACTATCAGGGAGAGGGTTGGTACTCGGCAACCCTGCCGCTGGCATTTGCCTACCAGATGACCGGCGACACCAGGTATTCGAACAAGCTGATTGAGCTCGCTCAGGAGATGATCCGCGCGCAGAGCGACCCGGACAACAATCCGCCGAATGGCCAGCCGCCCATCCGGCCGGACAACTATTACCCGTCACGAAACCTCCCGTCGGTGCTGGCATTCATCTACGACTATTGCTACGACCAGCTCAGCGCGTCGCTCAAGACACAGATGATCGCGCTGATGAACGACTATTACGACGATCTCAGCGTCAACGGCTATCAGGCGCAGGTCTACAGCTATGCCGCCGACGGCAACTTCTTCGGAGGTCACCTGTACAGCGTGGCCCTGATGGGTTACGCCTCGTTCGGCGACAATCCCCGCGCGCAGGAAATGATCGACTGGGCGCGGGTCCGCTTCGACGGTACGCGCGGTTCAACGCTCTCACCATCGAAGATCCCTGAATCATGGCGCACACAGTGCTTCGAGGGCGGAATGCGCCCGGCAGTCGCGCGCGACTTCAACGGTCCGAACATTACCGGCACTCCGTTCAAAGGTGGCTTCGACTTCCAGGCCTGGTCGTACGGCTCCGAAGAGT
Organism: Gemmatimonadaceae bacterium; assembly: GCA_036560025.1. Classification (GTDB taxonomy): domain Bacteria; phylum Gemmatimonadota; class Gemmatimonadetes; order Gemmatimonadales; family Gemmatimonadaceae; genus UBA4720. The sequence continues at coordinate 6,946 of DATBRZ010000121.1, read as the reverse complement.
ACAGCCGGATGATCGACTACATGTTGATCGTGAAGAGCGCCACCGGCGAGGACATCGCCACCCCGCACATCGATTGGTTCTCACAGATCCTGCGTGCCGAGAAGCAGGCGCTTTTCCCGAACCGTTTCATGATCGACCCGACCGGCGACTGGGGAGGATTCCAGGGGGCGGTCATCCCCCGTGCACTTCCGATTCGTCTGGCCTTCATCCTCGCCGGGACGTCGGACGGCCCGGCAGCGCAGCATTTCGCCTATTCGGAAATCGCCGAATCAACGATTTCCAACGTGGAGGTCTTTCCCGCCCCTGAATGGGTGGAGTTTTTCTTCACCGTCGCTTCGCGACCGTCCGCCGAGCTCACCCTCCCGCCTTACTACACGGGTTTTGCGCCTAACTACCCACAGGGTGCGCACAGCCCGGGCGGCACGAATGGGGCGATCCCGTACTTCATCATGCGAAGCGACTGGACCGCCAATGCCACCTGGGCCTCCATCAAGATGGCGACTGAATTGTGGGACGATCACCAGCACTTCGACGCCGGGCATCTGATCATTGCCCGAGGCAGCGATTACCTGCTTGTGAGCGCCACCGACTGGAAGACGGAGGTGGATGGGAACGGCAATCCGATCTACGGGCGTTCGGGCATCCTCGGCACCTCTCTGGAGTCCCTCGAGTCTTCACTGAACAACACGCTCTACTTCGATGACTTCGGTGACTTCCAGAGCACGGCGGAAGTCGGCAGCGGCGGGCAATTGGGCCTGGGCATCGATGAGGTTGTGTCGGACGAATTGAACCCCGATTTCAGTTATGTCCGCAGTGATCTATCCACTGCCTACAATCGCGCCGGCGAGCAGGCGGATACGCCTAACCGCAAGCTCGACTTTTTCTATCGCAACTTCCTCTATCTCAGGGCATCGAACACATTCGTCGTCTACGACCAGGTCCAGGCAAAGCCATCCAGCAATCCCAGGGGCGCGTACAAGAAGCACATTCGGTGGCACCTGCCTAACAGACCGACGATCACGGGGAAGTTGGCACGGCTGGACTATGGACAGTCGCGCCTCTTCATCGACACGCTGCTTCCCGCAAATGCGAGTCTTGCGGTTGTCGACGAATGGAAGAACCCCGATCCCTGCGATGGCTCAGTGGCGGGGTGCGTTCCGTTCGGCGCGGATGCCGCAACGTTTCGCATCGAGGTCAGCGACCCACAGAATCCGCTGTTCATCCCTTTCCTGACGGTTCTCCAGCCAGGATCCAACAGCAGCAGTGCGCCTAACAGCTCGCAGATTTCTTCCCTCGACGGAAAAATGATCGGCGTCGCGATTTCGCAGAACATCGTTCTGTTCAACAACCAGCCCGGTCAGGTGCCCGCGCCGATTACTTCGACCTCTTACAACTTCAATGGATCTGGTACTGCGTCCCACACGCTCATGGGCGTTGTTCCCGGCGCGCTCTATTCAGTCGTGCTGACGAACGGCGTTGTGCGCGTGGATCAGAGCGCTAGTGGAGACAAGACTGCCTCGCCGGCCGGCGTGCTGCATTTCACGTTGTCTTCATCCTCGCCGCCAACCCGCCGCCGCACCGTAAGGCACTGAGTCGATCGGTTTCGGTTACTGACCATCGCCGATGAGGACGAAGGCAGCCCAATAAAAAGGATGCCGGTAAGCGCGGTTTGCCCGAACCTTGAGGGCGGCGCGCCGGAGTGCCTCTGCTCGCGTCCGATTCTCGTGACCGGCCCCTCGCAGCAGGCGATGAAACTCGATCATCAACTCGGTGGTGCTGGCGGAGCTCACTTTCCATTGGCTCACTACTGTGGTCGGACAACCGGCCACGAAGAATGCCCAGGAGACACCGATCAGTCCCTCACCTGCTCCGACTCGCCCTCGTCCCGTTTCGCACGCCGACAGCACCGCCAGGTCCGCAGCGAGATCGAGCCTCATGATCTCGCGCGCTTCGAGCACGCCGTCTTCGTTTGCGCTGCTGGATCGTGAGAAAAGCAGACGCGAATAGAGCGGACTCTGATCATCCAGAATACCGTGCGTTGCGAAATGGAGAACCCTGAACCTCGCCGCCTCGGTTTTCACGACTTCTTCGCGCGCGTCCTTTCGCACGTAAACACGGCTCTCCTTCGGACGGTACAGTGACGCGATTTGCCGGACCTCGGTCTCAGCCTCCGGAAGCGGTCCCAGAGAGGCATCGCGATACACAGCCTGAACGCGAGAGGCAACCTCCGACGGCACGACAGGATTGCCGAACGCCAGAAGCTCGCCGGAACGTGCCGGATGCGCATTCCTCTCTTTCCTGGCGAGCGTTTCGCGCAACACCGTGATTGACGGAGCGTAGAAGATCGCGTGACGGTCCAGGAGAAAATGTCCACGGACCGGTTGCAGCGCCTGAAACGGCAGCTCCCACAGCGGCCCATCGGGGATGATGCACACCTGTTTCGCATCACGAAGCTGATCCTCGACGGGACGCAGCAGCCTGTCGAATAAAGCCCGCGCCGCGGGCGCATAGGTCAATTCGCGGCCGGCCAGACTTTCGCGGAAGCGTCTGACTTCATCCTCGAGCTCCTTCCGGGTAATGGCGATGGTGTGCACTCGCAGTTCGATTCCGCCGGGAGTGCCATTCCTGCTGACAGCGAACAGATATGTTGCCTCCTCGGTCACGAGGAACTCGAGGAATGCATCGGCTGCTCTCTGAGCGAGAAGCGAACCAAGCTCGGTCGCTCGAATCGGGATCATCTCTCCGCGCTCGATACGCAGTTGCGGATGCGCGACGTACAGACCGGTAAGGAAAGCTTCATACTCGAGCCGCGCCGGCGCGAGTTTCGTCCGAAGCTCGAGAACACGGTCGGTCTTCGAGCCGGCGCTCGTCAGTTCGCGTTGTAGATCGCGGTTCAACTGGACGAGCCGAGCGGCAAGCTCTTTCTCGCGAACACGTTCGGCATCCGTCATCGCCCGACTGACGTCCGAACGCCCCTGGTGCATCACGTCGAGGAGCACTCGGCCCTTCGCGCGCTCGGTGTACTCAAACGCTGTAGCGAAGTCGCCGCGAGCCACCAGCATTCCGACCATCTCGTGGTACGGCAGCACCATGGATTCGAAGGCCGACTGCGCCATCTCCTCTCCGGGAATCCCGCGACGGACCCGTTCAACGATGGCGATGGCGCTTTCGATCTCCGCCCGCGCCTCGTCCAGGCGGTTCATCCGGCGATAGAAGCGGCCCAGCTCCAGGTGTACGCCCCAGATCTCCTCGGCCAGTCCCATTTCTGCAGTGATTTTCCTGGCTCGGCGAGCGAAATCGAGACCCCACTCGTACTCATCAGGCCGCTTCGCCAACTCGGCCAGGTCGATGAGGACCTCCACGATCGTCAGCCGATCATTGATCTGCTGTGCGATCTCGAGGCTTTTCTCGAACGATGTTCGCGCTTCGCTCTGTTTTCCCAACAGTGCGTGGACCTTCGCGATGTCTTTGAGGTTGATCGCCATTTCCGCGCGGTTTCCCATCTCAGTTTGCGCAGTCAGGCTCCTCTGGTAATACTCCAGCGCGCGAGGCAGATCACCTTGCAGCGCCCGAACCATACCGATCTCGTGCAGCAGGAAGGCCGTTATTTGTTTGTCTCCTCTCCGTTCTGCCACCGCGTAACTCTTTTCGAGGTATTCCAGGGCTTGAGGATAATTTCCGACACTCAAGTAGATTTCGCCGATGCCCGAGAGTCCCTTGGCCATGGCCTGGCCGTATCCGAGCCGCTCGCCGATCACCAAACCTTCCTGGAAAGCCTCGAGAGCTTTGACGTAGTTCCCCAGCGTCATGTAGAGGTTTGCTGAATTCCCAAGGGCGTTGGCGATCCCCTCGAGGTTGTTGACATCTCGGTTCAACTGCAACGCTTTTTGATAGTGTTCCAGAGCCTCTCGATATGCTCCTTGCGCGCGCAAGACAATTCCCAGATTGTTCAGAGCCCGCGCCTGACCTGCGGTGTCGTTGAGCTCCCGGAAGATTGTCAGTCCCTCTTCGAGCTTTTTCGCCGCGTCCGGATAGTCTCCCTGCGCAGTGCGCAGCGTGCCCAGGTTATTGAGCACGTTCGCCTGCCCCGGTTTGTCACCATCCTGAAGGTAGATGTCCAGCGCAGTCCTCCAGCGATTCTCCGCACGCTCGTAGTTGCCCTTCATGCGATCGATGTTGGCGAGATTGGTGAGCGATCTGGCAACGCCCCGCCGGTCTCCCGATGACTCGGACAATCTCAGGCTGTTTTCGAAGCGCGCAGCGGCGGCAGCAGAATCTCCGCGGGCGATCGCCAGTCGTCCCTGCGTCCGTTCGGCAGACGCGCGCGTGATGCCGTCACCGGTACGTTCGGCCAGATCCGCGGCCAGAGCGAGGACGGGAACGGACTTCTCGATCTCTCCGGCGTCGAGGTACTCGATTGCGCTGTGCAGGAGCTCGCGAGTCAGCGCCAGCGTCGGTGGATTCGTCGTTAAGTGGCGATCTCTCTGCTCGGGAGTCGCCTCCAACAGTTGCCGGGCGCGCTCAGCTTCACTCGACGTGATTGTCCAGATGCGCCACTGGCCGTCTTCCAGCTTGAATTCCAGAGTGTATCGACCGAGGCTGATGGATGGTGTTCGGTTTCTGCGAAGTTCGATCTGCACCAGGCCGCGTGCGCCTTCCTCGAGAACATCGGTGATCGACAGATCGAGCGCCGATCGCTCCTCCATCAGGATTGTCAGTCGTCTTCGGCCGGCCGTTCTCGATGGCGCGCTCGGACTCCACAACTTCATGAGCCACTCGAGCTGTCCCGCCTGAAAAGCCGCTACGACCTCCTGGGCGCGCTGTCGCAGCTCTGCAGAATCGGGAGCATCGCCGAACAGCGTAAGAGCTGCGAAGAGAAGACTGCTCGCGATGGCGCGCCTGAGCATCATCTGACGACGAGCCACCGGGAGGTGGCTCGTCGTCTCTTCATGCATCATTAGTACCCGGAGTGCTCTAACGCAAACGTCTGCTGCGCCAGTCCCCAGCCGTTGTTGTAGTAGAAAAACGTACTGTTGAAGAACCCGCCGCCAGTGTTGAGTCACGACCGCGAGGCCAGCTTGCGAAGCTCGAATCGCTTGACCTTGCCGGTCGCGGTCTTCGGCAGCGCGTCGATGAACCGGATCGACCGCGGGCATTTGTATGGCGCAAGCAGCCCCTTCACGAACTCGCGCAGCTCGCGTGCGATCGTATCGTCGGCGGTGATTCCCGATCGAAGGACGACGTAGGCGTGCGGTTTCTCGAGGCCATCCTCATCCGCGATCGCGATGACCGCGCACTCGATGACCGATGGATGTCGAATGACCGCCCCTTCGACTTCGACCGGCGAAACCCACATGCCGCCGGCCTTGATCATGTCGTCGCTGCGGCCGCCGTGAACGTAGAACCCTTCCGAGTCGCGCGAGTATTTGTCGCCGGTGCGAATCCACTCGCCACTGAGCGCCGACTTCGTCGCCTCGTGTTTGTTCCAGTAAAGCGCCATCGTCGAGTCGGCGCGAACGATGAGATCTCCGAGCTCGCCGTCGCGATCCACGAGATCGACTTCATATCCGTCGACGGGCTTTCCGCTCGAACCTGGTCGAATCTCGCCGCGGCGGTTCGATAGAAAGATGTGGCAGATCTCGGTCGAGCCGATCCCATCGAGGATGTCGACCCCTGTGCGTGCGCGCCATCGTTCGAGAATCGCGGCCGGGAGCGCCTCCCCGGCGCTGACGCACGTGCGCACTGACGTGAAGTCTGCGGCAGCCCCTTCGTCGATCGCCGCCAGCATGTTCGCGTATGCCGTCGGAACGCCGAAGAACAACGTCGGACGCTGCTGCCGCACGACGTCGAAGATGGCGGCCGGCATCGGACGGCCAGCGAACAAGATGGCGGTCGCGCCGACGTGAAACGGAAAGTATTGGGCGTTGCCGAGGCCGTAGGCGAAGAAGAGTTTGGCGATGCTGAAGCAGCGATCGTCGTCGCGGATCTGGAGCACCGACTTCCCGTAGGTCTCGCAACACACCCACATGTCGTGCTGCAAGTGGACGACGCCTTTGGGTTCACCGGTTGTGCCGCTCGAGTAGAGGAAAAACGCCATCGCGTCGCGGTGCGTATCCGCATAGTTCGACCGCGCTGACGCGGCTTCCACGCGCGTTCGCATCTGGTCGACCGTCCACACCTCGGTATCGATCGATGCGAGCTCGGACGGACTGACGATCTGCGGATCGACGATCGTGATGCGCGCACCGCAGTCCTCGAGGACGTACCGAAAATCGGCCGCCGTCAACAGCGTGTTGACCGGCACGGCGACGGCGCCGGCAGCGATCGCGCCCCAGAAGCCGATCGAGAGCCATCGCGAATCGAGCGCAATCAGCGCGACGCGCTCATCGCGGCGAGCTCCGGCATCGCGGAGAGCATTCGCGAATCGACGCACAGCATCATCCAGCGCGCCATAGCTCATCGATCCTTCGCCGTCGATGATTGCCGTTCTGCTCGCGCGTCCTTCACGCACGTGGCGCCCGATGAACCACTCCGCGGAATTGAAGCGGAGTGGGAGGTGATCCGCCGCACGCAGATACGTTGACACGAGCCGCTATGATGCACCTCTTTGATCGAACTCGAGTCGCTCTGGTATGGCCCGTCCCCCGATGCTGCAGTGACGCTGGTCTTCCTTCACGAAGGACTCGGATCGGCGACCGCGTGGCGCGATTTTCCACGACGTCTCGCTGAGAAGACCGGTTGCGGCGCGCTCGTCTACTCGCGCATCGGCTACGGATCCTCGCCGCCGGCAAAGCTGCCGCGGCCAATCTCGTACATGCATGACGAGGCGGCGATCCTCGACGAGGTGATGACCGATCATGGAGTTCGCGAGGCGATTCTCGTCGGCCACAGCGACGGCGCGTCCATCGCTCTGATCTACGCCGGTCGCACGCAACCGGGACGATTG
>DATBRZ010000120.1:0-7299 GCA_036560025.1 Gemmatimonadaceae bacterium | reverse complement strand
CCGGGTCATTCTGCGCGGTCGTAACCTTTTCGGCGTGACGGACGATGTACGCGACCGTTTCACCGGGCTGGCGTACAGGTACTGGTACCGGAACTGTGGCGCACGCAGCGACGATCGCCGGAAGGAACACCAGGAACGCTCGCCACGTCCAGTTGATCTTTGACTGTTTCATTAGTGTTGGTTGACTGGAAGAATGCGTTGGATTGGCAGGAATCATATCACATCTTGCTGGCAGGTACCCCGGTTGCTCCGTTATCGTTCGCCCATGGTTGAAATGCCGAAATTCAATTCGGCCACCGCTGCCTGCTTATTGACCGCCGTCCTCATCGGGTGCGACACGGGATCGGCGAGCAGGACGGCTGACGAAATTGCCGCTGATTCCGCGCTTGCGGCTGATCTCGCTCTCTCCAATCGCGACACCCTGCTGATCGATTCCATTGGGCAATACAATCCGCCGCCGCAATTGACGGACACTGCTGCGACCCCTCCAGCTGCAGCTGCAAAACGTCCAACCCCAATGACCGGCGTAACGTCCGGCGCGTCGAGTCAGCGAGTTGCGTCCGCTCCCAATGCTGTTGCTCCGGCGCCTGCGCCTCCTGCCGCGACCAGCCCTGCACCACCGCCGCCCTCTGCACCTGTCGAGAACGCTGCCCCTGCCGCGCCCGCGCCGGCAGCGCCGCGACTGACCGGCACGCGTGCATGCTCATCACCGACGCAGGATAATCAGAACACGTGCGTCCGCACGCTTCTGGCAGACGCGGACATGCGACTCAATCGCACCTATCGCGCGCTGATCACCGAGATGCGGAGGCAGGAAGGCGCGCGAGGAGGAGCCAAGGATCCACCGTCGGTCGAGCGGCTTCGTGTTGCGCAGCGCGCGTGGGTTGTAAATCGAGATAACGAATGCCGACGGAGAGGACGAGGAAAGGAAGGAGCGCTATGGGCTCGGCCGCGAGTTCGCTGTCTCGCAGATTTTTCGCGCAAAAGAGCGAACGAGCTCGCGGACAACTTTAGTCGACTAACAGCGCAGTAAAACCACTACGCGACGCGCGTCTAAACCCACCGCCGGACTCTCGCTCGGTACGATTTGTATTCGTCCCCAAACCTTCGCGATAGGTACGCTTCCTCCCGCGCGATCACTCCGCGGTCAATCACCACGAGCACAACCGGCAGCAGTATCAACGGCCAGATTGTGTGGAGCATCACCGCGAGACCGATATAGAAAAGAGCGTCCGCGAGGTAAATCGGATTCCGCGTATACTTGAAAGGACCCGTCTCGACAATTGACGTGGTCGAACGGTACGGCATGATGGTCGTTCCGGAGGACCTCATCTCACTGATCGCGACGATAAAGAGAACGATCGCGAGCCCCACGAGCAGTCCACCGATGAAATCGATTATCCCGCCGTGTGGTAATGACAGCGGAACGCGACGATCGATCAGATAGCCGATGAGAAAACCCACGGCGTAAATGAGGGGCGGCGGGAATATCGCCCCTGCGCTGTCTCGCTCACTCTCGCTCGTCATCAGCTCCGGTCGCGGAGTCATCAGTCGGCGGTCGTCCCTCGAGAATGGCATTCGCGAGATCGACATCGGACTCGCGAACGACGAGGCGAATCGGATGCAACGTATTGAGCCACGGCATCGTACCGCCTGCGCTGTCAGTCATCAGGCTGGATTGAATTCCATGAGCTTCGAGCGCTGCTTCCGCGATTGAAGCCTCGAGCTCATTAGGGAATGTCCGGATAACGAACAATCCGCCGGTGCCTTCGAGCATCAGCGCACCGTGAGCCCTACTTGATCGTTATCGACGCTGTCTTCTGCGGCGAGATCATGAGGTGCGCCCACGGTTTTCCGGGGAACATGATCCATGGACCGCCCTCGAGAGGATTCTCGGTGATTCCCGTCGTCTTGTACGTCGCGTACGGCGTGTACACGACATAGAGGTACTGAGCGCCTTTCACCGTTCCTGTTGCCTCATCTACACTGTCGCGTGGCGCGAAGTACTGGTACAGCGCCGCGGGCTTAGACGGCATCGCGTAACGACCCGTGCGGATGTCACGTATCCTCACGCTGTCGATCGCTTCACGGGATTTCTTGAGAGCATGGAGCTCGCGACCGCGCGCCATGAACGGCTCGAGCGATTTGTGGTAGCAAGCGACATGGAAATTTTTTCCGCTCGGATCATCGGCAATGCAGACCATGTCGTTCGTTCCGCTGCGGAGCGTAACGAGTTTTCCCGATTCGTTGTACCCGAGTACTCGCGCGCCCTTCTGGAGGGGCTCGGGCAATGGAGTTACGGCCGCAGCGATCTGTCGGTCAGCCGACGGATAGTGGACCGGCGCCGCCGCAGTCTGCGCCGCCGCAGTCTGCGCCGTTGCCGACGAAGCCGCGGCAGCCATTACGATGCAAACGAAACCAAAAGTTCTCATTAAGCCGCCCCCCGTTTAACCCGTAACCCGCAACCGGTAACCGGTAACCATCGTTATTCTCCGACTGCCATCTTGCCCTTGCCTTCGCTCACCACTTTCTGCATCGCCTCGCCAGGCATCTGCTCGTATCCCTTGAAGCGCTGCACGAACGTTCCATGTCCATGAGTCTTCGAGTAGAGATCCGTCGCGTAGAGGTGAAGCTCCGCCTCAGGCACTATCGCGCGCACGCGCGAATACCCGTTCGGCAGCGAATCAGTCCCGAGTATCTGCCCGCGGCGTGATGAGAGATCGCCGAGCACGTCACCGAGGTAAAGATCCGGTGTAGTGATCTCGAGCTCGTCCAACGGCTCGAGAAGAATCGGCCTGCATTTCGGCGCGACTGTATTGAACGCGAGAATGCCCGCCATCTTGAACGACATCTCGTTCGAATCAACGGAGTGATACGACCCGTCGTACAGCTCGACCTGGAAATCCACCATCGGATAACCGGCGAGAATGCCGCGCACGGATGCTTCCTGGATTCCCTTGTCCACTGCGGGGATGAACTTCGATGGAATCGAGCCGCCGACGATCGAGTTGACAAACGTGTATCCCTTGCCGCGCGGAGTCGGTGCCATCCGCACCCAGCAATCGCCGAACTGTCCGCGTCCGCCGCTCTGTTTCTTGTGACGACCCTGTCCCTGTCCTTTGGCGGCGATCGTCTCGCGATATGCGATCGACGGCTTCTTCAATTCCGCTTCGACTCCGTACTGCCGCTTGAGGTGCGACATCACTACGTCGAGATGTCGCTCACCAAGTCCCGCGACGATTGTCTCGTGCGTTTCCGGATTGTAGTGCGTCTGGAACGTCACGTCCTCATCGTGCAGTCGGTGCAATCCCTGCTGGAGCTTCTCCTCATCGCCGCGCGCCTTCGCGTGCACGGCGTAGACCACCCTCGGCTCTGGGAATTCGATTCCAGGGACTCGAACCGGGTGCTCCCGCGTAGACAGCGTGTCGTTCGTGTGAGTGTTCTTGAGCTTTGCTACGCAAGCGATGTCGCCCGGATGCAGCAACATCACCTCATGGCGATCCTTCCCTTGCGGCACTGTGAGATGAGCCAGCTTTTCGGCCACGCTGCGGGTTGCGTTGTAGACCTCCTGCCCGTTGTGCACGACGCCCGAAAAAGTTCGGAAGTATGACACGTCGCCAACGTGCGGCTCGGCGTGCGTCTTGAAGACGAGGGCGGTGAACGGCAGGTCATCGCGCGGATGGATCTCGACGGTGTTGTCGCCTTCCGAGCCAACGAACGCGTGCAGCTCTTCCATCTCGTACGCGCTCGGCATCAGCTCGACGATCTTGGTGAGTAGTGCCTGCGTTCCGTAAGTCAGATCCGACGAGCAGCAGAAGAGCGGGAACAGCTCCTGCCGTTTCATCGCTTCCTTCATGGCATTGAGCGCATCCACTCGAGCGATCTCCTCACCGCCCAGGTAGCGCTCGAGGAGAATGTCATCGGTGGCGGCGATGGTCTCGATCAGCTGCTCGTAATACTTGTCGAATCTCCCCTGCTCTTCGGCGGGGATATCGACTTCGTCGTACTCGCCCGTCTTCGTTCCTTTCTTGAAGAGGTGCGCCTTCTTGTCGAAGAGGTTGAGGATGCCGTGAAAATCGGGTCCTTCTCCGATTGGAACTTCGACGGGGATGACCCGATTGGTGAGCTTTGCCTTGATCGCCTCGAACACGTTATCGAACGAGGCGTGCTCCTTGTCGATCATCGAGATGACGAACAGCACCGGATCCTTTCGGGCGATTGCCTCGTTGAACATTCGGGTCGTTCCGACTTCGACTCCCGACGTGGCGCTGACGACGACGAGCGCGCCGTCGGCGGCGGTCAATCCGGCGATCGCGTCGCCCTGGAAGTCCGAGTAACCGGGAGTATCGAGGAGGTTGATCTTCGTGTCCATCCACTCCGCGTGGGCGCAGGCGAGCGAGATAGAAAAACCGCGCTCCGTTTCTTCCTTTGTGAAGTCGGTCAGCGCGGTTCCGTCACGGACTGAGCCGTGGCGCTTTGAGGATCCGGACACGAATGCGAGGGCGTCTACCAGTGTTGTCTTGCCGCTCGCGCCGTGTCCGACGACGGCAATGTTGCGGATTTCTTCGCTCTTATACTCGCGCATAATGACGGCTTTGCTCCGCGAGGGGTGGGATACATAGGCCCCAGCGCAGGGGCGCTTGGGGCTTCTGGAAAACTGAATTAGCGGGGGCGCGGGCGGAAGGGCCGGAGGGGCCAAAAGATTGCTAACGACGGAACCGATAATTACGGACTGCGGACTAACTGCGGACTAACCTCCTTCTCAGGATTCATACGATGCCTCTACTGTTTATCGCGGTCGGACTTGGCGCCGGAGTTCTCTCCGGACTTTTCGGTATCGGCGGCGGGGTGATCATCGTACCGGCGTTGATTCTCATCGCGCGGCTGACCCCCATTGCCGCCACCGGAACGTCCCTCGGCGCACTGCTGCTTCCGGTCGGAGCGCTCGGAGCGTGGGAGTACTATCGGCATGGAAACCTCAACGTGAGGGCAGCGTTGTGGATCGCGATTGGGTTGTTCGTGGGCGCGTGGATCGGAGCACGACTCGCGCAGCACCTGTCACCGGTTCAGCTCAGACGAATGTTCGCCGTGTTTCTTGCGCTCGTCTCGATCAAGATGTGGATCGGGTGATGCTCGCGATCAGGCGCATCCCTCTATCCACTCGACCGGAGCAGGAGATCGAAACAAACAAGAGAACCGCGACGACAATGCCGATGGAATTCATTGATTCAGCTGGAGGATTTTGCTTTCTGCCATTCGGAGAGTGGCGCAACGGTCTTTCTCAATAGTATCTCGGAGTGTCCGCGCACGATCAGGTCGGGAATGTCACCGATCTGGGTGTAACCGAGCCGCAGGTAGAGATCCTTTGCGCGCGGATTGAATGATGAGACACACATGAAAACGTTCGGGTAGTCGCGAAAGATCCGCTGCTCGGCGAACTCGATCAACTCGGTGCCGAGTCCGTGTCCGCGCTGATCGTCGCGGACTGCGACGGTCTGGATGTACCCGACGAATGTCCCGCGCATCTGCAGGATGAGAAAACCGGTGACGCCGCTGTCATCGATCGCGACGTAGACCTCGCGATCGGGATCCGAGACGAGTCTTAGAGATTCATCGAATGTGCGACCGAGCGTCAGCCACGGCTCGGTTGTCGACATGATGCGCGCGCACTGTTCCGCTTGACCACGGGACGAAAGGGGCTCGATCAAATCCCAAACTGTTTGAAGTGGTGGTCGATGTGCTTGTAGGTGAGCGCGCCCCAGAGCCTTCGGGTCATTTTTCCAAATGCAGGATGATCCGGTACCCTTGTGGTGGGCGGTTGTGCAGCGAAACTGTCGATCAATCGTCGCAGTTCCTGTGTTTCGCTGTTCCAGTCAGTCGCCTGGCGCGTGCGTAGCTCCGGTGAGGTCGGCACGCCTTTTGGGAATGGCGGACCGTAGATGATGAGATGTTTGATTCCCGGATGCCGTAACGGAGTTTTACGCATCGTAACCGCCAGCTCGCCGGTCGCCATCTTCATCGCATCGCTCAGGTGAGCGAGCATCTCGCTCGCGTTCATCTTTCCCCACAGAGCAGGCGTCGTTGGCGTGAGGCGATCGAGCCGATTCGACAGTTTTGCTCGAGATGATTCCTTCCAAAGCGATTCCATAGACCCTCTCGGTCTCACACATTGCCTTCGGTCTTTCTTCGGGATAGAATATATGGTGAAATATGGCTTCCGCTGCCCCTCTTCTCGACCTCCGCTCACTACTCGAGCAGCGATTCCCCGATGCGACGCCGGTTACTCATCGAACCGCGGAGCCGGTCGAGACCGGGATCGCTCAACTCGACGCAATTCTTCCGGGCGGAGGTCTTCCCCGAGGCCGGCTGTCGGTATGGATGCCGAAAGGCGGAGCGACAGCGGTGCTCCGCGCTGCGTGTGAAGCAACTGTCGCAACCGGCGAGCGAGCAGCGTGGATCGATGCAATGGGAACCATCGCCGGAGAGTTCTGGCGCGATGGACCGGTGCTCGTGAGACCATCGAACAGGGTGAACTCGCTCCGCTGCGCCGAAGAGCTGATGAGATGCGGAGGTTTTGCGCTGCTCGTTCTGTCCGGGAGCGAGCCTCGGGGAACCGAGATGGTGCGGCTCTCGCGTGCCGCGCGCGAAGGCGGGAGTGCATTCGTTGCGCTCACTCCGCACACGGCGATGGCGAGTCTCCGACTCACGTCGCGGATCCTCGCGCACAGCTACGAGTGGAAGAAGTCTCCATTCGGCGAGCCCGCCGAAGCATGCTCGGCCATCATCCGCGTTCGCGCGCAATCGCTCGGATGGAACAGGGGTGTCGACCTGCGTGTGCAAATCGAGGGGGAGGATTTGAGAATGGCGCTCGATGCCGGGCTGCCGGATCGGAGAGGAATCACAAGATCGAAGCGCCCTGCTATGCTTAGGAAACGCGAGGATGTCATTTGCAGCGAGACGGCGGCGCGTTTGCCGTCGGTGGAACGCCAGCGAGATAGAGCGATCGAACAGTCGGAATCGGAACCGGACCGTAGAGCAGAACGCGGTCGTGATAACGGCAGAGGTTGAACGCTGATCCCTCCTTGCGCTCGACTTCGCGGCGCAGGTTCGCCCATTCCTGAACGCCCGCCATGTACGTCATGAGCTGGACGTAATCGAGCTGCGCTCGCTGCAGCTTGCCTTCCGCTTCCGGTCTCTCCTGAAACGCGTCGCCCATCATCCTCGCGACGGCGTCTTCGCCCTTCATGTCCATCGCGTGTAGTCGCACATCGATGATCGTATTCATGTAGATGCGGAGCA
>DATBRZ010000119.1:0-14406 GCA_036560025.1 Gemmatimonadaceae bacterium | reverse complement strand
CCCGATGACAAAGGGGTGCGAGGAGAATGGCGAGAGCGACGGAGTTGCGTCGAGGGTCACCAGTCCGAGATCGCTGCCGCAGATGCCGCCAAGACGGGTTCGAATGCGCACCCATTCGGCCGACGGCAGTGTCGGCGGTGTGATGGTCTGGTATCGGGTGCACGCGTGCGCGCCGATGTAGAGGTTGTCGTTGACTTTGCCTGCCGCCAGTGTCGCGAGATAGCGGGGAATCGGCGCCGCGAATGTGATCGCTTTCATGATGTCAGCTCGACCGGCGTGACAACGCGAAGCGCTTTCGGAACGCAGGTCACCTCCAGCTCATTCGACTCGGCACGATTGTATTCGCCGTCAGTTTCGTATGCGGGCGGATTCTGAAATCGCAATTGAAACTGCCGCGATCGTCCCGTTTGTACCTCAGGCTCGTCCAGATGTCCACCGCTTGCAGCGGCGAGAAACAGGCGCAGACGCCGAAGCGGAGGAGTGTTGCGGATCGCAACCGCATCCAGATGACCATCGACTACTGACGCCTGCGGTGCCAGCTGAAAAACGCCGCCGAAATTCTTCGCGTTGGCGATGATCAGAATGAGCTGCCGGCCTTGAATGTTGTCTGAATTCGCTGACTTGAGATCGAGCTCGAAGCCAGGATAGCCAAAAACTTCGCGCAGGCCCGAGTAAAAGTAGAGCGCGTCACCCTGGAGCCATCGAACGTTGTCGAGATTCTCGATGACGGCGACGTCGACACCGAATCCAGCGAGGTTGATGAAGTACTTCTTCTCGATACGACCGACGTCGATTGCTACATCGGGTCCTTCGAGCGCGAGGCGGACTGTCTCGCGTATGTCACGGACAGGAGCGCCGACCGTCTTCGCAAAATCATTTCCGGTACCCGCGGCGAGCAGACCGAGGCGGACGTTTGCACCGGCCCCCGCATTCAGAATTGCGTTGGCGACGTTGCTCCACGTGCCATCGCCGCCAGAGGCGATCAGTGTGTCGAATCCATCGTCGAGAGCGCGGCGCACGAGTCCAGGCTCCTCACCCTGCGAAGACGTTATTCGGAGATCGCCCCCGCCCATTTCCGCAAGCACTGACCTTATGTGCGGGATGATGCGCGAACCCCGCCCTCTTCCGGAGGCGGGGTTCGCAATTACACAGACGCGGCGCACCTGTTACCTCGAGGAGCGCGCATACCCTCCGGCGTAGGACGCCAGCATTTTGACCGGATAGAACGTCTCGACGCCGTTCCGCATCCACAGCTCGCGGAACGGAACCGTCTCGACGTCCCAGTCATGGATCAGCTCAGCCATTCCATGCGAGCGAATCTGAATCGCGCCGCGCTCTTCCTCGTTTTCGCTGAAGTCGCCCGCCATCATGACGGTGGCCGTATACAGTCCGTCGTCATCCTGCATGAAAGTCTGATAAAGGTGCTCGACCTTGCTCCACTCGTGCTCGGTGACGGTGAGGCGAACCATCGGCTTTCCACGGTCGGTTGCTTCGATCGTCAGGCTGTGTTCTCCATGATGCCAGGCGAGCTCGATGTCCTGCATGTAGTGGGGGAGGTGCCACCGCTCGATTGCGTGCTCACGCGATTCACGCGTCGATGTTCCAACCTTGAATGCGTAAAACGCCGATCGCGGCATAGGGCCGCCGTGATCGATGAGCGGCGAGACAAGCACAGACAGGATCAGCTCACCGTAGGGACCGATGGGGCTCTCGACGAAATCGAACGCGAGAACCGACAGCACAGACGTGCCGTGCCGCGGCTCGATCGGCTGAATGTCCGGAGGAAGAAGCTGTCGCGCGTTCTCGGTGGGGAACTCGAAGAACCCTCCGATCGCGTCCTTGAAGAAATAGTGTACGGGTCGGTCGCCTGTCATCAGAGAATCCTCTCCTGCCGCAGCACGCGCACGAGTATCGAGACGGCCTGGTCGAGATCCTCGCGTGTGTGCGCCGCAGATATTGACATTCGGAATCGCGAGCGGTGTTTCGCCACCGCGGGATAGATGATCGGCTGCAGATAGAGACCCGCTTCCTGCAGTCGCGACGCGATGTGCATGATCCGCCGGTCATTCCGGATCATCACTGGAATAACCTGCGACGTGGAATCGCCGATATCGATCGCGTATCTCGCCAGCGCGCCTCGCATGTAGGTCACGTTCTCCCACAATCGCTTTCTGAGCTGGGGCTCCTGCTGCACGATCTTCAGTGATTGCAGCACTCCCGCCGCGACCACAGGCGAAAGCGCACACGAGAAGAAGCGCGACCTGGCGAATCCCTTCAGGTAGTTGTACAGCTGTCGAGATCCGGCTACATAACCGCCCTGTCCGCCAAGGGCCTTGGAGAAAGTGCCGACGTGAATATCGACTTCATCCTCTAGTCCGAACTGCTCTACCACTCCGCGTCCGGATTCACCGTACACGAACATCGAGTGCGCCTCGTCGATAACGAGTCGTGCGCCGTGCCGCTTGGTGATCTCCACAATCTCGGGAAGCTTGCAGACGTCGCCGTCCATGGAGTACACGCCTTCGATGACGACGAGCTTCTTGCCCGTAGTGCCCGCGAGCTTTTTGTCGAGGTCCTCAGGCTTGTTATGTTTGAAGAATCTCAGGTTCGCTTTGGAAAGGATCGCGCCATCGACGATGCTCGCGTGGGCGTTCTGATCCGCGACGACGAGATCGCCGGGCCGCATCAATCCCTGTATCAAGCCGATGTTGGTCGAATAGCCGGTTGGAAAGACGATTGCCGCTTCCTTTCGTTTGAAGCGCGCGACCTCTCCCTCGAGCTCCTCATGGATCTGCATCATCCCGCTGAGGATCGGGGATCCGGCGGCGCCAAGACCGTACTTGTCCAGCGCACACTTGCCGGCGGCGATTACTTCGGGCCGGTGTGAAAGACCCAGGTAGTTGTACGACGCGAAATTGAGAAGATCGAGATGCTGGTGAGTGAGCTGGTCTTCGATGTCGACGTGAGTCTCGGGCGCCGTTGACATCGGTTGTCCGTACAGGTAGTAACCCCGCAGACGTGCACGACTGTACCAATCATCGAACGGCTCGAGAATCGCGAACGGGTCCTGGCTCGACGAATAGTAGAAGCTGCTATAGTCGTAGTCAGCAACGTCCGTGATCGTTTCCGCTTCGACTTGAGTATCCATGCAATTGCTTACGCTGATGTTTTCGTTAATGGCGGGAGATTCCATACGCGGTCACGGCTCCGCACGCGGAATTCGCGAGGCAGCACGCTTCTTTGAGACGAGGCTCAACCCAGATCCTGTCTCGGGCGGAGCGGCCGTGTTACTGCGACTGCAGGCCAAATTGTTGCGGATCCGTACAATCGCAGGCGTGGCGAAACCATCCGCCAGCGCTAGAGCAAATATTAGCATGCTCCCACTGGTTTGGCGATGAGACCGGAATCCGACCTGCGCGAGGTGATGAAAGCAGGCCTCGACGATCCCATCGGCCTGCAGGCGCAGCGCCTCGTGAATTACATCACCGAAGCGTTCGGGTCTTCTACGGCTGCTGTGATCCATTACGGATCTCGCGCCCAGGGAAGCGGCAGCCGCCCGGAGAGCGCGTACGATTTCTTTGTCATCGTCGACGATTATGACACCGGTTTTCGATCGTTCGCTTCACATGTTCAACCGCGATTCAGCGCTCGCTCCGCGATTCTTCTGTCACAGGTCCTTCCACCGAGCGTAGTCGCTGTTACAACAAGTGCGCCAGGGCAGAGCGAGCCGGAGACAGCGAAATGTGCGGTGCTGTCCATACGCGACCTTGTAATCGCGTGCTCGGCCAATCCTCCCGATCATTTCACGAAGGGACGTTTGTTCCAGCAGGTGCAGCTCGCTTGGGTACGCGACGCTGCAAGCCGCGCCGAAGTGGAGAACACAATCATCGCCGCGAGACTCGCGACGTTCGAGTGGGGAAGGAGTTACATGCCGGCTGCGTTCGACGCGGAGATTTTTTGTCGAACGCTGCTCACGACATCGTATGCCGGCGAAGTGAGACCCGAGACGAGCGTGAGAATCGATGAGCTGTTCCAGGCTCAGAGCGACACGATGCTGTACATGTATCGCGCGCTTCTCGCGGACCTCGCAGATCGCGGAGTGCTGCGACGAGCAGGCGACAGGTACGAGCAGACTCAGCTGCCGTCGCGGCTGGAGAGGGTGCGCATGCGGTTGTACTTTCGACGCAGCAAGACCCGCGCAACTCTTCGCTGGGGGAAGCACGTCTGGCTCTACGACGACTGGCTGGAATACGTAAGACACAAGGTGGCGCGGCGAAGCGGCGTCGTGATCGAGCTCACACCGCGCGAGCGCCGCTGGCCATTCCTTTTCCTCTGGCCGAAGGTGTTTCAATACCTGAGATCACGACGTTAGCGTGACATCGGTCGACATGGTCGCGCTGGCGCTCGTCGCCGGATTGCTGCTCACCATGCCAGTGTTCGCCGTCATCGGCCGCGACCGGCCCGTGGACGCAGACGTCGCTCGACGAAGCCGCACCATTCTGCTCGGCCGCTGGGTGCGCGACTGGCTGATGTGGGTGATCGGCCCGATCGAGCGCGCGATGGTTCGTGCGCGCGTGAATCCGGACGTCCTCAATTTCATCGGTGCATTGATGGGACTCGCCGCGGGCGTTGCGTTTGCGCGCGGCTCGATGGGTGCAGCAGGGTGGCTGATTCTACTCGGCGGCGTCGCCGACATCTTCGACGGGCGTATTGCACGAGCGAGAGGAATTGCCAGTTCCTACGGTGCATTCATCGACTCGACTCTCGATCGCTTTGCCGAGACTTTCACGTTTCTCGGTCTGATCGTGTACTTCGGGCATTGGCCGCTGATCGCGCTTGCATCAGGCGCTGCGCTTGGCGCTTCGATGCTCGTCAGTTACACGCGTGCGCGCGGCGAGGCACTTGGTGTGAGCAACACCGCCGGTGTGATGCAGCGAGCCGAGCGATTGGTATTGCTTGCGCTCGGGGCGATTCTCGACCCGCTTGTCACCGCACGCGCCGGTTGGCCCGCCGGCGCACTTCTCGCCGCAACGATCGTGTTGATTGCTGTTGGAGCATTCGGGACGGGAGTCTACAGAACCGCAGCGATCGCAGGTGCGCTCAAGTCAAAGGATCGTCGCTAGCGCTCCTCCGGATTGGGGGTCTGTGCGGGGACGGCATCGGCATCCCCTTACGCGGGATAGCTGACATGATTCTCCTCCCGTTGCTCACTTCTTTCCAAACGCGGTTGGATGATATGGCTGATACAATCCAAGGTCGAAGCCGCCCGCAAGGTATATCGTCGTTCGCTTCCCCCAGGATTCCTCGCTGACCTTGCTTGTCTTCACATTCTTTGAACGCAGCATTGCGATCGTCTGCTCGAGATCATCGCAGATGAGATAGACCTCGGGATGTTGTGCGCTTTCCGTCGGATGAACTGCAAGCTCGGCGGGCGGAAGGGCGAAGATCAGCCAGCCGCCACCGACGTCGATTGACTCGAACTGGAGCACATCGCGAAAGAACGTGCGGATCGCATCATGCTCCTTTGCGTAGAGTAATGCGTGAACGCCGGTGATCATCGTGAGCGCCTCATGACTCGCGCATCAGCGAGTAAATGCGACGACGAAACCAGTGATAACGACAACCCATACTGCACCATAGAGCGGAATGAACCGCTGTCGCTTCTCGAGCCAGTCCGGAAAGAGCACCGGCTTACCCGCGAATTTGCCGCGCGGTTTGCTGGGAAAGAAGAAGGTTTTGTACGTCTCAGTCGTTGCTACTGAATATCCGATCGCGCCGAACATCCCCTGAACGGGCGTCGCACCCAGTCTGTACAGGAGATACGAGAAGAATGCGGCAATCAACGGCGAGCGGAAGAACTTGAAGATCTCGAACCCCTCGATCGGTGCGTCCTTCCACGCGCCGCCGATCGCGCTGAACCATCCGCCGAGCGCACCGACGGTCAATGCGAGGAAAAGGGGTGAAGTTCCGGGTGCGGGCTCATAACGGGACAGCGCGGCAAATCCGACGAAGATGACCCCGAGGTACAGAACTCCGTAAACAATTCGCGAGCGGCGGGTGAACACTGTTCGCCCCTTTACGGCGAGCTGCATTGGAATCGTGTATTTCGACTGATCCTCCTGACGAAAAAAAGTCTTCCATGTCTCGAGGATCGCCCGCTCCATCGAATAGATACAGCCGAACAGAATGACAGCGTTTGCTGGAGTCTCCGGATAGAGACGGAAGATCACGGCGCAAAGCGGGGCAATGAGAGCAGAAAGAACGATGCTTCGCACGTATTTACCGGCCGTGAATCCCTCATGCGGCGCGTCCTTGTACATCCCCCACGTCGACGCGTGAGCGCCAACCAGAGCACCGATTACGATCGTCAGGAGCAGATTGGTCATCGCTGTTCGGCGGTTCGATATGCGGCTTCAATCACGGACAGATCCTGTTTGGCACGTGCCAGCGTCATTCGCGGCGTCGCTCCCGTGGAAAGTGTGGTGAGAAAATCGTCGAACATTGCGTGGAATCCGCGGGTGTCGCGGAAACCAGGAAATACGATCCGCCGGCGTTTCCCATTCACGGCAACAAACGACCCGTTGGACTCGAACACGATCGTTCCCTTGTCGCCGATGATCTGAGACACCGACATCCCCTTGAATTTTGCAGGCGCTTCCCACGAATGGTGCAGTGTCCCTATAGCACCGTTCGCGTAACGAACCACGACCACGATGGTGCGCTCCGGCTTTTGTCCATTAGCCGGCAGAAAGCCCTGGACATCGACGATCTCGGGCCCGAGCCAGCCGAGCAGATTCACCCAGTGAACCCCGCCCTCGAATAACGCGCCCCCGCCGGCGAGCTCCTCAGAGTCGCGCCAGTCGTGCGTCTCCTGATGCTTGAGCGCGCTCAGCCGTACGAGTCTCGGAGCGCCGATCTCCTTTGCATCGAGCAAGCGCCCCAGCGCAATCGTGAGAGGCTTGTACGCGTAGTTCTCGGCGACGAGAACTTCGACGTTCGCGTCGTGTGCCGCGCTCGCGACCGCGTCGATATCGCTCGAGTGAAGAAACGGCGGCTTCTCGACGATGACATGCTTTCCCGAGCGAGCTGCTTCGAGCGTAAGGTCGAGATGGTACGCGGGGGGTGTCGTGATCATCACTGCATCGACATGCGGATCACTGAACGCCGCCGAGTATCCATCGAAGGCGGCAAATCCCCGGCACTCCTGGCGATACGTTTGCGCCCGTTGCGCATCACGGCTCGCGAAACCGACTCTCACTCGAGAACCGAACGCCTGCAGAGTCTTCGCATGTCGCCGCGCGATCGCTCCGCAGCCGATCATCACCAGCGAAAGCTTCACGCTACTTCTTCGGCGACCGTAAGTGAGTCGAGATCTCCCGCAGTCATCGACGCGGCTACTCGCAGCGCATTCGCCGCTATCGTGAGGCTGGGATTCACTGCGCTGGAGGTTGGAAACACGCTCGCATCCACGACCCGAAGATTCTCGACTCCCCGAAAGCGGCACACGTCGTCGAGGGGAGAGGTTCGCTCGTCTCGACCCATGCGGACGGTGCCAAGCGCGTGCGAGAAGGTGCGAATCGGCCGGCGATACATGAACAGCGCGCCCGCGGCGCGAAGTATTCTGCCTGCCCGCCTTCGCAGCGCGCGATCCGCGGCGAGATCGCGCGACGTGTAGTAGTGGTTGATGTGCAGTCCGGGAAGGCCCACAGAGTCGCGGCCATGATCGAGCGTGACGCGATTCTCGGGACGGGGCTGATCCTCGGCCATTGTCATCAGGCCGGCGCCCCGGCGGAAGAAGCGGCGTGCGACCCATGGCAGTGGCGGCGGCGCCTGCAGCTTCACGAGATCGAGGGGAGGCGTAGGCAGCGACTGAATTCCTCCGAGCGGACCGCGCGGTGCATCGGGAGCAGGATCACCGTCGTAGAAATCATGAATTGCCAGATCCTTTCCGAAGCCGTCGTCGGTCACGGGCTCGCGAAGGTATCCATAGTTGAGAGTGTTCACGTGCCGCATCAGATAGCGGCCGATCGCGTCACCCGCCGGATTCAGCCGATCCAACTCCGACGCGAGCAGTAGTTGCGGCGTTGCCAGCGCGCCCGCGGCGAGAACGAACTCGCGCGCGCGCACCGTGAATCGATTCCCCGATGAGCGCTCGACACACTCGACGGCTTCGACGCGCCCTCTCCTCGTGACAAGACGAACCGCTGCAGTGCCGCTCGCCATGCGCAGCCCGCGATCCATCAGTGGCTCGATGATTTTTGTAGCGAGATCGTTCTTTGCCGACACCGGGCACGCGAATCCATCGCACGCACCGCAACGAATGCATTTCGCTCGGCCTGGCTCGCCGCCTTCGTGGATCGCTCTTGGCATGGGGAAAGGATGCAGGCCCAGTGAACGGGCGGCTCGCGCAATAATTTCCGACACCGGGGAAAATGAGCTCGGCGGAGTCAGATACGGTGAGCTGCGCCATGGAGCGGTAGGATCGCCCGTGTCCGACCCGCTCACTCCGATGATGCGCTCTGCATCGGCATAGTACGGCTCGAGGTCATCGTAGCTGATTGGCCATTCGGCACCCGAGTCTGCAACAATCTCGGCTGCCGGAGTGAAATCACTCTCACGCATCCGGAAGGACACACCGCCATAGAACACGGACGCACCGCCGACGCAGAACAGGCCGCCGATCTGCACAGTGCGGCGGGATTGCTGCGAAACCCGATATCCACAGTCCTTCGCGAAATGCGGCGTGTAGAGCACGAAGTTTTCGACTTTCGACGCTGCTTCACCGCGGTCGACCCAGTCTCCGCGCTCCAGCATCAGCACTGACCAGCCGGCGTCGACAAGCGCATGCGCTGTTAACGCGCCGCCGAAGCCGCTGCCGATTATCACCGCATCGAACGTTTCGTCCATTCGTCGAAGATGCAGAGACTTATCCGGCGCGCAACGCCCGACCTGTTCCGGCCGTGCTGCGATGGCCATTACGCAGCGTAACTCCGCCATTCACGATCACAGCCTCGATGCCCACCGGATATTGGAACGGATTATCGAACGTCGCCTTGTCAGCAATTCGGGATGGATCGAAAACGACGACGTCAGCTGCCATTCCGACTGCGAGTCGGCCACGATCGGTAAGGTGAGCTCGCGCGGCGGGCATCGATGTCATCTTTCGGATCGCAGTGGCGAGCGGCATCACCTTCCGCTCGCGGACGTATCGACCGAGTACGCGAGGAAAGCTGCCCGCGCCTCTGGGATGCGGGCTGCCGCGTCGCGTCGGTCCATCCACGGCGAATGCACCACCGTCGGTGCAGACCATACCGAGCGGGTGTGACAGAATACGCTCCAGATTGTCCTCGCTCATGGCAAATCCAAGCATCCCGGCGTCGCCTTTCGTTCGGCGAATGAGTCCGACTGCTGCTTCGTAAGGATCCGTGTTGTGCGCGCGTGCATATGCGCCCATTCGCTTTCCTTCCGCGTCTCGATCTTCGACAGACCGGATACCCGACAGCTGGACATTATCCCATCCACCGATGAGGTCGACCTTGGCGAGAGTCTCCTGTCTGATGCGTGAAGCTGACGCGGCGTCGTCGACTCGCGTCAGGAATGCATCGATTCCACCATCTCTGCTCCAGATCGGAAACAGGTTGGTGAGATTGGTCGCGTAAGCTACGTATGGATACCGGTCGAACGTGATGTCACTGCGAGCTGCACGCGCTGCAGCGATCAGAACGAAGACCTGATCGAGCTTCTTCCAGTTTCGCGGACCTTGAGTTTTGAGATGCGAGATCTGGAGTGGACAGTTCACTCCGCGAGCGACAGAGATCGATTCGTCGATCGCTTCGAGCAGCCGGTCGTCCTCGTTCCGCATGTGCGTCGCATACGGAAGCCTGCGACTCGCGAGCGGACGACAAAGTGCGATCAGCTCATCACGTGAAGCGAATCCGCCGGGCGTGTATTCCAACCCGGATGACGCACCGCATGCTCCGTCCAGAAGCGCGCGCTCGACCATTGATGTCATTCGACGCAGCTCTTCCGGTGTTGCGGGACGGTCTGTTTCGCCGATCACCGCGCCGCGAAGAGTTCCAAGTCCGACCATCGATGCCACGTTGGGGCCTGGACGGAGACGATCGAACGAGTCGAACAGAGTCGAAAACGGTTTGTCGTCGGCACCAGTGGCGCGAGAAGAGCCATCGACACCGACGACGATCGTTGTAATTCCCTGACGAATCACCGACTCCGCGCGTGGGTCCTCCGCCAGCGTCCCGTCACCATGCGAGTGGATGTCGATAAAACCAGGAGCAACTGCGAGACCCCGAGCGTCGATTTCCTCAACCGCATTCGCTTTGATGCCGGGCTCGATAGCCGCGATGCGGCCGCCCTTGATCGCAACATCGAGATCTCGGCCCTCTTCTCCCGTGCCGTCAAAGACGGTACCACCGCGGATCAGGAGATCATGGTCCGCCCGACGTGTGGTGATTGCAGGCGCACACGCAAGCGAGAGCAGCGCACTCCCGCTCGTTGCGAGGAACGCCCGACGTGAGGTTACGTCACCGGATTTCATCGTGGTGACAGTCGGAGAACGCGTCCTCTCTCGCTGTCCGTGATCACATAGAGAAGTCCATCCGCGCCCTGTCGAACGTCGCGGATTCTCTCCTTGAGCTCACCAAGGTAGCGCTCTTCGCTCGCGACCTTTCCGTTCCGTAGCGTGAGGCGAACCAGACGACCAGGTGCCATGCCGCCGACGAGAATGCTGCCTTTCCATCCCGGAAATGCATCACCGGTGTAGAACGTCATTCCTGAGGGCGCAATGACGGGATCCCAGTAATAAACGGGCTGCTCCATCCCTGCCTTCGCAGCACCTTCGCCGATTTTCCTGCCCGAGTAATCGCGGCCGTACGTGATCACCGGCCAGCCGTAGTTCTTACCGGGCTCAGGATGATTCAGCTCGTCTCCACCTCGAGCTCCGTGTTCGACTGTCCAGAGCTGACCGGTCTCCGGTTCAATCGCAGCTGCCTGAACATTTCGATGTCCGTAAGACCAGATCTCCGGCCGAGCATCTTCGCGTCCGACAAAGGGATTATCTCGTGGAATAGATCCGTCGGAATTGATCCGAACGATCTTTCCGAGATCCGACATGAGATCCTGCGCCTGATTTCGGTACTCGAACCGCTCCCCCTGAGTGATGAACATCGTGCCATCGGATTTGAAAACGATACGCGATCCGAAGTGCGCATTGCCGATCACCTTGGGCTCCTGCCGGTAGATCATGCGCAGATCTTCGAGGCGTCCGTCGCCGAGACGTGCTCGCGCGACGGCAGTACCAGCTGTGCCGCTCGTGGCCGGCTCAGCGAATGACAGGTAGATCACATGGTTCTCAGCGAATGCGGGATCGAGCGCAACATCCAGAAGACCACCCTGTCCGCGCGCGAATACGGCAGGCACTCCGGCGATCGGAGGGGACAGCTGCCCATTGCGTTCCACTATCCGCAGTCGTCCAGGACGCTCGGTGACAAGCATGCGACCATCCGGTAGGAGCTCGAGTCCCCACGGATGGACGAGCCCGGTGGCGATTGTCTCTACCTTTAGTGCGCTGTCGATCGACGGAGGAGTTGGTGATCTGGCAGCCGGACCCTGTGGCGGCTCAGTGCCGCAGTTGCTCAATCCCAGCGCGAGAAGCGAGTACACTGCTGTCGCACGCGTTCTCGTGTTCATGCACGACACGCCGGACTTCCCGGTGGAGATGGCCTCAATCCAAACATTATCGCCGCGATGTTGCACGCAGTCGCCTTCGCCGGCTCTTCCTCGATGTTGCTTAGAACGATGACGGTAATCGCCCCATCATAGTGAGCGAGGTGACTCGAGAATCCGTTGGTTCCCCCGCTATGGTTGCGCTGCTTCCGTCCAAATACGGTGATGACCTGCCAGCCAAGCCCGTAATCGCCGCGACGCAGCTTCCGCATTTCGCGCAACGATGATTGAGAGACGATCCGTCCGCGTGAAAGTGCATTGTCGAATCTGAGAAGGTCATGCGCTGAGGAAAGCAATCCGCCGGCAGCGTATGCAGCGTGATCGCGGGACTGAAGGAGACGGAGTCCGTCAGAACCGCGCGAATAGCCGCGCACGCGATGCGGCATGACGCGTCGCACATCGTCATACTCCGTCTCGCGCATCTGCGCCGGAGCAAAAACCTCTCTTTGCAAAACTGTCTGCCAGAGCTGGCCGGTTGCCGACTCGAGTATGTAGCCGAGCAGGAAGTAGTTGAAATTGCTGTAGGCGTACCGTTCACCTGGCCGCGAACGTAACTGGTCCTCACGATGCCGCTCGATAGCGGCGCTGATGACCGCGCGTGTCGAATCGACCGGTGCCGCGGGCAGTTCGTCGAAGTAGTCTGGTATCCCCGATGTATGTGAGAGAAGGTGCTCGAGCGTTACAGCCCGCCACGGCGGTGGACAGTGGGGGATGTAAAGGCAGATGGGATCGGGCAGACGAAATCTCCCCCGGTCGACGAATCGCATTACAGCAGCGGCAGTAATGGGTTTCGTGAGTGAGCCGATTCCGAACCGCATTGTCGGCTCATTTCGCACCCGCAGGTCAGCGTCTGCCCAGCCGTAGCCCTGCTCGAAGATGATGTCGCCATTTCGGGCAATCAGTACGACCCCGTTGAACGCGGGGCCGGGGCGATGTTTGAGGTAATCGTTGACGCGCGGTATAGCGTCCCGCCCTTGAGTGAAGCCGCTCAACACCGCCACCGGTATGGCGAGCGCGACAACTGTCCGAAGGAACCGGACAGGGTTCCCCATTTGAAACTGAGTCATCTTATGGATATGATGCCGCCATGACGAGCAAACCTGTAAGGGCCGTCTTCCTTCTCGGCACCCTCAAGAAGAAGCAAGTGCTCTCGCACACGCAGGCGCTGTGCGACGTAGTTGCGGACATCTTCAAAACCCAGGAGAGCGTCGAGAGCGAGATCATTCGCCTTCGCGACTACGACATTCAGCCGGGGGTGAAAACCGACATCGATAATGACGACTGGCCAAAGATCCTGAAGAAGATGCTTCGCGCCGACATCATTATCTTCGCCACTCCGGTATGGTGGGGAATTCAGTCGTCGCTGATTCAGCGGATAATCGAGCGATTGGATGAGCTGAATGACGAGTTGCTCGAGACCGGAAAGTCGGAATTCGCCAACAAAGTGGGTGGGATCGTCATCACCGGGGCTGAGGACGGCGCCGAGCACATCATCGGCAACATCCTGAATTTCATGAGCTTCAACGGATTCACTATTCCGCCGGCGCCCTCCGTATCGTGGCTCGGCGACGCAGAGGGTGAAACGAAGGAATCGCTGAAGAAGAAGTTCAGGAAAGGCGCTGTGTACAGCACCGCGCGAACTTTTGCGCGCAACGAAGCCTATCTGGCGCGACTGCTACGGGAGAATCCGTTGCCTCAGGCGGAAAAAGTAGATCATCCGGAGGGCGCGATTGGCTATCGGGATAGCGGCTAGCTCAATCGCGCCCCAGAGATCCGTGAGGCAGTCTCGATTTAACGCTCGTTGGCTGTCGGATAAGCCACCGCAGGATACGGCCCGATCTTCGCCACGGTGTATTCACTCGCCCAGAAGTCAGGAGGACCTTCGCTGTCTTGCACCTTGTTGACGACAGGTTTCACGGCTCGCTTGAGGTACGCGGCGATAGCCCATAACTCCTGATCTGACATGTGGCGCCAGGCGGGCCACGGCATTGGCGGCGCGAGGTACTTTGGATTCGCAGGATGGTTTCCCTGCCCGGGCGTCGCCGAGGTGATCTCGACATCCGGAGTCTCACCGGGGCGCAGCCCAAATCGCAGAGCGTTGAAGATCTGCCGCTCGCTGAAGCGGCCAATACCTGTAACGTTATCAGGGGTCAGGTTTCGCGGCCGTGTCGTGAAACAGGGTTTGTCATTCGGATTGAGCGTAATCGCGCACGGACCAATCTTGAATTCCTGCTGAGGGCTCATCACTCCGGCGAGCCACCCCTTGGCAGACGGATCGGTTCCTCCGCCATGGCAGTCACCGCATGCATGCTCAATCACCTTCTGTCTACCCAATACGATCTGAGCCGGCGATCCAGAGGCCACCTGCATGTTGGCGCCTGCAGTGGTCGATGTGGCGGTGGGCGAACACGCGGCGATCACGAGGATCGACAAGCTCGATCCAAGACAGCGGGACGACTTTCGCGACGGTGGAATCACGGTCTCCCTCCTTAGGTTTTTTATTTGACCTGCAGTACCCCCATCATGCCGTGGTCCTCGTGATCGAGGATGTGGCAGTGGAACATCCACTTTCCCGGATTATTGTCAAACGTCACGACGAATCTTACGGTCTCGTGCTTGGGGACATTAACCGTGTCCTTCCACCGTCGCGTTTTTTCGGGAACA
>DATBRZ010000118.1:0-2343 GCA_036560025.1 Gemmatimonadaceae bacterium | reverse complement strand
GAAGGTCGAAGGCGACGCTGAACAAGCTGCCGGAGCGAAAATAGATCAGTTGCCCGGGCGCAAGAAATCTGCCGTGCGTTGCGCCCTTCAGGATGACCGTGGTCTTTCGGGAGTCGAGATCCAGGACCGCGAGCTGGGCATTGTCGTAATCGCCACTCATGTCAAACAATGTGTAGAGAATTCTTTTCCCGCCCGGTAGAAATGACGGCCATCTCGAGTCAAATTTGACCGGCGCCTGTTGTGGAAGAACACTGATCGCGCCGCCCAGTGCGGAAATGACCTTCAGCGGCGACCATCTGGCGCCGAAGACGATCTGATCGTTCTCTCCCCATGCCACGCCGCGCACATCGCCGGTTCGTCCGATCGTGATGGGCGCACCGCCATCGACCGACACCTTTTTCAGGTAACCATCGGCCGTTGAAAAGCCGATCCACCGATTGTCCGGCGAGAAGAAGGGACTTCTCGCGTTCGCGGTTTGTGCGATTGGTTTCGAACTGCGCTCCTCGAGCGAATACGAATACAGCGAAGGAGGATCGCCCTCAGCGATATAGGCAATGCGGCTTCCGTCAGGGGAAACAGCGAACTTCTCGATGTTGCCAGCCACGATCGGAGCCTGTGGCGGAAGCGTGAGCGAAAGCCGACGCACTGCGACCGGTGTGATCGCGCTGCCGGACTGCCTCCTGGTTCCGAGGTAGACCGCAACGATGAGTCCGAGGACGACGAGCGTTGCCACGAACCAGAGAGTCAGGCCGACGCTCGTCGCTCGTTGCTTTGGTGCCGGCTCGCTCTCCGCGATCCGGTCGAGCTCTAACCTGACGTCATGTGCGGTCTGGAATCTCTCCTCAGGATCCTTGGCGAGACATGTCTTGATCACCCAGTCGAGTGAAGCCGGAATGTTCGGGCGCAGACTCGAAGCAGGCGCCGGCTCGTACGAGAGAATCGACGCGATCAGTCCCGCTCGCGACGTCCCATCGAACGGGCGCTGGCCGGTCGCCATTTGATAGAGACAGATTCCGAGCGCAAAGATGTCCGTGCGCACGTCGGGTTGTTTTCCTTCCAACTGTTCGGGCGACAGGTAGTGCGCCGTACCGACAACGTCGCCGGACGGGGTCAGCGATCGTTCGTCGGTGCTGGAATCGCTTCCAACGTCAATCTGGCCGTCGCGCGTCACCGGGGGAGTGAGGATCTTCGCGAGACCGAAGTCGAGCAGGCTTGCGCCGTCTTCGGTGATCATGATGTTCGACGGCTTCAGATCGCGATGAAGAACGTGTTGGCGGTGCGCCTTGTGGAGCGCGTCGGCGATCTGGGCCCCGTATCGGAGCACGCGGTCGAGCGGCAGCGCTCCTCTCTGAAGGATTTCGCTGAGGGTGTGGCCCTCGAGGTACTCCATGACCAGGTACGGAACGGATCCGTCGTTTCCGCTGGCGTCGTCGCCGGTCTCGCCGATGTCGTAGAGAGCGCAAATATGGGGATGGCGGAGGTTCGAGAGCGCCTTTGCTTCGCGTTCGAAGCGGAGCCGCATGGTGGGATCGTGAGCGCGCGCGGCGGTGATGACTTTGATCGCGACCGTGCGATCGAGCCGGGTGTCGCGCGCGCGGTAGACCTCGCCCATTCCGCCTTCGTCGATGACCGCGCGGATCTCGTATGGTCCAAGTCGTGACCCGACGTTGAAACGCATGATTGTTTTCAGAAAAGGATACGCCTGGGCAGGTAATAGTTACGGCCTGACATCCCATTTGACACCCGCCGAATGTTGAAAAAGAATGCCGCATTCAGCTTCAGAAAGAGGTGTTAGCGCGTCGCCCTGGGAGCGATGCGCTTTTCTCTTGAGCTTCTGAGAGGAGGAAAAGATGTTCACCTGGGAAGTGATTTTCAAACCCCACGAGTCGATCGATGGTAAAGCCGCGAATCGGGCTGGCGGCGATCTCAGGGTGGAGTTCGTGGCCGGTAAAGGAGGGGACTTCGAAACGCAATCGCTGGGAGGCGGCGGTACTCGCGTCAAGTTTTACGGAACGCTGAAGATCAAGTCCATTCCCGGCGGCTCCGCGAACGGCTCGTACGAAATCCCGAGCTTCGGGAAGAAGTCGAGCTGATGCCCGCGGCACGAGGCCTTTCCGGCCTGCTCAACTTCGGAGCTGAGCGGCACTGGACAGTTTTCGTGAGCGACTTTGCGCTGCCTTCGCCGGATATCCGGCGGGTAGGGCAGCAGCTTTCTGACGCGCCGACCCGCGTTCTGTTCTGCCGCGCCGACGAGTTAAAACCGCAGTTGCAGAAAGCGGGAGTCGATCTCGAGAACGACTACGTTTCCCTGCAGGTGATCCTGTCGAAATTCGACAACATCGG
>DATBRZ010000117.1:0-3574 GCA_036560025.1 Gemmatimonadaceae bacterium | reverse complement strand
ATCGACGACTAAGTGCGGACGGAGGATGAGCGGAAAACCGGGAACTGCAGTGCGCTAGTCCGTCTAGTTCATCGAACGTCCTCGCTCGCGCGGGATGATCGCCAGCAGCAGACGGCGCATTTCCTCCAGGATATTGCGCCTGGCTTTGGTAATTGGTTCGCCAAGGATCGGGTTGGACGACTTGTACCAGCTCATGCTTTCGCGAACCGACCCGAGGGCGAACTCGAATATTCGTGCTCGATCTTTCCCGGAGCATCCCTTTCATTCGCCGCTGTACGGCGCGCTAGTGATAACGAGGGATACACGGGGCCACTTGATACAGCGTGCAGCTCCGCCCATCCGTAATCCGCACTTAGTCGTCGATCATCGATGGCTGTTAGTCCTGAGGCCGCAAGGGTCCTCAATCCGCAATCCGACCGCCAGCACTACGTCGAAAGCTTCAGATCTCTCTTAGTGCCGTCATCGGAGTTTCGCGGAAGACATCGCGCCCGGCGAGCAGGCCGATTGTGACGGTCACGACCAGCATCGCAAAAGCAATTCCGGCCGCCGGCCCGAGTGCCGGCGAATAGGGATTGTCAAACACGAAATGCGTGATTGCCCAGCCACCGCCAATCGCCAGCACCATTCCAGTCAGGCTGCCCAGCAGTCCGAGCAAAACGTACTCGGCAAGCATGATCTTGATTATCTGCGGCCGCGTTGCGCCGAGAGTCTTGAGCAGCACGCCTTCGCGAATTCTCTCGCGTCTCGTTGCGGCTACCGCACTGAACAAGACCGGAATCCCCATCGCAAGACTGAACAGCGCCATGAATCTCACCGCAGATGAAACTCTGTCGACGATCTTGCCGACCGATTCTCTGATCACGGACAGGTCGAGGCTCGATACATTCGGAAAGCGCGTGACCACGTCACGCTGAAGCTCCGCCACTGCTCGCGGACCGCGAACATCTGCCAGAACGACGAATTGTTTCGGAGCCTCATCGAGAACGCCCGGCGCAAACACGGCGAAGAAATTCGGCTCGAATCGCGCCCAGGTGACTTCCCGCAGACTGGTCACCCGCGTCGGCACTACGACGCCCTGAACGTTCCAGATCACGATGTCGCCGACCTTGATCCGGAGCTCTTTCGCGACTTCCTGCTCCATTGATACCTCGCCGGTATCTCGTTTTTCACCCTGCTGAGTGAACCATTTCCCGGCGACGATTTTCTCTCCGCCGGTAACACGGGCCCGATAAGTCGAGCGATACTCCCGCCGGAGCGCCCACGATGGACGGCGTGATCGACGCCGGCCGCCGGGCGCGGTATCCGATGCGGCTCGCGGACCAAGCGTATCGCCGGCAATCTCATCCACCGTCCGCCCATTGATCGATGCGATCCGCATCGTCACGATCGGCGCAATCTGCAGGACTTTATGCCGGTGCGCCCTTACGAGCGAATCGACTGGCTTCTCCTGATCCTCCTGAACGTCGAAGAAAACGAGATTCGCTTTTGACGCCTCAGCGCTGATGTTGAACTGACCGAGCAGGTTGCTCTGGACGAGATAGAGCGTAGTGATGAGAAACGCGCCGAATCCCAGCGAAAGAATCACTGAGCGCGTCTGATTTGCCGGCCGGTAGAGGTTCGCAACGCCCTGCCGGACGACGTAGGGCCATCCCTTCCGCAGTGATTTCCTTGCAACGAACGAGAGCATCACGGCGCTGGCAGTGAGAATCGAGATTGCCCCGATGGTGGCGACCCCCATCCACGTTCCCTGTCTCACGGTCGTCGCGCGTAGCAGCGCAATACCGATGACGCTCGCGATGAGCAGCAGGTTCACGAGCACTCGCGGCACGTCGTTCCATCGCATTCGCAGCACTTCGGAATCCGCGTCGCGACGCAGCGTCTGAAGCGGAGAGACGTTCCTGAGTGCGAGTAGCGGGCGCAGCGCAAAGATCAGCGCAATCCATCCCCCGATCGCGATTCCTGTAAGAATCGCACTCGGCTCGAGAGTCACCGAAACGTCGACCGGCAAGAGATCCCGGAACACCGACGGCAGAGCGAACTGCACTGCAACACCGATTGCCGCGCCCGCGATCGCGCCGATGATGCCCATGGCTGCCGCCTGCGCGACATACATCGCCAGCACCTGCTCGCTCGACGCGCCCAGGCAGCGAAGGATCGCAACCGTATCGATCTTCCGTGCAACGAATGCGCGGACGCCGCTTGCGACACCCACTCCTCCCAGCAAGAGTGCGACAAGACCGACGATGCCGATGAATCGGCTGAGCTGATCGATCGCGCCGGTGAATTCCTCCTCGCTTTGAGTCACGGTGCGAGTGCGGATATCCGCCTTTCGCAATCTCTCGCGGAATGATTTGATCGCCTCCGCAGCATCAGCCCCACCCGGCAAGCGTGCAAAGACGGCGTACTCGGCAATGCTCCCGAATACGAGCAGCTGAGTCTCAGCGAGATACCGCTCGGGGATGAAAACGCGTGGGCCGATCATCTCCGCGATTCCGGGAGTCCCCGGCACTTCCTTGAGTGTTCCGATGATCGCGAACCGCCCGTAACCCAGGTTGACTGTGTCGCCGACACGCGCGCGCAATGCGACAAGCAGAGACGGATCGACGAGTGCGTAAGCACCCGATTGAAGTCGCTTCCATTGGCCCGCAGGGGTCGTCGTGATCTCCCCATAGAAAGGGTAGTTCGACGAAACTGCGCGGACCTGCGAAAGACGGGTCGCTCCTGTTCGCGTGACGAGCGCCATCGAAGGGAATGTCACGACACGCGCGTATGACGCGCGCGTTGCGCGCGCAATTGAATCGAGTAGTGCCTTCTGCTTGTCCGTCGCGGGACGCCTTGTCGAGAACGCGATGTCGCCGCCGAGCAGCGCGCGTGACTGCTCGCGCACGGAGCGCGTGACGTTGTCCGCGAACGAGTCGATCGCGACAAGAGCAGCAGAACCGAGCGAGATCGCTGACATGTAAAGGAGAAGCCGTCGTCGCGCCGTCCGACTCTCGCGCCATGTAAGTCCAGCGAGAGCTCGAAGCGTTGATGTCTCGTGCCGCTTGTGTTCCGGCATCAGGATGCGGCTCCGGTGTCCTCGACGATCATTCCGTCATGCAGTCGAATCTTTCGTCCGGCCCGCGATGCCAGGGCGGTGTCGTGCGTCACGAGCACAATCGTCGAACCGGACTCGCGATTGAGGGACTCCAGCAGCTCGAGCACTCGGCCGCCCGTGGTCGCGTCGAGATTCCCGGTCGGCTCATCGGCGAAGAGAATTCGCGGCGAGTTGGCGAATGCGCGGGCGATCGCGACGCGCTGTTGCTCGCCGCCCGAGAGCTGAGCAGGGAAGTGATGACCACGCTCAGCGAGGCCGATTCTCGCTAGCAGCTCGTCGGCGCGCTCCGACGCGCCGTTCGACCCGCGCAGCTCGAGTGGCACCTGAATGTTCTCACGAGCCGTGAGCGTTGGTATGAGCTGAAAGGTCTGAAAAACAAAACCAACCTTTTCTCCACGCAATCGTGCGCGGTCATTCTCCGACAGCGAGGTCAGGTCGGCTCCGTCGAGGATCACGGTGCCGCGCGTAGGTGTATCG
>DATBRZ010000116.1:0-49978 GCA_036560025.1 Gemmatimonadaceae bacterium | reverse complement strand
CCTAATGAGATGCACTATGGAAGTTTTTCCATTTCGTAGTCGCGCCCTTTGCGCTGACAACCCCGTTATGGAAACTTCCATTAGCATCTCATTAGGACCCCGTTCCCTCCAGCGCTACCGACCTGGATTCGCCAGTCGCTTCTTGATTCTCTCGATCTCGGCGTTCGCCTTGGCGAGCTGATCGCGAAGCGCGTTGATCTCGTCCTCGCGCGATACGAACACAGTATCCCTGCCCACGATCTGACGGGGAACCACGGCAACGCGTTGTCCCTCGAGCGCCGAAGCGGTCCGGCGCAGAACCTCCGCCTGAGTGCGGTACCAGAGATTGCCGTCCTGCGCGAGATAGATGTCGAGGGCCCGGATCCCCTGAGCAATCGACGCGTTCTTGTTGTTCGGATCGACCATGTAAAGGGCTCGCCAGAACGCAATCTCTCGTCCCTCGTCCGTCCCCTTGTTCGCGAAAGCGTAATCGGCCAGAAGCTTGTCCCCGCCGCGATAGTCCTGTGCTTCAATTCGCTTCTGCACGACGGACAGCACCTGGGAGAAGCTCGGTGCGGGAAGCCCTGTGGGTTTTGGATTCGACGCACACGCAAGTGCGCCCGATATGAGCACGATGGCGATCTGTTTCTTCAAGCTGCTTCTCCAGGCACGGGCGTCCGCCGGAAGGGCGTCCTCCGGGTCACGACGGCGCGCACTGGAAGTGTAATTGAAAAAGTCGTGCCGACGCCAACGGAACTATCCACAGAAATGGTTCCCCCGTGCGCCTCGACTATCTCCCGGGCGATTGCCAACCCCAATCCCGTGCCTCGGGCGGACGCCTTCGACTGGTTACTGGCCTGGTAGAATTTCTCGAAGATATGTGGCAGCTGCTCGGGCGGAATGCCGGCGCCGCTGTCCTTAACCGTAATCGTCACCTCGCCGTTCGTCCCCTCCACCCCAAGCTCCACAGAGCCGCCTCGGTCCGTGAACTTGAACGCGTTCGACAGGAGGTTGCCCAGAACTTCGTTGATCCGATCTTCATCCCACAATACATGCGAGGGCAGATCATCGCCACGGACAACACGGAATCCGATCTCGCGCTGAAGGGCAAGAACCTGGAATGACGATTCGAACGAGTGCAGGAATCGATCGAGGTCGATCTGCCGTCGCTCGAGCTTTCCGCCACCCGCCTCGAACCGGCTGATATCGAGCAGCCGCTTCACCAGTCTGGTGAGAGTCTGCGCCTGCTTGCCGAGCGTGACGCAGATTTCGCGCTGCTTGGGATTGAGCTCGCCGTAAATGTTCTCCTGAAGCAGCTCGAGATACCCGACGATCACGTTGATCGGAGTCTTGAGCTCGTGCGATGCAACCGACACGAACTCGGCCTTGAGCTTGTCCAGCTCAGCGAGCTGCGACGTCATTCGCTGATACGAGCCGGCAAGTCGACCGAATTCGTCATTCCGCCGCTCGACCAGCGGAAGTCGCTGCGTGAAGTCGCCGTCGGCAACGGCCTTCATGCCGCGCTCGAGGTCGAACACCGGGCGGCTGATCGACCGCGTCAGCCAGATCGCGATCAGCGTGGCAAGGAGCAGCGCGATAGCGAGCGATCCGGCTGCAGTACGCTGGGCATCGACGGTCGCCTCCGCCGTTTTCTGGGTCTTGTCGCGGGTTTCCTCGCGAAGACGTCCCTCGATTCGCGCGATCGATCGGCCAATCGCCGCGATGGCGGGTCTTGTACGTCGCTCGGACACAATATCCGCCGCGTCCGGGTCGCCGGCGGCAGCCGCGTCATACTCCGCCGTGGTCGCAGCGCGAAGCGCGAGGATGGAACCCCGCATCTCCTCGTCGGCGACGACACGATACTGCCCCAGTGAATCGACGGTTGCAGCAAGCGCATCGATGTGTCGCCGGATCCGAGTGAGGCTCGTGCTGTCATGAACGAGAACCAACGCATCTTCGGATCGCTGCACGTCGTCGACCAGCTCGCGGATGCGGCCGAGCATAAGCGAAGCGGCAAACTCGCGATCCCGGAGACTCTGCGTCGTCCGATGGACATCCTCGAGCGAACGCAGCGCGAGAAGTAGCGGAATGAGCAGGATCGCGGTGATCGAAACGATCCCAAGGCCGAGGCGTGTGCGCAGCGTCATGCGCCGTTGACACCCCCAAAAGTGATGTCTAGCTTGCCGCGCACCCGCCGCTCAGATCGACTTCCCAATGACTCCCCCGTACACACGAATTGCCGAGCTCAGCGCTCGCGCGGGCGAGGTCGTCCGCGTACGCGGCTGGGTCACCCACCTGCGCTCGTCGGGAAAAGTTGCGTTCGCCGTGATACGCGATGGAAGTGGCACGCTGCAATGCGTGCTGGTGAAAAGTACTGTCACCCCCGAGGCGTGGGAACGGTTCGCGAACCTCTCCCAGGAAACGACGATTGAGGTGACCGGTGAGGTACGTCCTGATTCGCGGGCACCCGGCGGATACGAGCTTGCCCTGACGGATCTGAGGGTTCTCGGGGCCGCGCAAGCCGAGTATCCGATCCAGCCAAAGGAGCACGGGATCGATTTCCTTCTCGATCACAGGCACCTGTGGCTGAGAAGCGAGCGACAGAGGGCAATCGCGCGCGTCCGCCACGAAGTGGAGCAGGCAATTCGGGACTTTTTTTACGATCGCGACTTTACACTTGTCGATA
Organism: Gemmatimonadaceae bacterium; assembly: GCA_036560025.1. Taxonomy (GTDB): domain Bacteria; phylum Gemmatimonadota; class Gemmatimonadetes; order Gemmatimonadales; family Gemmatimonadaceae; genus UBA4720. Next base: position 47,313 of record DATBRZ010000116.1, on the reverse strand, counting down.
CGCCGATCCTGACAGCGGCCATTGGCGAGCGGAGCGGACTCTTTGCGACCGACTACTTCGATGAGGGTCAGGCTTATCTTGCCCAGACCGGTCAGCTTTACGGTGAGGCCGCTGCTGCCGCGTTGGGCCGCATCTACTGCTTTGGCCCAACGTTTCGGGCCGAGAAATCGAAGACGCGGCGGCATCTGACCGAATTCTGGATGGTCGAGCCCGAAGTCGCATTCAACGATTCCGACGACAACATGCGGCTCCAGGAGGAGTTCGTCGCCTATCTCGTGAGTCGCTCGGTAGAGCGGCGCCGCACTGAGCTCGACATTCTCGAGCGCGACGTGTCGCGGCTGGAAAGCGTCGTGACGCCGTTTCCGCGGATCAATTACACAGACGCCGTTTCGATGCTTCAGGCGAAGGGAAGTGAGATCAAATGGGGCGACGATCTTGGCGCCGAAGACGAGACGCTGCTCGTCGCGGGCAGTGACCGACCGATCTTCGTCTACAATTATCCGAAGGAAGCCAAGGCTTTCTATATGAAGGAGAATCCAGCCGATCCGCGCACGGTTCTGTGCGACGATCTCCTCGCGCCTGAAGGATACGGCGAGATCATCGGCGGATCGCAGCGCGAAGACGATTACGACAAGCTCCTCAACCGAATCAAGCAGGAAAACCTCCCGCTCGATGCCTACGGATGGTATCTCGACCTCCGGCGCTTCGGCACGTTCGTCCACTCCGGCTTCGGCCTTGGTCTCGAGCGTACGGTTGCCTGGATCTGCGGGATACCGCACTTGCGGGAAGCAATTGCATTCCCGCGAATGATGAATCGGCTGAGACCCTAGAGGCTATTCGGCAGCCTTCGCTTCGTCCCACATCTGGTCGAGGCGCTCCAGTCCAAGCTCTGCCGGATCCAGTCCGAGCTCTCTGCACTTTCGCTCGATCTCCCGGAAGCGGCGCTCGAACTTTTCATTGGCTTTGTCAAGCGCGATTGCCGGATGGACTCCGGCCTTCCGGCAGAGATTCACGCAGGCGAACAGCAAATCTCCCAGCTCGGCCTCGATCTTCGCGCGCTTAACGTCAGTCTGAGCGGAATCACTTCCCGTCAGGTGTTCGCGCACCTCTGAGAGCTCTTCTTCCACCTTCGCAGCCGGTCCCTCCACGCTGGGCCAATCGAAGCCCACTCCCGCGGCTCGATCCTGCAGCCTGTGGGCTCGATGAAGCGAGGGCATTCCGACCGGCAACCCGTCAGCGATCGATTCACGCTTCCTTGATTTCATGCGCTCCCACGGCTCACGGTCGCCACCGTCAAATAGATGAGGATGTCGTGCTCTCATCTTTGTCACGAGCGCTCGGGCCACGTCAGAGATTCCGAACTCGCCCCGTTCCTCTGCGATAACCGAATGAAACAGCACCTGAAGAAGAACGTCACCCAGCTCTTCGCGCATTCGTGACTCGTCGCCCGAGCGGATTGCATCGTCGAGCTCGTGCGATTCCTCGATCAGATATGGTCGAAGTGAATCGTGCGTTTGCTTTGCGTCCCATTCGCATCGCTTGCGCAGGTCGCGCATGATTGCGACTGCGTCGCCGAGTGCAGTGTTGTCGTCCATGTAGTCTCTGATAGCTAGATTGCGCCCGTGAGCCGAATACTAGAGCGATCACGCTTCCCGGGACAATGCCTCTGACCCAGGAACGGGCGTGGATGGAGGTCGATCTCGCCGCGCTCAGCCGCAACGCTCGCGCGTTGAGCGATCGCTCCGGCGTGCCGATGATCCCGATGTTGAAAGCCGACGCTTACGGGCTCGGTGCAGACCGGGTTGCGAGCGCGTTAGAGAACGAGAATGTGCTTGCATACGGAATCGCCACAATCGAGGAGGGCTGCGAGCTCCGAAGCGCAGGAATCGAACGAGACATTCTGATATTCACTCCGCTTCTTCCCGACGAGCTGTCTCGAGCGCGCGATGCGCGTTTGACACCGACGCTCGGATGCGAGCGCGAGATCATCGACTGGTCCCGCTTTGGTGCACGGTACCACCTGTCGATCGATACGGGGATGGCGCGTGCAGGGGTGCCGTGGCGCGAGATGACCGACGCGCTGGATGCAGTTCGGCGGTATCCTCCCGAAGGAGCGTTCACACATTTCCACTCCGCCGAGCTCGATGACGGAACGATGAATCAGCAGGAGTCGCGGTTTCGCGAAGCCCTGGCCGCACTTCCAGCACGGCCGAAAGTCATTCATACCGACGCGAGCGCTGCGATAGTGAGACATGGTCGAAGCGAGTGGGACGCCATTCGGCCGGGAATTTTTCTTTTCGGAGTCGGCAGCGGACGGAGCGCTGCTTTGCAGCCCGAGCCGGTCGTCCACGTCAGAGCTCGCGTCGTCGAGATCCGGTGGATCGAAGCCGGTGATTCGGTCAGCTATGACGCGACATACGTGGCACCGTCGCGGAGACGAATCGCAACGATACCAATCGGCTACGCCGATGGAATTCCTCGATCTCTTGGAAATGCCGGTGGGGCGATCGTGCACGGCCAATTTGTTCCAATCGTCGGCGTGGTGACGATGGACATGATCATGCTCGATGTAACCGATGTGCACTGCGATACCGGCGATGTCGTTACTCTACTCGGGAGATCGAAGGAGGGAGGTCTCCTCGAAGTTGAGGCCGTAGCCGCAAAGGCAAGAATGTCCCCTTATGAGCTTCTTACCGGGTTGAGAGGCAGACTTTCTCGCCATTACGTCGGGCTCAGCGCATGAGACGCGCGGCGATCATCATTCTGGATGGAGTCGGGATCGGCGAAGCGCCGGACACCGCGGCCTACGGCGATAATGGAAGCGACACACTCGGCAACCTCGCGAGAGCGGTCGGCGGACTCGATGTTCCCCATCTGGCGGATTTGGGCCTGGGCAATATCAAGCCTCTCACCGGAGTTCCCGCAAATGCGAAACCGCGAGGAGCGTGGGGTCGCCTGCAGCCTGCATCGGCGGGCAAGGACAGCACTACCGGTCACTGGGAGATCGCCGGCGTGCATCTCAAACGCGCATTTCCTACTTATCCAAATGGATTTCCCACAGCGCTGCTCGAGGAGTTCGCTGTCCGGACCGGACGTGCAGTAATCGGTAACATTGTCGCGAGCGGCACAACCATTATCGACGAGTACGGCAGGCAACACGTCGAAACCGGGAAATGGATAGTGTACACGTCGGCTGACTCGGTATTTCAGGTCGCCGCGCATGAAGAGGTGGTGCCGCTCGCCGAGTTGTACGAAGCGTGTGCGATTGCGCGAGAGATGCTCGTTGCACCAAATGATGTTTCGCGGGTGATCGCGCGTCCCTTCGTCGGCAAGGAGGGAAAGTTCACCCGCACGGCGAATCGCCGCGATTTTTCGATCGAGCCGCCTGCAGAAACGTTGCTGGATGCGTTGGCATCCGCCGGCATTCGCCGCACCGGCGTCGGCAAGATTGACGATCTCTTCGCAGGCCGGTCGATCACGTCGCGTCACACTGCATCGAACAGCGAGGGAATCGATGCGATACACGCGTGGTTGGCGGGGTACGATAGTGGGCTGCTTTTTGCCAACCTTGTAGATTTCGATCAATTGTACGGGCACCGTAACGACGCTCCTGGGTTCCATAAAGCCCTCAGGGAGTTCGATCTCGCATTGCCCGCGCTCACCGCCGCATTGACGGAGGACGACCTGCTCTTCATCACCGCCGACCATGGTAACGACCCAACCACGCCGTCAACCGATCACGCGCGGGAGTGTGTTCCACTCCTCGCCGCCGGGCCGGCAGTGAGGCCTGTCGATCTCGGCACGCGTCCGACCTTTTCGGATCTCGGCGCAACCGTCGGTGACTGGCTTGGTGTCTCATTTCGCGGAGCAGGCGAGTCGTTTCTCGAGACGCTGACTGTCCGATGACGAGTGACAGCCGGACGGAGCTCCGCGACGCAGCTTTCGCGGCGATGGAGAACGCCTATGCGCCGTATTCGCGGTTCAGGGTGGGAGCCGCGATTCTCGCTTCATCGGGTCAGATCGTCGCCGGTTGCAACGTCGAGAACGCTGCGTACGGCGAAGCGCTTTGCGCTGAGCGTGTCGCGGTCGCGGCTGCAGTTGCGCAGGGAATCACTTCATTCGAGGAGATTGCGATTGCCAGCGAGTCGGACGAACCGTCGCCGCCGTGCGGCTCATGCCGTCAGACGATGAGCGAGTTCGCTCCGGATCTTCTCGTCACCAGCTATGCGCGGAACGGAAAGCAGGCGTCGTGGAAATTGAGCGAGCTCCTGCCGGAGGCATTCGCGCTGAACCATCTGCGTGGAAGGGTTTAGTGGGACAAGGGAAGCCCCGGCTTTACGTCGCCGGCCTGATCGCACTGCTGGCGGCAGCCGCAGCCTGCACGGAAGATCTCGAATCATCGTCGGGGTGCCCGCTCCTTTGCGTGGATCCGGGCGGCGAGATCGCGACGGTCGTTCTCGATCCTGTCACACTGGATACGACCGTGTCCGCACTCACCGGGCAGGGAACAGAGACCTCGCTTCTTGTTGCCGCTCGTGGTGACACCCTCGATTCACGCGCGGTAATCAGATTCGATTCGATTCCAGCGCGATTCCTGCCATCGGGGTCGGACACAACGACGCAGCCCATTACGCGGGCCGACAGCGTGACGCTTCAGTTCCGGGTCGACACAATCGAAGCAAAACTTCCGGCAAACGTCACGATCGATGCATACGACGTCGACACGACGGCGGCCGACAGCCTCATCGGCGCCGTCGCGTCGTTGTTTCGGCCCGACAGATTGATCGCGTCGAATACGTTCGCTGACTCCGCACTGAAGGACACGGTTCGTTACACTCTCCCCTCCGCCGCGATACTGGATCGCACGGGGAGAAGATTGCGGATCGGACTAAAAGCGCGCGGTGACAACTCGGTTCAGTTCCGGATACTGTCGACTGAAACGGCCGGGACACCGACGCAGCTGCGCTTCCGTGTGTCTACCGACACCGTGGTACGCCCGATCGTGCTCACACCGTATTCAAAGACTCCCGAAAATCAGCCTTCGGTAGCCCAGAGCCTCGCCGATTACACGGTGCTTGTCGCAGCTCCGCCTTCTGCGGCACCACCGGTCCTGAGTGTCGGTGGCCTGCCTGCGCATCGCGTCTACATGCGCTTCAACATTCCGCGAGCAATCACGGATTCCGTCGATATTGTCAGGGCAACTCTGTTGCTCACTCAGCGACCAAATCGCGCGATCGATCCGACGGACACGATATCGCTGATCGCGTATATAACGCTCGCGGGGAAGGCAATTACCGATATCACTCGTGCGTCGCAAATCATCCAGCGAGTGTCCGGCGACACCCTTCACGTAGCTCCTAGTGATTCGGGACAAAAAAACCTCGACATTGCCGGTATTTTCGGAGTGTGGCGATTGCAACCAGACTCGATAGCGCCGCGAGCGATCGTTCTCGTCTCGAGCCGCGAGGGACAGATTCCACTCGAAGCGCGTTTCTTCTCGATCGAGGCGGATCCCGCATTGAGACCGCGTCTCAGGATCAGCTATTCAACCCGGCGCTCTCGAGGTCTGCCGTGACGAAACGAATTCTTGTGTGCGCGGCAGCTCTCACGGCGATCGCACTGCCGGTTCATGCGCAGGGAAACCTGAGCAGTCAGGGATTTGGTTATCCTCCCGGACAGCTCAGCACGCGCGCTCTGTCGACGGGTGGAGGAGTATCGCTGTTCGATCCGCAGAGCCCGCTCAATCCCGCAGCGATCTCTGCTTCGGCAAATCCGGCGCTGTTTCTCCAGTACGAGCCCGAGTTCAGAACCGTGTCCGGGGCGGGAGCCACAGATCGAGCGCGATTGTCGCGCTTTCCGGTGGTTGTTGCCGTCCTGCCGATCGGCTCACGCGCCGCACTCGGGTTGTCGATGTCGACATTGCTCGATCGAACGTGGGCAACTCGCACTACTCGCGACGAAACCATCGCCGACGAGACTGTTACTCTTACCGAGACTGTAAAGAGCACCGGTGCGATCAACGATCTGCAGGTAGCAGGCGGCTGGGCACCGACGAGCTGGATCCAGTTCGGTCTGGCCGGTCACGTAATAGCGGGGCAGAACCGCGTCGACTTCGTTCAGTCATTTCCTGATACAACAAAATTCTCGGCGATCGCTCAGCGGTCGACGCTTGGCTACGATGGTTATGCGGTGTCCGGCGGTCTGGTCATACGTCCGGCAAAATCATTGGTGCTTGCCGCTGCGGGAAGAAAAGGCAGCGATATCCATGCTCGATCAGAAGACACCTTGGTGAGCTCAGCGAAGGTTCCCGATCGGTTAGCGGCGGGCCTCTCGTTCGAGGGCATCCCTGGCGCCACCATTTCCGCTAATGTGGCGCGAGACTTGTGGTCATCGATGAACGGCCTCGGCACCGACGCCGCGCGCGCAGTCGACACCTGGGATACCGGTGTCGGAATCGAGGCGGTCGGCCCACGCATTATCGAGCGAGTTATCATTCTTCGGCTTGGTGGCCGCTATCGGACGCTCCCATTTCTAGCCGGCGGGCAGGAAGTGAGGGAGCTCTCGTTTGCCGGCGGCATTGGAGCGCAGTTTACGCGAAACCGCGCTGGCGTTGATTTCGCGGTGCGGTATGCGACACGCAAAGCCGCTTCGGGAGGTGCTCTGGATGATATGCGTGAGCGCGGCTTGACGCTCAGCTTCGGACTGCGGGTCCGACCCTAGAGCGATGTCCGGGGCCGGCCAGGAAACGGGCCCGCTCATTCTCGTGGCCGATGACGTACCGGCCAATGTCGAGCTGCTGTTCGATCAGCTCGAGACGCTCGGATACCGTACTATCGCCGCGTACGACGGACCCTCGGCGATCGCGGCGTGCTTCGAGCACAAGCCGGATCTCTGCATCCTCGACGTCGCGATGCCTGCCGGTAACCTTGGCGTCGACACCCGGTCAACGGGATTCGAGGTGTGCCGGAGGATCAAGCGCGACCCTCGCACTTCGCGAATACCGGTGATCTTCGTCACCGCACTGAACGATACGGGCGACAGGGTCAAGGGAATCGAAGCAGGAGGCGACGATTTTCTCACGAAGCCTCACAACCGGCTGGTGCTCGGAGCAAGAGTCCGAAGTCTGCTCAGGCTCAAAGCCGCCACCGATGCGCTGGAGACGAGCTACCGTCATTTGCGCGAGCTCGAAAAAGTTCGCGACGACCTGATGAAGATGATCGTCCACGATCTCAAGAGTCCGCTGACGTCGGTTCTTGCGACCCTCGAGATGCTGGGCGACGGTGATTTCGGAGGATTGAGCGATCCGCAAAAACGCGCCGTCGGCGACGCCGAAGAAAAGGCCGAGGATCTTCTTGCACTGATCGAAGACATTCTCGAGGTCGCACGCATCGAGGAAGCAACAGTATCGCTTTCATATTCCCGGATCGCCCCCGCAGCGTTGCTCGCAGAGCTGGTACACGAATGGTCGTACCGTTTTCAGCAGGAGCGCACTAATGCGTCGGTCAAGGTTGACGACGACGCTCCGGTCTTCGAGGCGGACAAGCCGTTGATGAAGCGCGTGCTTTCCAACCTCATTCAGAATGCAGTAAGTCACTCATCCAGTCCGATAGATCTGGTACTTGCCGCCCGTCGCACTTCAGACGCCATTCTGTTTACGGTCACAGACAACGGACCGGGGATTCCACCCGAGTACCACGAGCTGATCTTCAGGAAATTCGGGCAAGTGGGCGGACCGAACGTGCCGCGCGTTCGGAGCTCGGGTCTCGGCCTCACGTTCTGTAAGCTCGTCGTCGATCTGCACGGCGGAATGATCTGGGTCAAAAGCCGCGAGTCCGAAGGAAGCTCGTTTTATGTTCAGCTTCCGCTCCATCCGCCCGGGACTAATGAGCCAGCAGCCGCAAAGCCTGCTCGTGCAGTAGCCGCGGATTCCTCAGGAGGCGGTTCGTGAGATTCACGATTCGTACGTACGGCTGCCGGGCAAATCAGTACGACAGCGAGAGAATCCGTGAGCTGCTGACCGCTGCCGGTGCGGTGGAAGTCGATTCAGCCGACGATGCGGACGTCGCGATCTTCAACAGCTGCACCGTAACTGCTGCAGCTGAAGCAGAGCTGCGCAAGGATGTGCGGCGCGCTGATCAGAAGCGACGGGGTTTGCGCACAATAATCAGTGGATGCGCCGCCGCGCTGCCGAATCGCGATGAAGCCATCAATCCTCTCGCGACTCTCCCGTCGGTGAGCCACATAGTTCCAGGAGCTGACCTGGACCAGCTGGCGGTGGCGCTCGGAATCAACGCGAATCTGGTGACGCGCCATACAACTGAGCAGAGCGGTGCGCGCGCGCTACTCAGGATTCAGGATGGTTGTAACGAGCACTGTACGTTTTGCGCGACCACTATGGCGCGAGGGGACGCTCGTTCGCGCACGGTAGATGAGCTCATCGCGGAAGCTGCACGGCTCGCAGGGCATCATCCGGAAATCGTAATCACTGGAATTCACATTGGAGCGTACGGGATTGATTGCGGCGGCTCGCTTGGCGAGTTGATGCACGCTCTCATTCGCAACGTTCCCCGGGCTCGATTCCGCTTAACCTCGATCGAGGCCACGGAGATAGACGATCGCCTCCTCGAGCTGTTCAGCGAGCCGACCAGGCTCGCGCCGCATCTTCACGCTCCGCTCCAGTCGGGATCAGATAGAATCCTTCGCCGCATGGGACGCCATTGGTACACCTCATCCTCTTATCGCAAGCGGATAGAAGGTCTCATCGAGCGCTGCGATATCCTCGGATTGTCCGCTGATCTGATTGCCGGCTTCCCCGGAGAGTCGCTGGATGACCATTCAATGACGATGCAGGTCGTAACTGATCTGCCGTTCACGTCGCTGCACGTTTTTCCTTTTTCGCCCCGGCCAGGTACTGCGGCAACACGACTCGGACACTCAGTGCCGAACGCGGAAATCGCGCGACGAGCGCGGGAGCTGCGAGACCTCGGCGAGAGGAAATCGAAGGCTTACGCAGCGTCGCGTCTTGGCGGCCGCGCTGACGTCGTGGTCGTAGAACGGGGCCGCGGCCTCACCGGTGACTATCTTTCGGTCGCCGTTTCCGACGATTTTCGCCGGCGCGACCGGTTCGATGCGACGCTCGAGTTCCGAGACGGCGGCGTCACCGCAATCCCGTCCTGAAAAACAGCAGTGAAAGCAACGACTGGTTCCACGGTCTACATCGAGACATACGGCTGCCAGATGAATGTCAGCGACTCCGAGCTCATGCTCGGAAAGCTGACGGCGTCAGGTTACAGCTCCGTCGATGCACCGGAGAATGCGGACGTGATCCTCATCAACACGTGCGCGATCCGTGAACATGCCGAGCAGCGGGTGATCGGCAGGCTCGGCGAGATCAAGAGCCAGATGAAGCAGGGCGCGGTTTTGGGAGTCACTGGCTGCATGGCACAGCGGCTTGGCCCAAGACTCCTCGATCGAGCTCGCCATGTGAGTCTCGTCATTGGCCCCGACGGCTATCGCTCGCTGCCGTTGATGATCGAGAGCGCCCGAGCAGGGAATCGGGCGGTTGCCACGGAATTCGATCTCGAGGAGCACTACGAGGATTTCACGCCGAGGCGGTATGACGGCGTGAAGGCCTGGATCCCCGTTCAACGCGGATGCGATTACCGCTGCACCTACTGCATCGTGCCGACGACGCGCGGGCCGGAACGCAGCCGAAAGCTCGCTGACGTCGTTACTGAAACCCGAGCCGCAGTTCAGGACGGTCTATCCGAGGTCGTGCTTCTTGGCCAGACCGTCAACTCGTACTTCGACGGGACGCATGATTTCGCTGATCTGTTACGCGCGGCAGGTGCAGTTGAAGGCGTCAAGCGCCTGCGATTCACCAGTCCTCATCCGAACGATTTCAGCGATCGCGTCATCGCGGCAATGGCCGAAACGAGCGCGGTCTGCGAGCACGTTCACCTTCCGATGCAATCCGGATCGTCGCTCGTGCTTCGTCGAATGCTGCGACGTTACACGCGCGAGAAATACTTCGAGTGCGCGGAGCGACTTCGCGCCGCGATCCCCGGGCTCGCCCTGACGACGGACATTATCGTCGGTTTCCCGGGCGAGACAGATCGAGACTTCGGCGAAACACTCACAGCCGTTCGTGAGCTCCAGTTCGACGATGCATTCACGTTCAAGTTCTCTCCACGCGAGGGAACTCCGGCCACGAGATTCCCTGCAAGCGAGACGGTGTCCGACGAAATCGCGAGCGATCGCCTTGCTGCGTTGATCGACACGGTGCGCAGCGGATCGCGCGAGCGGAACCTTCGGTTGCTCGGTGAGCGACGCGAAGTGCTCGTCGAGAAGGAAGCGCGCCGCGGCGGCCTTCTCCAGGCGAGGACGCGGGATTTCAAGACCGTCATCGTCCCGGGAGAGACGTCGAAGATCGGGAAATACCTCCATGTCGAGTTGACCGGTACGACCGGTTCGACATTCACCGGCTCGATCGTTCGCGACCGTATGGCCCTGCCGATGGCGGGCTAATCATCCCGCCGGGGACAGCCCGGCGATCCCTGATGTCAAAACCGATGTAACCTGAGCGGCAACTTTCCTTAAGAAGCAAAGTTGCCGCTCATTGCGTTTGCGTATCTCGCATTTGCGGGCGCACTGCTCCTTGCCTTTACAGGATTTTCGACTGCGGGGTTTGGGGTCGCAGCCGTCGCAATCGCGTATTCCGCCGTGCGACGAGACTCGCGCGTTGCTGCACTGTCGATGCTTTTTGCCGCCGGTCTCCTGCTTGGGCTCGACAGCGCGACACCTGCGCGGCGTGTCTCACGTGACGAGGTACGAGCGCGCTCAGCTGCGGAATCGCTCCATTTTGGCGGCAAAGCGCGAAATGCTGCTGCAAGACGAATCGAAACATTATTCGGCCGCGACGCACCGATGGCCAAGGCACTGCTCATTGCCGACCAGCATTCGATTCCGCCGGAGATGCGGGACCGCTACGCGCGCGCAGGAATTATTCACATGCTGTCGATCTCCGGGTTGCATGTTGCGATCATCGCAGCTGCGATAAGCCTCGCGTGTCAGGTTGCGCGTGTTCCAAAACGAATGGGGGCCGTCGTGACGATTCTCGTGACCGGCCTGTACGTCGCGATAATCGGAGCTCCGGCACCTGCGCTGAGGTCAGCGGTGATGCTGGCCGCGGGAGCTGTCTCGCGGATCGTACAACGTCCGACATCGCCATGGGCTTCGCTTGCGCTCGGCGCATTCGCTCCGCTCGCAGTCCCGCGAACGATTCTGGATCTCGGCTATCAGCTCAGCGTCGCAGGAATCGCCGGATTGATCGCAAGTGGAGCACTGGCGCGGCGATTTTTGAATTCACGTCTGACCGGATCACGTCTGGCAGTGTCACGCGACCTGCTCACGTCGATCGTCGCGGGGCTCGTCACGGCGCCGCTTGTTGCGTGGTATTTCGGACGAGTGAGCCTGGTCGGTCCGGTCGCAAATCTCATCGCCGGACCCGTCATAGCATTGCTCCAGCCAATGTTGTTTCTCGCAATGGCGCTGGCTCCGTTACACTCCGCGGCGGTTTTCGTAGCGAGCGCGTGTCATCCGCTGCTCGCTCTGTTCGATGGGATAGCGATGACAGCGGCGAACGTACCTGGTGCTGCCCTGAGTTTCGTGCCTTCCCTCGCGGCCGCGCTTCTCGCGGGAGCCTCAGTTGTTCTGCTCATAGTCGCAGCGGTAAGCAGATATCCGGCGCGTCCACTCATCGGCTCCGCAGGACTGCTCGTGGCTGTCGTATGGCTTCCGGTTATTCCCGCTCCACATTCAGGCCTGGTCGAGATGCACGTGCTCGACGTAGGTCAGGGCGATGCGATTCTCGTCCGCACCGATCGTGGTCGCTGGATTCTCTTCGATGCGGGACGGATCTGGCGATCCGGCGACGCCGGCCGCTCGACGATAATACCGTACGTCATGCGGCGCGGCGGCAAGCTCGTGACCTTTGTGCTGTCGCATCCGCATGCCGACCACTTGGGCGGCGCGGCAACAGTGTTTCGTGCCCTTCACCCACCGGTCTTCTACGATGCTGCATTCGCTCAAGGGAGCCTCGCGTACCGCAACGTATTACAAACCGCTGTCCAATCCCGTGTCGAATGGAGAAGAGTCCATCCGGGCGATGAAATCCAGGTCGATGACGTCAACGTGCATTTTCTCGCCCCCGATTCGGCCTGGACCGCTTCACTCGCTGACCCTAACGAAGCGAGCACAATTGCTCTGGTCCAATACCGTTCGGTGCGCTTTCTGTTAGTCGGCGACGCCGAGCAGGCAGAGGAGCAATGGCTCCTCGAGCACGCGCGGCGAGATCTGCGTGCTGATGTTATCAAGGTTGCGCATCACGGAAGCTCGACTAGCTCGGGCGACGAATTCCTCGCTGCCGTTAACCCTCAAGCGGCGATAATCTCAGTGGGAGTAGACAACGACTACGGGCATCCGAGCGCTGACGTTCTGTCCGCGCTCGGTAGGGTCGGCGCGCAGGTTTTCAGAACGGACAGGCAAGGTACGATCCTGGTGAGCACTGATGGACGCACAATCATGATCTCTGCCGACGGAGAGCGATGGGACGTTTCGCGAAACTGACACGTTTTATTGTCGGCGAGCCAGTCGAGCTTCCGAAGGAATTGCGTGCGCGATATCCCGAGCTCGACATTGTGACATTGCGACAGGGTGGAATACCCCCTCATGTTGCCGGTTGGCTTTTCGGACAGCGGTCGGTGGCTGCAATCACGCTCTGGCGCACCATCTTCCTGGGCGAGGGTACCGCACTTTCACCTGATCTGCTGCTGCACGAGCTGCGGCATGTAGAGCAATTTGGAAGGGGTAAGGCGTTTCCCCTCCATTACATTTGGCAGAGCCTGCGTCACGGGTATCATCGCAACCGTTACGAGGTTGACGCGCGCGACTATGCGTCGCGCAGGCTCGCTGAGTCAGTCGGTTCCCGGACCTCAAAAGAAGGCTAACGTGCAGCACACCGCCACGTCCGTAGTGACCATCGAGCGGTATATCATCGAAGAAGAAAAGCATCACCCGGAAGCGACGGGCGAGCTTTCCGGCCTGCTCTACGATCTGGCGCTGGCCGCAAAGATGATTACCAACAAGGTGCGGAGCGCCGGACTCGCGGACATCCTTGGTTCGGCCGGCGCCACAAACGTGCAGGGCGAGCTTCAGCAGAAGCTCGATGTCCTCGCAAATGAGATCGTCATCAAAGCAGTCGACCACGGTGGCCGCCTTTGCGTCATGGCGTCAGAGGAAGAGCCGGGAATCATCGAGATTCCCGAACAGTTCCGTTGTGGCAAATACTGCCTTTTGTTCGATCCGCTGGACGGGTCGTCGAACATCGACGTGAATGTTCCGGTCGGAACGATCTTTTCGGTGCTGAAGAAAATCTCGAAGGGTCCACGCGGTGAGCTCGCGGATATGCTGCAGCCGGGACACAGGCAGGTTGCGGCGGGTTACGTCATCTACGGGTCGAGCACGATGCTCGTCTACACGACAGGGCAGGGAGCTCACGGCTTTACACTGGATCCGGCGTTGGGAGAGTTCTTGCTCTCGCATCCGAATATCACGATCCCCACAACGGGACGATATCTCTCGGTCAATGATTCCTACGAGCGCCTCTGGACAGATGATGTCCGTGGACTGATTCGGTGCTATCGCGGACTGGACGGCGATCGCGCTCCCCTGAGTGTTCGCTACGTCGGATCACTCGTGGCGGATTTCCACCGGAACCTTCTCGGCGGCGGAATCTTCGCGTATCCGGCGAATCAGAACACTCCGCGGGGCAAGCTGCGGCTGCTGTACGAAGCAAATCCGCTCGCGTTCATCGTTGAACAGGCAGGCGGCGCCGCGATCGATGGCGTGTCGCGGATTCTGGACATCGAGCCGACCGACCTTCATCAGCGCACTCCGCTCTTCATCGGCAGCAAAGCCGACGTTGCGCTGGCGCAAACTGCTCTCGGCGGCAGAGCAGCAGAAGAGCGGCCGCTGGCCACAGGATGACCGAGAGCGGCGGCGAGCCCGCCGCAGTCACCAATCCCTCCGGCATTCCGATCAAGCGGGTGTACCGTCCGGAGGACGGCACCAGAGACTACGAGAGTGAAGTCGGGGATCCGGGACGCTTTCCGTTCACTCGTGGCGTACAGCCCGACATGTATCGTGGCCGGCTGTGGACGATGCGTCAGTATGCCGGATTCGGGACGGCGCGGCAGACCAACAAGCGCTTTTGCCATCTCCTCGATGCGGGACAGACAGGATTGTCTGTTGCATTCGATCTTCCGACGCAGATGGGGATCGACTCCGATTCCCCGCGCGCCCACGGGGAAGTAGGACGGGCCGGCGTCGCAATCGACAGTGTTGAGGACATGCACCTCTTGTTCGCAGAGATACCCCTCGACAGAGTGTCGACATCGATGACAATCAACGCGACGGCTGCGACGCTGCTCGCGATGTACGTCGTCGTTGCCGAAGAACGTGGCATCTCGCGCACTGCAATCAGCGGCACGATTCAGAACGACATCCTCAAGGAATACGCAGCGCGTGGGACCTACGTGTATCCTCCTGAGCCGAGTCTCCGATTGATCGCGGACGTGTTTCGCTTCTGCGCCGATGAGGTGCCGAGCTGGAATCCGATCTCGATTTCCGGTTATCACATGCGCGAGGCGGGCGCAACCGCGGTTCAGGAAGTTGCCTTCACGCTAGCTAATACCATGGAGTATGTATCGCGCGCGATCGCTACAGGCCTTGAGGTGGATACGTTCGCGCCGAGGCTGTCGTTTTTCTTCGCTGCGCATAACGATCTCTTCGAGGAAGTGTCGAAGTTTCGTGCCGCACGCCGGCTGTATGCGCGCTTGATGCGAGAGAGATTCAATGCGTCCGATGCGAGTTGCCGGATGCGGTTTCATACTCAGACCGGCGGCGTCACGCTTACTGCTCAGCAGCCACTGAACAACGTGATTCGGGTTGCCGTGCAGGCGCTGGCCGCGACACTCGGGGGAACACAGTCACTTCACACGAATGGGTATGACGAGGCGCTCGCGCTTCCGACTGCGGAAGCAGCGACGCTCGCATTACGGACCCAGCAGATAATCGCTTACGAAACCGGCATCACGCAGACTGTCGACCCGCTTGGCGGCAGCTATTACGTGGAGCGGCTGACTGACGAGATCGAACAAGGCGCGAGAGAGCTGATCGCGAAATCGGATGAGCTCGGAGGTGCGGAGGAAGCGATCGCTCGAGGATTTTTCCAGGAGGCAATTGCACGTAGCGCGTACGATCATCAGCTGCGCGTCGAGCGTGGCGAGAGAGTGGTAGTTGGCGTGAACAGATTCACCGACGATTCTCCGCCACCTGACATTCCTGCTCCGGATTTTTCGCAACTCGAGAGAGATCAGATCGATTCACTCGTCGACCTGCGGCAACGGCGTGATGCAAGCGCGGTCAAGTCGGCGCTTGGCTCATTGACCGAGTCCGCGCGGGCGATGATGTCCGGCGCAGGTCGACGGTCTGTAGTATACGAGATTGTCGAAGCGGTTCGGTCACGTGCGACGGTTGGAGAGATATCCGACACGCTCGAAGCGGAGTGGGGAAGGCACCGAAGCACTTCTTGAGCCTCGATTGAGACCCAGATAACTTGCAGTTTCCCCTACAAACCAATGCCTCTCTACGAATTCCGGTGCCGTAACGGCCACGACTTCGAACGATTCTTTCGTTCCATCAGCACCGCGCCGGCCGAGGTGGAATGCCCGGAATGCGGCGCGCTCGCGGAGCGTCGCATCTCTGCGGCCGGCTTTCACTTCAAGGGATCGGGATTCTACATCACGGACTACGGCAAAGACGGGAAGAAGGCCGAGCGCGAAGCGACAAAAGCGAACGCTGACAAACCTGCTGCTGCGGAAACGAAGCCCGGCGAATCCGCTACGGTGAGCGAATCGAAGCCGGCAGAATCAGCGACGTCGAAGAAAGACGCGTCGTCGACTTCTACGCCCGCGACCGCCACAAAGAAGTCGGAGTGAGCTCCTCCGAGAGAATTCGCGCCGAGCTCATCCGGGCGGCGCGCGAGCTTGGCGCCGAAGACGGCGTGGATCCATTGCTCGAGCGGCCGCCGGATCCCTCACTCGGCGATTGGGCCACGAACCTGGCGATGACCCTCGCTCGGCCGCTGCGGCGGAAGCCTGCCGATATCGCTCGAGACCTGCGCGATCGAATGCGACTCGCGGAAGCAGGCGTCGAGAGCGTTGAGATCGCGGGACCAGGATTCATGAACTTCCGGCTCGAGCCAGGCTTCATTTCCGAGTCGCTCCGCGACGTCGTCGCGGCAGACGAAGAGTACGGGAAGAGCGACGAGGGTAAAGGTCGCGAGGTCAACGTCGAGTTCGTGTCTGCGAACCCAACCGGGCCGCTTCACGTCGGACACGGGCGGCAGGCGGCGCTCGGCGATGCGATCTCGACTCTTCTCGAGTGGACAGGTTGGAAGGTCACTCGAGAGTTCTACTACAATGATGCTGGCGTCCAGATCGAGAACCTTGCGGCCAGTGTAGCTGCGCGACTCGAATCGCTGCACGGAGGCGAGGCTGTGATTCCCGAGGGCGGATATCATGGCGATTACATCGCCGAGCTTGCGGAGAAATACGCGGCGAGCGGAAACGGGAATGCGCCGAGGGACGCAGAGAAAATTCGTGAGTTTGCAGTGGCCGAGCTTCGGAATGAGCAGGACCTGGATCTTCAGGCGTTTGGTGTTCGATTCGACAAGTACTATCTGGAATCGTCGCTCTACACCGAAGGTAAGGTCGAAGAGACGGCGCGGGCGCTCGAAGCCGCGGGCATGACGTACGAGCACGAAGGCGCGATCTGGCTGCGCACCAGCCAGTTCGGTGACGACAAGGATCGCGTGATGCGGAAGCGGGACGGAACGTACACCTACTTCCTGCCAGACGTCGCGTATCACGTGACGAAATGGAACCGCGGATATCGTCGCGCGATCGACGTTCAGGGGGCCGATCACCACAGCACGACCACTCGCGTGCGGGCGGGCCTTCAGGCGCTCGACATGGGAATCTCGCGAGACTACCCGGAGTATGTCCTGCATCAGATGGTCACGGTGATGAAGGGCGGCGAGGAAGTGAAAATCTCGAAGCGTGCCGGCAGCTACGTAACCGTGCGCGATCTTGTGAACGAGGTTGGCCGCGACGCCGTGCGCTTTTTTTTCCTCATGCGAAAGAGCGATTCGCAGCTCGTTTTCGACATCGATGTGGCGCTCAAGCAATCAGAGGAGAATCCCGTCTACTATGTGCAGATGGCACACGCGCGAATGTGCGGCATCTTCCGTGTCGGCGGTATCGACCCGAATTCGTTCGAGGCATCGTCGGTCGATCTCAGCGTTCTTCGCGAGCCGGAAGAGCAGGAGCTCATCAAGGCGCTCACCGATTTTCCGCAAGTCGTAGCGAGTGCTGCCGCTGCGCTGGAGCCGCATCGAATTGCGAACTATCTCACCGACACAGCTCGAATGGCTCATCTGTGGTACCATAAGCACCACGTGCTTGGCCAGCCGGAGCCGCTGATGAGCGCGCGTCTCGCGCTTGCGCGTGCGAGCCAGGTCGTATTGCGCAATGCGCTCACCATTCTTGGAATCACTGCGCCGGAGCGGATGTAACAGTCGCACCAACATCAACCGGGAATCGAATGTCCGTACTCGTCGTTGGATCGGTGGCGCTGGATTCCGTGGAAACCCCCTTTGGCAAGGCCGATGACGTCCTCGGCGGATCCGCGACTTTCTTTTCCGCCGCGGCGAGCCTGCTCACTCCTGTGCAGCTGGTGGGAGTCGTGGGATCTGACTATCCGCTCGCGAGACTGGATCCTCTCGTCGCGCGTGGTGTCGACATCGCCGGTCTCGAGCGTGCGGACGGCTCGTCATTCCGCTGGCGCGGCCGGTATCGGCACGACCTGAACTCTGCAGAGACCCTGGAAACGCATCTTGGCGTTTTTTCTCGCTTCAGCCCGAAGATTCCCGAGCAATTCCGGACAGCGCCGTACGTGTTTCTGGCGAACATCGATCCGCGCCTGCAGCTGGACGTACTGAAGCAAGTTGATAAGCCAACGCTTGTCGCGTGCGATACAATGAATTTCTGGATCCAGAGTCGGCGGCCGGATCTGCTCGACCTCCTCGGCCATGTTGACTTGGTTACCCTCAATGACGGAGAAGCACGCCAGCTGAGCGAGAAAGTGAATCTCGTGCAGGCCGCGAAGTGGATGATGGATCGCGGCCCGAAGCATGTGATAATCAAGAAGGGGGAGCACGGCGCGCTGATGTTCTCGCACGACAGCGTCTTCTTTGCGCCCGCCTACCCGCTCGAGAGCGTATTCGATCCGACGGGCGCGGGTGACTCATTCGCCGGCGGATTCATCGGATATCTCGCGCGAACTGGAGACTTCAGCGAAGCCAACATGCGCCGCGCGGTGATCTACGGCTCTGCGCTTGGCTCATTCGCCGTAGAGAAATTCTCGATCGATCGGCTCATGGAGATAGGCCGAAAAGAAATCGACGCGAGAGTGCGGCAGCTGAGAGAGCTCGTGACGTTCGAGGAGGAGCTTTCGTGAGTGGTGACGCGCTCGATTACGCGGCTGCCGGCGTCGACATCCTCGCATCTGATGCCGCGAAGGCACGCATTGCGGAGTTGGTGAAGTCGACATACACGCGCGGTGTGCTCGCGGGCATTGGCGGATTCGGTGGGCAGTTCCGGATGCCTGCGGATATGCGGAATCCCGTGCTTGTCTCGAGCGCGGACGGCGTCGGGACGAAGATACGGATTGCGATCGAGAGCGGTCGCCATTCGACCATCGGTCACGATCTCGTCAATCATTGCGTCAACGACGTCCTCGTGCAGGGAGCGATCCCGCTCTTTTTCCTCGACTATGTCGCCTTCGGCTCGCTCGACGCAGACGTTCTCGAGCAAATCATCGAAGGTGTCGCGAACGGATGCCGCGAGAACGGCTGCGCATTAATTGGCGGCGAAACTGCCGAAATGCCGGGTCTGTACGCTGAACGCGATTATGATCTGGCCGGCTTTATTGTGGGCGCTGTCTCTGAAGAGGAGATCCTCGGCTCGAATCGCGTGAAAGCCGGCGACGTCATTGTTGCATTGGAGAGCTCGGGACTTCACACCAACGGTTATTCGCTCGCGAGAAAAATTGTCGACGAGCGAATGCGTCGGCCCCTCGATTCTCTGTTCCCGGGGATGGATTCCTCGGTTGCCGATGTGCTCCTCACTGTGCACCGGTCGTACTTGCGGGCAATGTTGCCCGTGCTCAAGAGCATTCACGCGATGGCACACATCACAGGCGGCGGTCTGCCCGGAAACGTGTCGCGTGCGCTGCCGACCTCGCTCGATGCCGTCATCGATACCGCAACCTGGGAAGTTCCGCACGTGTTCGCTATGCTGGCGGATGCGGGTAAGGTTCCCACAGATGAGATGTACCGCGTGTTCAACATGGGAGTCGGAATGGTCGTCATCGTTTCACTCGGTGATGCCGACCAGGTGGTTCAAAGCGCGCGTGTAGAAGGCGTGACAGCATGGGTTGCAGGCGAGGTAAGGCAGGGAGGCGGGAACGTCCGGCTCATTTAACGCGGATTCTGACGCGCGCTGGATGCACCGCGCACTCGAGCTCGCACGCCTTGGGCGTGGTTACACGGCTCCCAATCCGATTGTCGGCGCAGTTGTCGTCAAGAACGATCAGATCATCGGTGAGGGCTATCACGAGAAAGCCGGCGGGCCCCACGCGGAGATCATCGCGCTGCGCAAAGCTGGTGACGCCGCAGGCGGTGCGACGATGTATGTAACTCTCGAGCCGTGCGACCACCATGGACGCACACCGCCGTGCACGACTGCGATTATCGAATCAGGAGTTAGGAGAGTCGTTGCAGCGATAGAAGACCCAAATCCCGAATCCGGATCCGGTGCAGCGAAGCTTCGATCCGCCGGAATCACCGTTGATATCGGGCTTGGGCGAGACGAAGCGTTCGAGATGAATGCCGGCTGGCTGACATCCTTCAGCAGTGATCGCCCATGGGTGACGCTCAAGCTCGCGGTCTCGCTGGACGGCGCGATTGCCGACGGCAAACGATCTACGTCGCGTTTCACCGGTGCTTCTGCTCTCGCCGAAGTGCACGCCATGCGAGCGGCGAGCGGCGCTATCGCAGTCGGAGTGGCAACCGCAATCGCCGACGATCCACTGTTGACGGCGCGAACGGATCCGCCGCCGGCTCGGCAGCCAATCAGGCTGATCTTCGATAGATCTGCACGACTTCCTGCTTCAAGCAGACTCGCGCGCACCGCACGTGATGTGCCGACCGTTCTCGTGACCGATTCTCGCGCAAGGCTTTCACCGGAGCTTGTCGCGACAGGTGTGGAAGCAATGCCCGCAAAAGACATCGCCGAAGCGCTCCATTCACTGCGCAAACGAGGAGTTACATCATTGCTGGTCGAAGGAGGCGCCGGTCTGGCTGCTTCATTTCTCGCAAGCGGCTGCGTGGACCGGCTGGTCATCTTTCATGCGCCAATAATCTTTGGAGCAGGCGCACTCGGCGCATTTTCTGGAGTTGCTTCGCACAACCTGCCGCATGCGCCTCGCTTTCGGCATTTGCGCACAACCTCGTTTGGCGACGATCTGATGTCGGTCTACGCTCCGGTGCCTCAGTAATGTTCACGGGAATCGTCGACGCGATCGGGACGATAATCTCGGTCGACCGCACCGATGCGGGACGCGAGATCCGAATTTCGGCGCCGTACAACGACTTGAGCGAAGGCGAGAGCATTGCCGTTAACGGCGCCTGCCTCACGGTTCGAAGTCATGACAGAAGCGAATTCACCGTAGCCGCCGTGATGACTACGCTGGACCGCACGACCATTGATGACTGGCACGCGGGTACCCGCGTCAATCTGGAGCGATCAATGCCCGCTGACGGCCGTTTCGGAGGACACCTCGTGCAGGGTCATGTCGATGGAGTCGGCACCGTTACCGCTGTATCGCGAAGAGGAGACGCGGTATTGATCGACATCGAGGTGCCTGCGGATTTGCGGCGAGAGATCGTTCCGCTGGGATCGGTCGCGGTCGACGGCGTTAGCCTCACCGTCAACGATACTGTCGGCGGGAAGTTGCAAGTATCATTGATACAGTACACCTTGCAACACACGGCACTCGATGACCTGCGCACCGGGCGACGGGTTCATATCGAGACTGACGTGATCGGCAAGTATGTTCGACGCCTCGTCGAGCCATATCAGGACAACACGCCCGCGCTTGGGCGCGGGCAGGACGAATAGACAATGGGCTTTGGAACCGTAGAGCAGGCAATAGCCGACATAAAAGCTGGAAAGCTGATTCTCGTTGCCGACGACGAGGATCGGGAGAACGAGGGAGACGTTATCTGCGCAGCGCAGCTCGTTACCCCCGAGCTCATCAACTTCATGATCAAGAAGGCCGGTGGATGGATCTGTCTCGCGTTAACAGGCGAGCGCGCTGATCAGCTTCGTCTTCCCCAACAGGGCGAGCAGAATACGGAAGAGCAGCGCACGGCGTTCACGGTAAGCATCGACGCTGCACCGAGATTTGGCGTGACCACTGGCGTGAGCGCGCAGGATCGTGCTCGAACCATCAAAGTCGCCGTTGATCCGGCAACAGTTCCTGCCGATCTGCGGCGTCCTGGACACATTCCGCCGCTGCGCGCCCGCGACGGTGGCGTTCTGCAAAGAGTCGGTCATACGGAAGCAGCGATCGATCTCGCTCGTTTCGCCGGACTGTATCCTGCCGGCGTTGTCTGCGAGGTACTGAACGAAGACGGAACGACTGCAAAGCGACCGCAGCTCGAGGTTTTCGCCGAGAAGCACAACCTCACCTTTATCACTGTCGCTCAGCTCGTCGCGTATCGACTACAGTCGGAGAGACTCGTTCACCGCGTTGCGGAAGCGCGGCTCCCCACTGAGCATGGTGTCTGGCGCGTCATTGGATATCGCAACGATGTCGACACGCACGAGCACGTCGCTCTCATCTTCGGCGATCCACGTCCTGAAGACAGCGTCCTCGTGAGAATGCACTCGAAGTGCCTCACCGGCGACGTATTCCATTCGCTGCGATGCGACTGCGGGTGGCAGCTCCACACCGCAATGCAGATGATCGCGCAGGAAGGTCGCGGAGTGATCGTGTACCTCGATCAGGAAGGCCGTGGAATCGGACTTCTCAACAAGCTCAAGGCCTACGAGCTGCAGGACACCGGAGTCGATACAGTCGAGGCAAACGAGCAGCTCGGATTCAAGCCCGATCTTCGTAACTACGGAATCGGGGCGCAGATCCTTCTCGACGTCGGACTGCGGAAGATCCGTCCGCTCACGAACAACCCGCGAAAGCTCGTGGGCCTCGAGGGATACGGCCTCACTATCGAGGATCGTGTCGCAATCGTACCGCCGTCCAACGCGGAAAACTCGGGCTACCTCGACACCAAGCGCGACAAGCTGGGTCATCTGCTCGTTTCCTGATGGCGGAGCTGAGCGGTGCGCCGAGCGGAGCGGGACGGCGCATCGCCGTCGTTGCAAGCCGGTTCAACGAAGACATCACGCGCGCACTGGTCGACGGAGCGCTCGATGCGCTCGTCAAACACGGCGCTTCCTTCGATGACATCGACATACTGTGGGTTCCCGGCGCATGGGAGCTGCCGCTCGCTGTGCGTCGGGCCATGGAGACGGAGCGCTACGACGCGATCGTCGCGGTCGGCGCTGTAATTCGCGGCGAGACGCCGCACTTCGACTACATCGCTGCCGAAGCGTCGCGTGGACTCGCTGATGCCGCTCGCGATTCCGAAATCCCAGTAGGGTTCGGCCTGTTGACCTGCAACGACATCGATCAGGCCCGCGCGAGATCCGGCGGTGCGCACGGCAACAAGGGATGGGACGCAGCTATCGCAGCGCTCGAGATGGCCGACCTCATGCAGCAGCTCGACCTGGGCGATGAGACTTGAAAGTCGTGGCCGCGCGCGCGCCCTTCAGGCACTCTACGCATGGGATGTTCGACCGGGCGAGGACCTGACGCGCATCGCTCTGCGCGTGTGGGACGATCTCGCTGTGAGCCCGGACGAAAGAAAGTTTGCCGGCGGTATTGTCCGAACCGTTGCGCGATCGCATGAGAAGCTCGACCAGGGCCTGATGGACGTGACCGACAATTGGCGTCTGGAGCGGCTCGGTGCGATCGAGCGCTGCGTGCTGAGACTGGGAGCAGCGGAGCTGGAGCAGGGAGAGACTCCCCCGCGAGTCGTTATCAAGGAAGCGGTTCGCCTCGCCGAGCGATTCGGCACCGCGCAAAGCGCGCGCTTCGTGAATGGCGTTCTCGACGCGTACGCGCGGCGCGCCGGCGTTCTTTAGTGCGGATACTCATCCTCAACTGGCAGGACCGGGAAAATCCGCAGTCGGGCGGCGCCGAAATTCACCTTCACGAAATTTTTGGACGGATTGCGCGGTCCGGGCACGACGTGGATCTCCTCTGCGGCGGCTGGAGCGGAAGTCCCGATCGCGCCACGCTCGACGGCATCGAGGTTTATCGCGCCGGAACCCGTTATACGTATCCATTTGTCGCGCACTCGAACTACCGCCGGCGCCTGGCCGCGCGGCAGCACGATGTCGTCATCGAGGACCTCAACAAGGCGCCGCTGTACACTCCTCTGTGGCGACTGCCTCGGCTCGTCGGTCTGGTTCATCACCTCTTTGGCTCGACGGCGTTTCGCGAGGTCGCGGCGCCACTCGCTGCCGCCTTATGGGTCGCCGAGCGTCCCATCGGTAGCCTTTACAGGAACCTTCCGTTCGAGGCGGTTAGCGAAAGCACCGCGGATGACCTCGCTCGTCGCGGCGTCCGCCGCGAGAACGTTCGCGTCATCTACAACGGTGTCGACTCCACGAAGTACACGCCCGACGCCACTGAGAGATCGCCTTCTCCGCGGTTCCTGTATCTCGGCCGAATCAAGCGCTACAAGGGAATCGATATCTTGATCCGCGCCATGTCGAAGCTTCAGGATACCGGCGCCGTTCTCGAAGTGGCCGGCACCGGTGATTATCGGCCCGAGCTCGAGAAGCTGGTCGCCTCACTCGGTCTGGAGGCTCAGGTGCGATTCCTTGGCTTTGTGAGTGAAGAGGAAAAGCTCCACCTGTTCCGGCGTGCCTGGGCCTGCGTGCTCGCCTCGCCGAAGGAAGGATGGGGAATCAGCAACATGGAAGCGGCTGCATCGGGCACGCCTGTGGTCGCCAGCGATTCTCCGGGAATCCGGGAATCGGTGCGGAACGCGGAAACCGGCTTTCTGGTTCCTCACGGGGATATCGACGCGTTTGCCGCGGCTCTCCGCCGTCTGGTGAACGACAAGACGCTCGTGGCGAGGCTTGGCGATGCGGGCAGGCGATTTGCCGAGCGCTTTACGTGGGAAAGATCGGCATCGGAAACTATTGATCACCTTCAGGACGTCGTAACCCGAGGCTCCAGCTAGTGGACATAATCTTTCATGTGCGTCACGCGGCCGTGTCTCAACGCATGCGCCGCCGAGCAGAGGCGGCGGCCAGACGCGCAGCCTCGGGTCACACTCGTGCGGTTGACGCGGTCGTCCGCTTTGAGCAAGATGGTCCCGTCAAGCGCGTCGAGATCGTGCTGCACGCGCCGCGTCAACGCGACATCGTCGCCCGCGGAGAGGCGCGATTCTTCGGCCCCGCGCTCGCCACCGCTGTCGACAAGCTCACCGCCCAGATCCGCAAGTTGCGCGATACGAGAAAGTCCTCGAAGCGAAAACCACGACCGATTCCGGTCATCAGCGCTTGAGCCGAAGCGTAACCGTCGCGCAGCTTCTCGAGCGAAGCGGCGATTCCCTTCAGCTCGAGGATCTGGGAGAAGGACGCGGACTCGAGCGTCAGATTCCCGGCACCGACATCTCCAGCCCCGGTCTCGCGCTTGCCGGATACGTCGACAGATTCGTCGGCGAGAGAATTCAGGTCCTCGGCGAAACTGAGGTTACGTATCTCGCTTCGCTCTCCGATTCGGAGCGCAAACGAATACTCGACAGCTTTTTCAAGTTTCCGATCCCCGTCGTCATCATCACCAAAGGCCAGACTCCGCCCGACGGGCTGACGAGTGCAGCCGCCGCGTCCGGTGTCGCGCTCCTTCAGAGTCGACTGAAGACTGCCGAGTTCTACCGGCGCATCAAGCCGGTGCTCGAGGAAGAGTTCGCGCCGATGACGACGCTTCACGGATCTCTCGCCGATGTTTTCGGCGTCGGACTTTTTTTCACCGGGCGAAGCGGGATCGGCAAATCAGAATGCGTTCTCGACCTTGTCGAGCGCGGACATCGGCTCGTTGCGGATGATCTGGTCATAACCACACGTCGCGGCAACGACGTTCTTATCGGACGAAGCCACGAGCTTCAGCGTCATCACATGGAGATACGCGGCGTCGGGTTGATCGACATACCTTCCATCTTTGGGATCCGCGCTGTGCGCCAGCAGAAGCGCATCGAAGTCGTCGTGCGGCTCGAGGACTGGAACCAGGAAGCAATCGTCGACCGCACGGGACTCGATATCCTCAACACTGAGATCCTCGGCGTTCAGGTTCCGCTGATCACGGTGCCATTGAACCCCGGCAAGAACATCACGGTCATCGCGGAAGTGATCGCGCTGAATCATCTCCTTCGATATTCCGGGATCAATCCGGCAGAGCGATTCAACGAGCGACTGATTGGACGCATGCGCGCGGCGGCCGGAGACGTTCGCGAGTACCTCCAGGAGGATGATGAGTAGCAGCGCCGAAGACGCTGCGCCGCCTGCGGATCCCTCCCGCCCGCGCGCAATCGTCGCAGGTCACGGCTCCTTTCCGCAGGGGATCGTAAGCGCGGTCGGTCAGATCACTGGGTACCGCGATCTGTTCATCGCGCTTTCTAATGAAGGTCTGAGCGGCGAGGACATCGAGGCGAGACTCCGAACGTACGCCACCGAAGGCGGCATCGACGTTTTTTTCACCGATCTTCCTGCGGGCAGCGCAACGATGGCTGTGCGACGAATCATGCGCGACCGCCCCGATGTCGTACTGGTGACCGGGGCAAACCTCGCCACGCTGCTCGAGTTTGTCTTTCATGCCGATGAGCCCGCCACTGAAGCGGCGCGCCTCGCTGTAGAGAAGGGGCGCGCGTCGATCGCCACTCACGGCAAGACTTGATGGGCGTCGCACTCAACAGAATCGACGATCGGCTGATTCACGGGCAGGTCGTCGTCGGATGGGGTCAGCCGCTCGACGTCAGGTTTATCGTCCTCGTCGACGACAATGTCGCAGCCAGTGACTGGGAGCAGGACCTCTACCGAATGGGCGTCCCCCCGGAGATGGAATTGCGGTTCGCCGACGTTGAGACTGCGTCGGCCAAATACACCGACTACGCAAGCGATCCGCGGCCGGGAATTCTCTTGACCGGCGATATCGACACGATGTACCGCCTCATCAAGGGCGGCGCGGCGATCCGCGAAGTGAACGTTGGCGGTCTTCACTATCGAGCGGGCCGAGCGGGCCGGCTTCGCTACGTCTTTCTGACTCCGGAAGAGGAAACGGGACTGAGACAGCTCGCCGGACTTGGCGTAAAGGTTTCCGCGCAGGACGTGCCGACCGCTCGTCCGGTTCCCATCGATGAGCTCCTCGGAGACAGGAACCACCCGGCGGAGCCGTCTCGATGAATCTCGTGAGCATGCTGCCGATCGCGGTGCTGGGAGGAGTGCTCGGGCTCGACGTAGTGACGTTTCCTCAGGCAATGCTCGCTCGCCCGCTCGTCGCGGCTACAGTTGCTGGTGCATTCGCAGGAAATGCAATGGCAGGTCTCTTTATCGGCGCCATTCTCGAGCTGATTGCGCTGGAAACTCTGCCATTCGGCGCTTCGCGATATCCGGAATGGGGGTCAGCAAGCGTTGTCGGGGGTGCCGTTTACGCATCACAGCCCGGTCCGCCAAGCAGCGCGCTTGCAGCCGGAGTGCTCGCCGCACTTCTCACGGCGATGGTGAGCGGAGGAAGCATGGTGACGCTGCGCCGCATGAACGCGACTCGCGCGGCGCGGCTCCAACCGCAGCTTGACGCAGGCTCGAGCTCGGCTGTCGCAAGTCTTCAGCTGTTCGGGCTCACGGCGGATCTGGTGCGTGGAATCATCGTGACTCTTGGCGGGCTGATTGTGTTCGCTCCGTTGACTGCGGCCATTGTCGGCTCGTGGCACGGTAACGAGGAGCTCACACGCGCAATCGTTGCAGCGATCGCGGCTGCCGTCGCTGCCGGAGCTGTGTGGAAAATCTTCCACGTTGTTCCGCGGGCAAGGCTGCTTTTCGTCGCGGGTGCGCTCGCGGGTGCAGGGATTCTTCTGCAGCGATGACAGCAGATCGTGCAGTGCCCTCGCTGCCATTCGGAATCTGGCTTCGCATGTACCTGCGATTGTTCGCGGTACAGGGCTCTTGGAATTATGAGACGCTGCTCGGCAACGGCATCGCGTTCTGTATGGAGCCTGCTTTGCGTCTTCTTCCGGGCGGACCCGGCGGACTCCAATACAGCCAGGCCATTGCTCGTCACGCGCGATACTTCAACGCGCACCCGTATCTCACCGGCATTGCTGTCGGCGCGCTGGCGCGCGCAGAGCTCGACGGTGCTGCACCGACGCTCATCGAGCGATTCCGAACCGCATTGGCCGGTCCCCTCGGCAGCGTTGGTGACAGACTTGTATGGGCTACGTGGCTGCCATTCTGCTCGCTTGTCGGCCTCGCTGCGTTCGGGCTCGAGGCGCCACCCCTTCTGGTCGTCGGTATCTTTCTCCTTCTCTACAACGCCGGACATTTATGGCTGCGCTGGTGGGCCCTTCGAGTCGGATTCGAGCGCGGTTTGCGCGTTGCGGACTCCCTTGCGCATCCGATTTTGCGTCGCGGGCCCCAATACCTGGGCGCCGCAGCAGCGCTGATCGCCGGAATCTCGATTCCACTTGCTTCGAGGAGGTTCGTATCGCACGGAGGGTTCCTCGTTGGCGAGATAATTCTCGCGGCAATACTGGGTGGAGTGCTGCTCACGCGGTTCGGCGACCGCGCCGAGGGCTGGAAGTTCGCGCGGCTGATCCTGGCGCTGTTCGTTCTTTACTCGGTAATCTCATGATGCCCGAGCGAGCCGTGACGATCGTCAACAAGCTTGGGCTTCATGCACGGCCGGCGGCGGAAATCGTCAAGACCGCGTCGCGGTTCAAAAGCCATATCACGCTCGTGCGCGACGATCTGGAGGTGAATGGAAAGAGCATCATGGGAGTCATGATGCTTGCCGCCGAGTTCGGAGCGACGGTTCTCATCCGCGCGGAAGGGGAGGACGCAGACGCGGCACTCGATGCGTTGGCTGCTCTGGTTGCAGCAAAGTTCGGTGAGTCGTGACGCCTGAGCGCCGCGACGGCGACGGTCGTCTCGTCGGGATGCCCGCATCACCGGGCATCGTGATTGGACCCGTCCACCTGTTGCTGTGGGAAGTTCCTGACGTTCCTCACCGTGTCGTTTCGGACGAGGAAGTGCCGGCGGAGCTCGAGAGACTGCACAATGCGATCGCTACGGCGCGGGCGCGTCTCGAGCAGGTAAAGCGCCGCGCAGAGAGCCACGCAGGTCCCGAAGAAGCCGCAATCTTCGACGTGCAGATATCGATTCTTTCCGATGTCGAGATGCTCGAGGGGGTCGAAGCGCTCGTTCGACAGAACCTGAGCGCGGAAAAGGCATTCGATCTCGTGCTCATCGAATGGCGTCAGCATTTCGCCCGTCATGCCCAACCCATGGTGCGCGAGCGGGTCGGCGATCTCACCGATGTGCACATCCGCGTGCTCTCGGTGCTTCTCGGATTGCCTGACCACGATCCGGTCGATCTGCCAAAGGGATCGAACGCCATTCTCGTCACTCACGATTTGACACCGAGCCTCACCGTTCAGCTCGATCGTGAAGCAATATCAGCGATCGCCACCGATGCAGGCACGCGTACTTCTCACGTTGCCATTCTCGCACGATCACTCGGACTCCCCGCCGTGGTGGGATTGCGCGACGCTACCACGCGGCTGCACGCCGGTGAGGAAGTGATTCTCGACGGATCGTCGGGAATCCTTATCGCCGATCCCGCGCCGGACGTAATTGCGGCTTACCGCGACCGGGCGGAGCGCGAGCTGGCGGACACGCAGGAGCTGCAGCTTCTCGTTTCCCTCGAGCCGGTGACGCTCGACGGCGTAAAAATCACGCTGAGAGCGAACGTCGACCTTCCAGAGGAAGCCGAGCAGGCGGCGCACTCCGGCGCTGAGGGCGTTGGGCTGATGCGAACGGAGTTTCTCGTCGTCGGACGCGCGACAATGCCCGATGAAGAGGAGCAGTACAGAGCCTACAGAAAAGTCGTCGGCGCCTTCGACAATCACCCGGTCGTGATTCGGACGTTCGACGTCGGAGGAGACAAACTCCCGGTTGGCGGATATCCAACGGAAGCGAATCCGTTCCTTGGTTGGCGCGCCATCCGCATGTGTCTCGATCAGCCGGAGCTCTTCAAGACGCAGCTCCGGGCCCTGCTCCGCGCAGCGACGCACGGCGACGTCCGCATTATGCTGCCGCTCATCGTAACCGTCGATGAAGTACGGCAGGCCCGCAAGCTGCTCGAGGAAGCAGCGCGTGAGCTGGACGACCGGGGCGTCGATTACCGACACGATCTTCCGCTCGGAATAATGGTGGAGACACCTGCCGCCGCGCTTGCTGCCGATACGCTCGCCAAGGATGTCGCGTTCTTCAGTATCGGAACCAATGATCTGGTTCAGTACACTCTCGCGGTCGATCGCGGCAACGCAAATCTTGCGTCGCGATTCACTCCGCTGCATCCGGCTGTGTTGCGGTTCATTCGTCGCATTGTCGAGGTCGGCGCCGAATTCGGACTCGAGGTCAGCGTATGCGGTGAAATGGCGTCGCAGCCCCTGATGGCATTCGCTCTGATCGGCCTCGGCGTTCGCAATCTGAGTGTCGCGCCGCGTTCCGTTCCGCTGGTGAAGCGAATCGTCCGTGGAGTGAGCGCACGAGTCGCGACCGATTCGGCAAATGCGGCCCTTGCAACCGGCACCGCGCGAGAATCCGAGACGGTGCTCAGGCGAAAGCTGCTGTCGGCTTTCGGTAATGCGGCATTTCTTCGCGATGGGTTGCCCGACTACGTCGACGGAAATACTTTTGAGGGCCAGGGCGGACCCTAAGACCAATGGCGGAGCGAATCGTACGGCGCGCCGCTAGTCCGCTTCTTCCTCGTCCCAATCCCTGAGGGATATCGTGCTGGACCGACACTTGTTCACCTCTGAATCAGTTACCGAGGGTCATCCCGACAAGGTAGCTGACCAGATCTCGGACGCCATTCTCGATGCGATTCTGGCGGACGATTCCGCAGCTCGCGTCGCATGCGAGACTCTCGTCACCACCGGCCTCGCTTGTGTCGCCGGCGAGATCACAACAACAACCTACGTCCCGATAGCGGACATCGTGCGTCGAACGATCGAGCGCATCGGCTACACCGACGCGAGCTATGGCTTCGATTCGAAGACATGTGCGGTGATCAATACCATCGGACGTCAATCACCTGACATAAGTCAGGGGGTCGATACCGGCGGCGCCGGCGATCAGGGAATGATGTTCGGATACGCATCGGACGAGACCGACGAGCTGATGCCGATGCCGATCGTACTCGCGCACAGACTCACCAAACAGCTTGCGGAGTGCCGGCGAAACGGCGCGGGCGACTGGCTTCGGCCCGACGGCAAATCGCAGGTGACTGTGCTATACGAAGGCGCGGTGCCAATCTCGGTCGAGACCGTGGTGATCTCGACGCAGCACGACGATGCGATCTCGAACAAGAAGCTTCACGAGGCCGTGATCTCGGACGTGATCGAACCGGTGATTCCGAAAGAGCTCCGGTCGAAGGGAATCAAGTATCACATCAACCCGACGGGCCGATTCGTGGTCGGTGGACCACAGGGAGACGCAGGCCTTACCGGCCGAAAGATCATCGTCGATACGTACGGCGGGATGGGACGGCACGGCGGTGGAGCATTCAGCGGAAAGGATCCGTCGAAGGTGGATCGCAGTGCATGCTACGCAGCTCGATGGGTTGCGAAGAACATCGTAGCTGCCGGACTGGCCCGACGCTGCGAGGTCCAGCTCGCATACGCGATCGGCGTTGCGAAGCCAGTATCGGTAATGGTCGACACGTTCGGGACGAACACGGTCCCGGAGTCGGCGATAATGCGCGCTGTGGAATCCGTATTCGATCTCACTCCGCGCGGGATCATGAAGGATCTCGATCTCCGTAAACCGATCTACGAAGCAACAGCCGCGTATGGCCACTTCGGGCGCGAACCGAAGAAGATCGGTTCGGGAAAGGATGCCCGAACACTGTTCAGCTGGGAGCGTCTCGATCGCGTGAAGGAGCTGCAGAAAGCAGCACACGCATAGCCGGCTTCTTTCAACAGACGGCCCCGCCATGCGGGGCCGTTGGCGTTTCTATTCTCTCGCGATTGCGTCGATCGGCGATAATCTGGCGGCGCGACGTGCCGGATACGTACCGAACACAACCCCAACGATGACCGCTGACATCACGGCAAGAACAGCCGTCGCCGGTTTGAGCACAGGGTAGATCTCCGCGCCTGCCCACGTGCGAAACACCGCCGTGCCCGCATACGCGATGAGCATTCCGAGGACGAAGCCGAGTGCGCTTCCCACGCCGGTGACGGTGACAGACTCGAACAGAAACTGCGTCTGGATGTCACGCGCCCGGGCGCCGACCGCCTTTCGGATTCCGATCTCTCGCGTGCGCTCCGCGACGGCGGCCAGCAGCACGTTCATGATTCCAATCCCGCCGACGGCGAGAATCAGCGCAACCAGAATCCCCAGCAGAAGCTTGGAGAGAAGCATGGCCTGTCGCGTGTTCTCGAGGCGCTGAGTCCCTACTTCGATCGTGAGCTTGGACGCACGCACTCCGTACCGCTCTGCCAGCCATTCTTCGGCCGCGCGCCGCAATGAATCGACAGCCTCGATGCTCCGCGCCTTCAGCCTGAGCGTCGGCGGCGCGGATGCTGATCCGCGGTCGATCAATTCCAACCCGCCTCGGACGGGTGCGAACGCTACCAGATCGGTCTCCGGTCCAAACTCGGGTCCGGCGAGCACGCCGACCACTTCGCGACGCGATCCGGAAACGCGAATGGGCCTGCCAACGAGCCACAACGGGTCCCGGCTTCCCGCGAGCTCCTCCGCTAGATGATGACCGAGGACGATCACGGGAGCTCCGTGGTCGACTTCCATCTCGTTGTAGAATCTCCCCGCCGCGACGTTCAGACCGCCAAAATCGATCAGACTCGCGGTCGCAAGCGTCAGCCGCACAGGCGATCGTCGATCGAGATACTCGGCGTTCGCGGTGCCATTCAGCATCAGCGTGTGCCGCAGGACGCCGGGAATCTCACGCTGGGCCGCGGCCGCATCGTCGGCAGTGAAGATGGGCGCGCCGTGAACCCTTACATGCCGGCCGTTCACGATCTCCGATACCTTGGGAGTGATCGCGACATCCTGGACGCTGGATTCGCGCGTGATGAGAGCGCGCGACCAGACGTCGACACCGTCGGTGATCGCGAACGCTGCAACGAGAGCGGCAACGCCGATTATGACCCCCGTTGTCGAGAGAACTGTTCGAAGCGGATTCGCCCGCAGGGCATCGGCTCCCACACGCGCCGATTCGAGGAGCGCCGCAATGTTGAGAGGCTTCATTATGAGGCCGTACGGATGGTACGGGGTACGGGTTACGGGGTACGGGTAACGGTTCGAGTAATCGTTCGAGAAGCGTTTTGCGAAAACCTGTACCCCGTACCCCGTAACCCGTTGTACATTCCGATTCATGGATTTGGTTGAAGTCGAAGTCATGCGTCTCGGACTGGATCGGACCAACAACTCTTATGTGGTAATCCTGCGAGAGAAGGGCGGCGAGCGTTTGCTGCCGATCTGGATCGGTCAGCCTGAGGCCGAGTCGATCGTCATCGAGATGAGCAAGCTGCGCCGGGAGCGACCCCTCACACACGATCTCTGCAAGAACCTGATCACCGGACTGGGCGGTACACTCAGGCGCATTCAGATCACCAAAGTCGAGAATCGCACGTATTTCGCGGAGCTTCACATCCGCCGCGATGATCGCACGATTCATATCGATGCGCGCCCGTCCGACAGCATCGCGATCGCGCTGCGCTTCTCGGCGCCAATTTTTGCACAGGACTCGCTGCTCACGTCGATTCTTTTCGACGACTCGTCAGACGAAACAGAATCGTTCGCGACTCCTCCCGAGCAGTCGTCCGACGAAATGACCCCCTCCGAGCTTCAGAAGTATCTCGAGAACCTCCGTCCCGAGGATCTTGGGAAGTTCAACATTTAGAGCTCTGACCGGTTTAGCGGCGCTCGTCCTTGCGACGCGAGCGGCCGCCCAGACAGACAGCGTCACGGTTGCTCCTTCCGCCGAAAACCGGGTGGAGGGACGCGTCATCCGACCTGGAGCAAGCGACATGATTCCGGTTCCGGGCATCTGGGTAACGCTTCACCGGGTCGGCAGCGATCGAGCAGCTCCGATGGATTCAGTCCGCGCCGATGAAAATGGGAGATACGGCTTCAGGTATCGGCGTTTTGGCGACACGTCGGCAATTTATTTCGCTTCTGCGTCCTACGGTGGCATCGCCTACTTCACAGCCCCGTTTACGAACCCTCGCGTCGCAGGCGATGATGCAGAGATCGCCGTCTACGACACCACGTCGAAGCCCATTCCGATCGCGGTACGCGGTCACCACGTCGTAGTCTCTGCAGTCGATGCAAACTCGCAGCGATCGATTACGGAGGTTTTCGAGCTGGCCAACGACAGCGCGCGCACGCGCATCGCATCGGGAAGCGGGAGAGGCGCTGCCTCGTGGAGCACGATCGTACCCGCAGGCGCGACAGGATTTCAGGTAGCGCAAGGCGACCTACCCCCCACCGGCGTCACCCAGCGAGACGGTCTTGTCGAGGTGTTCGCACCGATTGCGCCTGGCCTGAAGCAGCTCGCGTTCAGCTACTCGCTTCCCGCGTCGCGATTTCCGCTCAGCATTCCGATCAGCGAGCCGACGCAAATCCTTGAGGTTCTGATCGAAGAAGAAAAGGGTACAGTGACCGGAGCTCGGCTGAAAGAAACGAATCCGGTTTCAGTTTCGAATCGCACCTTCCGGAGATTCATGGGAGTCGACGTGCCCGTAAACTCGGTATCGGTGATCGATCTGCCGGCAGCACGGCGCGCAACCATCACGTCGGGTTACATGATCGCGATCACGCTGCTGATTGCCGGAGCAATGGCGGCAGCGCTTGCCCTCGCGCTCCGGCGCAGATAGCTTCGAATTCACAACTGATCGCGAGCAGGAGCCACGGAAGCCGGTGTAATGCCGGCGCGGCCCCGCCACTGTATCGGGCAACACGCGCGCTCGTAGCACCACTGGCCATTGAGGCCGGGAAGGTGAGCGTCGCGGCCCGGAGCCAGGAGACGACTTCAGCTCGCGCCACAGAATCAGAACCTCGGGGGAGGTGCTGGTGGCGATCGAAGCGCTCAAGTCCGGCGCATTGACGTTGCGGGCGTTCTCCCGAGTGGAGGATGTCCGCTTTGTTCATTCAGCGAGTTGCAGCTCTTGCGTTAATCGCGGTCGCCGCGTGCGATCGTTCATCGAAGCGTCCGGTTGCATCGATTACGGACGATTTCGGCGACACGATCAGGATCGGAGCAACGCCGTCCCGGATCGTGTCGCTCAATCCGGCAACGACCGAGATGCTGTTTGCGATGGGGGCCGGAGCTCGCCTCGTCGGGCGAACTCACTGGGATCTCTATCCTGATTCGGCTCGACTCGTTCCAGATCTCGGAACCGGAATCCGGCCGAACGTCGAAGCCGTGCTGGGATCGCGTCCGGATCTGGTTGTCCTCTATGCGAGTGCGGACAACCGCACAGCAGCCCTGCAGCTGCGAAAAGCCGGCGTCAACACGGTCTCTCTCAAGATCGATCTGATCCGCGATTTCGAGCGCGCGGCGCGGATACTCGGGCTCGTGCTTCGTGATTCCGCCCGCGCGCGGGTCGTATCCGATTCTGTTCTCCGGACGCTCGATCGGGTGCGCGCAGCGACGCGTGATCTTCCGCGGCCGACGGTGTTCTGGCACATCTGGGATGCTCCGCTCATCACGATCGGCAGAGGGAGCTACATGAACGAGCTGATCGACATCGCCGGCGGACGAAATGTCTACGGCGACGTCGACGTACCGTCGCCACCGGTGTCGATCGAAGATGTACTGCGGCGCGATCCTCACTACATCATCACGGGACCTGAAGGCGCGACGAAGATTCGCGCGGATAAACGCTGGGCCGCTGCTCCCGCCGTCAGAGCGGGACGGGTTCTTGTTGTCGACACCGCCGTAGTTGGACGGCCCGCAGTGAGGCTCGGCGAAGCTGCTGTTGCTCTCGCCCGCGCACTGCATCCGGACACGATTCGCTGATGTCGCATCGCGGCTGGCATTGGATCGTCGGTATCACGCTGTTCGTCGTGTTGTGCATCGTTGCCGTTGGAACCGGACCGATTCCGATTGCTCCGCGCGATGTAGTCAATGCACTGTTCGGTCGAGGCGAGCAGGCGGTAGTAGCAATCATTCGCGAGCTGCGATTGCCTAGAGTCGTTCTCGCATCGCTGATTGGAGCCGGCCTGGGTATGAGTGGCGGAGCGCTTCAGGGAAGCCTTCGTAACGGGCTCGCTGAGCCGTACCTCCTCGGGGTTTCAGGCGGGGCGGCAGTTGGAGCTGTGGTGGCGCTCGCTCTTGGACTGAATGCTGATGCCGCCGTATCCCTTGCAGCGTTCGCCGGAGCGGGCGTCGCCGTCGTTCTCGCGCTTGTCGTCGCGCGTGCCGCAGGTCGCGGAGGACGCGGAGATCCGCGGACGCTACTTATGGCCGGCGTCGTTATCGGAGCATTCGCGAACGCGGTGATCATGATCGCGCTCGCGAACGCGCCGCCGAACACCATTCGTGGCGCATTGTGGTGGATGATGGGATCGGCGGGCGACGCGAGCTGGTCTTCTGTTGCAGCGCTCGCGATTTCGATTTCTATCGGCGGCGGCGTTCTGCTGGTGCTCGCTCGCGACATCGATGTGCTTGCGTTGGGTGAGGAGCCCGCTGCTGCGCTAGGCGTGGACGTCGATCGTTCCGCGCGGACTGTGTTCCTTGTAAGCGCGCTTCTCGCGTCAGCAACAGTTGCCGCAGCGGGATTGGTTGGCTTCGTTGGCCTGATCGTTCCGCACATCGTTCGCGCCGGCGGGATTCGCCGTCATCGGCCGCTTCTTGCCGGCGCCGCGCTCGTCGGCGCGTCACTGGTCGTCGCTGCCGATCTGGCGGCAAGAACGCTCCGTCCACCCGCTGAGCTCCCGCTCGGGGCGGTCACAGCCGTGCTCGGCGTTCCGTTCTTCCTTTCTCAGCTGAGGCGGGCGACTTGATCCGGTTTCGCGACGTAGCAGTCAGATATGCGCGCGCATCAAGCCGTGCGCTCGACGGAGTGTCGTTCGACGTAGCCGTCTCAGGTGTCACCGGCGTAGCCGGTCCCAACGGTAGCGGAAAGTCGACGCTCGTTCGCGCGCTGATTCGAAGACAGCCACTCGAGAGCGGATCGATTGAGCTGGCAGGTGATTCGATCATTTCGCTCAGCCAGCGCGAAATCGCCCGCCGCGTCGCCGTTGCGCCGCAACGAGAAGAAGCAGCCTTTCCAACCACGGTCCGCGAGTACGCTTCCCTCGGCCGTTATCCGAGACTGGGTCTGTGGGAAAGCGCAGGCAAGTCCGACGAAGTCGCAGTCGAGCGGGCGCTGGAGCGCGCCGGTGTTTCCGATCTCGCCGATAGAAGAACCGACGAGCTGTCAGGTGGCGAATGGCAACGCGTACGAATTGCGCGCGCACTGGCGCAGGAGGGAAGAGCGCTCGTGCTCGACGAGCCCACGACCTTCCTCGATCTGTCGCACGAGATGTCGCTGTTCGAGCTGCTGCATTCACTCGCTGCCGAGGGTCTCGCCGTTCTCGTCGTGAGCCATCAGCTCAATCTGCTCGCGCGCTTCGCGCGTGATGTCGTGATACTCGATCGCGGAAAGGTCGCGGCTCATGGCTCGCCCGATGAGGTCATGAGCGCTCCGCTACTGGAGAGCGTGTACGGATGGCCGCTTGTCGTATCACGCGATCCCGCAACCGGTTCTCCGGCACTCGTTCCGCTTCGCCGTCCATCTCCGCCTCCGCCCAGCTCTCCCTCGGAATCTTGAACCCGGCCGACCCATGACTCGGAAACTCACTTACCCCACCTGCTTGGCGCTTGCCTCTTCCTTTATCGTTCTTTGTTTGCTCCCCGCGCGATCCGCCGCGCAGGAACGGGACACTGCGGTCCTCGATCCCGTGGTTATCTCCGCGACACAGACACCCGTCCAGAAATCATCGCTCACTCAGCAGGTGACTGTGATTACCGGGAAAGAGCTTCGAGACCGTGGAATTGCGCGACTATCGGATGCGCTTCGCGTAGTTCCCGGCGCCGCGGTTACGTCGAATGGCTCATTCGGATCAGTCACAACGCTTTTCCTTCGCGGTGGGGAGAGCAGATACACACGTGTGTTGATCGATGGGGTCGCGGTCAACTCGTCTGGCGGGTTCTTCGATTTCAGTCATCTCACGACCGACAACATCGACCGAATCGAGATCGTTCGCGGCCCGGGCAGCGTGGTTCACGGCGCGGACGCCATGACGGGCACGATTCAGATTTTCACCCGGCGAGGATCAGGCCCGTCGCGTGTAACTGCCGACGCGCGCGCAGGCACGTACGGAACGCGCGAAGCGTCTCTCAGTCTCGCGGGCAGAAAGGACGCAACCTCGTATTCCATTTCCGGCGCACATCATTTCACAGACGGAATCCTTCCGTTCAACAATCAGTACCTGAACGGCACGCTCAGCAGCTCAGTGGGTTATTCGGGTAGAGCAGGCGAGAACGTTTCCGCAACCGCTCGGTACACGACAGCGGAATTCCATTATCCGACGGACTACACGGGTGCGCCGGTCGATTCGAACTCATACCGCGTTCAGCATCGGCTGACTGTGGGAACGGACGCTGTCGTCCCCGTCTCACGGGTTGTTGAGACACGGATCAACGTCGGCAGTAACGAAGTGTGGGACCTCACGGAAGACATCAACGTGCCATTCGGCGCGCAAACTCAGCAGCATCTGGCGCAGTCGTCGTATTCGCGACGACGAAATGCCGGCGCTCGCGCACAATTGACGCTTCCGTCCATCCGTCTGACCGCCGGCGCAGAGATAGAACGCGAGAGTGAACGCTCGATTGACAGACGAGGTCCGGTTGGGGGACCGCAGGCAGTCGTTTCGAGATTTTCCGCTTCTCGTGACGTGCGCGCAGGATTCGTGGAGCTGCTCGGCTCGGCCGCGCATGCTATGAGCTACACCCTCGCCGCACGAGTCGACGACAACTCCGACTTCGACACTCACACCACGTATCGAGTCGGTGCGAAGGGAGAGGTTGTCACGGGATTGAGCGTTCGCGCATCGATCAGCACCGCCTTCAATGCACCCGCATTCAATCAGCTGAGGCCGACATTGTTTACGGTGGGAAGCCCGAATCTTCGCCCCGAGACTGCGCGAACCTGGGAAGCAGGAGTCGAAGAAGAGCTCGCAAACGGCGCCATTCGACTTTCGGCTGGTTACTTCAATCAGCGATTCAACGATCTCATCCAGTTCGTATCAGGCGGGCCGCCGGATTTTCGCGGGAGCTTTGCCAATCTTGCTCGAGCCCAATCGAACGGGTACGAGCTGGGACTCGACGCACGCGGCCCGGCGGGACTCATCCTCAACGCTAGCTACACTCAGGCGACCCCGCATGTCACCAAACTCTCAACCGACTACTCCGGAAGTCTCCACGTCGGCGATGCCTTGATCAGACGCCCATCCCACTCAGCCACAGCGACAGTTACGCAATCGCCCATACCACGACTGACTGTGTCGCTCTCCGCGAACTATGTCGGAAAGCGACCAGACCTCGACTTCAACCTCTTTCCGGCGACGACTCTCACTCTTCCCTCGTATACTCGCGTCGACGGTGCTGCATCATTCGCAGCATATCGGTCAAGTCGCAATGAGCTGTCGCTCACGTTCCGGGCCGAGAATGCGCTGAATCGGAAGTACGAAGACGTGCTGCATTTTCAGTCGCCGGGACGCGTGATCCTGGTCGGCGCACGGTTCGATGGCGGATTATAGATTCCGGTCATGCCTCCGCTGTTGACCGACGCAATCGTTCTTCATTCGTTCGACTATCTGGAGACGTCGTGCATCGTCCGGCTCCTTACGCGCGAAGCAGGCGTGCAGTCGGTTCTCGCGCGAGGTGCGCGCAGGTCGCGAAAGAGATTCGGCAGCGCGATGGATCTCTTTGCGCAGGGACTCGCGGAAATCCACGTCAGACCTAACCGCGAGCTTCAGACTCTGGCGGCGCTGGACGTAACGAAGAGTCGGCCGGCAATAGGCTCTGACGTAGGCAGGTTCACGGCGGCCTCGATGATATCCGAGCTGGTTCTCCGGTTTCCTGCGGAGGAGAGCTCATCCGGGCTGTTCGATGCGGTCGAGCGCGTGCTTGACGACATCGTCAGCGCTGCAACCGACGGGACGCTCGACGCCGCAATCGCAGGCGCGTGGCTGATCATTGCGCAGATGGGCTTCACGCCATCACTCGACATCTGCGCAAATTGCCACTCGGATCTTCCCGACGATGCGAGCGTTGCGTTCTCGCATTCGGCGGGAGGAGCGCTCTGCAGCAGGTGTGCTTCGCTCACAGGAGGGCTGCGCACAGTTCCGCCGTCCGCGCGCGATGCCATCCGGGCGTGGGCCGATGGAAGCCGCGCGTCACCGCTCTCACCCCTCGACGCTCGCGCGCACCAGCGGCTGCTCCGCGAATTCTTCCAGGAGCACCTCGGGAGTGATCGAGAGCTCAGAGCGTATCGGATCTGGGAACAGGGTAGCTGGACAGCAGCGTGATTCTCGGGACCGCCGGCCACATCGATCACGGAAAGACTGCGCTGGTCAAAGCGCTCACCGGCGTAGACACAGATCGACTGCCTGAAGAAAAACGCCGCGGCATTACGATCGACCTCGGATTTGCGCCACTCGAGCTCGACGGCATCGGCACAGTCGGTGTTGTCGACGTTCCCGGTCATGAAGCCTTCGTTC
Source organism: Gemmatimonadaceae bacterium (assembly GCA_036560025.1). Classification (GTDB taxonomy): domain Bacteria; phylum Gemmatimonadota; class Gemmatimonadetes; order Gemmatimonadales; family Gemmatimonadaceae; genus UBA4720. Next base: position 6,925 of record DATBRZ010000116.1, on the reverse strand, counting down.
GAACAATGCTCGCGGGCGCCAGCGGAATCGACGCGGCACTGCTGGTGGTGGCTGCGGATGAAGGAGTGATGCCGCAGACTCACGAACACTTGGACATCCTGTCGCTACTGGGTGTCGAGAACATCGTTGTCGCCATAACGAAGAAGGATCTGGTCGAAGCGGAGTGGCTACTCCTGGTTAGTGAGGAAGTTCGATCCCTTTTCAAGTCACGAGGACTAAAGGAACCCACAGTCAATGCTGTATCGGCTTCGACGCACGACGGCCTCACCGATTTGCGTTCAGCGTTGAAGTCTGCGCTCTCTCAGAGCGGCCGCAGTCGGGCCGACGATGATCTGTTCCGGATGCCAGTGGATCGTGCCTTTTCCATTCGTGGCACAGGAACCGTGGTCACCGGGACCGTGTGGAGCGGATCCATCAGCAAAGACGACACCGTGTTCCTTCATCCGGGCGGACGCGCGTTGAGAGTCCGCGGAATTCAGACTCACGGGCGGGCAGTAAGCCGGGCAGCGCCGGGACATCGAACTGCGATCGCCCTCGCGAACTGCGATGTTGCAGAGCTCGAACGAGGAATGGTCCTCGTCGACAACACGTCATGGTCGCCGACCACACGACTTCTCGCGCACGTCCACCTCGCGAACGATGCACCGCCGATCACGACACGCACGCGGCTCCGATTTCACCTCGGAACAGCGGAGACAGAAGCGCGGCTCTCACTTATGTCGAGAAACAACAATGCGGCGAGCCCGCGGATTGCTCGACTTACTCTCGACGAGCCGGTGATCGCTCGCGCTGGTGACAGATTCGTGTTTCGCCTGCCATCGCCCGTAGCAACGATCGGCGGAGGCATCGTTCTCGATCCGTACCCAGTGCCCAAATCGTCGCGACTCATTGCCATGATCGACGCAATCGAGCCACTGGACCTCCTTCGCGCGGAGCTTGATGCTGCCGGAGCCAGCGGCATCGATGAATCGATCCTTCCGATTCGATTAGGCCTCACGCCTGCAGATTCCGCCGAGCTCGCACGTTCGGCCGGCGTCGAGACAATCGAAGACAGAATCGTCTCCCGTCAATCACTTGCCTCACTGAGTGAGCGACTCGAAGAGATGGTTCGCGATTCGGTCGCAAACTCTCCTCTCGAGGCGGGTGTCCAATTACAGACGTTGAGAGCAGAGCTCCGCGCCCCCGCGTCGGTGATCGACCGAGCGTTGCTTGATCTGATCAGGAATGGACGCGTCGAGCTGGATGGCGCGTTGGTTCGCCCGGCTGGTTGGTCGCCGAGACTGAGCGAACGACAGCTACGCGATCGCGATGCAATTTTGCACGAGATTCGCGCCGCGCCGAGCGATCCGCCAAGCGTCGGGGAGCTGCAGTCGAAGATCGGATCTGATGCACCGGCGCTGCTTCGATTACTCACGCGGTCGGGTGAATTGGTGAAAGTGTCGGAGGAACGGTATTACTCTACGAAGGCTGTCAGGGACCTGATAGGCAGACTTCGGGGTACACTCGATCCAGAAAAGTTCTATCCACCTACGGAGCTGCGCGATGTGCTTGGAATATCACGAAAGTATCTGATCCCGTTTCTGGAGTACTGCGACCGCGCCGGGATCACCGAGAGGGGGGCCTCTGGGCGGCGGATTCTGCCTCAAAATGTGATGAGAACAACCGCAAAAGACTCGTAATCGTAAGCCTGACTTGGATTTTGCTTGACACCTTTTGAGCGCGTTCGTAACTTCGCCAAAGCCGCACACGTAAACCCGTTACAGGAGAATTCGTCTAAACCTTTTCTTGTCAGCAGTGGAGATGTAACAATGAAAAAGCTGTGGGGGGCACTTCTAGTGCTTTCCCTCAGTGCGTTCATGCCAGGCCTTCTGTCGGCACAGGGAAGTTCACCTCCATCCGGCAGAGCGCAGGGCGCCGGGTTGGAGCTGGGTCAGAATTATCCGAACCCCGTTCTCTCGGAAACGCGAATTCCGTTCACGATCGGCGATGCGTCGGGGTGTTCGGAGTCGAACCGGTTATACCGCGTCAGCTTGCGGATCTACAACGTTTTGGCGCAGCCAGTCGCTGTACCAGTCCTGCAAGGCGGAACGGGGAACGTAGCTGGGGGAGAATCAATCGATCGTTTGATGTTGACGTGCAGCCAGTACATCGCGTACTGGGACAAAAAGGACCTGAGAGGGCAGGATGTTTCGCCGGGAGTGTATCTGTTCCGGCTCGAAGTCGATGGAAAGGCGGTAGTGAAGAAAATGCTGGTATCGAAGTAAACTTCATCCTCCGATGACAGAAGCGCGTCCAATTGGACGCGCTTCTGCTGTTATGGCTGGGAAACTGCCGTGATGAGTTTGTAGTTATCCCGTTTATCAGTTTTTCCGTGACTGCTGACGCCGAAGCCCCAGTTTCTGAGTAACTGGTCCTTCGGCGTCATCTTTCACTGATGAGCTCGAAAACGATTAAACTGAGAACTCATAAACGTTCGCCTTTGCAGTTTAATTCGGGTCTCTAGCCTGCACGTCCTGCGCGTATGATCACTCCCGACCGCCTCACCGTAAAATCAGCCGAGGCGCTGAACGAGGCCGTGAATGCCGCGCGTCGCGCCGGCAATCCGGTCGTCTACGATCTGCACCTGCTGCTCGCCCTGCTCGCGCAGGACGAAGGCATCGTGGTGCCGGTTCTCCAGAAACTCGGCGTCAGCGTAGCCGCGCTGCGTGAGCAGGCAGAACGTGAAGCCGCACGATATCCCAAACAGTCGGGCGCGCAGCCGAATCTGTCTCGCGAGCTCAATCAGGTATTCGACCGCGCAGAGGACGAGGCAAAAAAACTCGGCGACGAGTTCGTTTCGACCGAGCATCTTCTGCTGGCGCTGTCAGACGTTAAGGGCGCGGAGAGCAAAACACTCCTCAACGCCGTCGGCGCCACGCGTGACGATCTCCTCGAAGCGCTGCAGGCCGTACGTGGCAGTCATCGCGTCTCGGATCAGACTCCGGAGAACCAATACCAGGCACTTCAGCGCTACACGCGCGATCTCACCGACGCCGCACGCCGCGGCAAGCTCGACCCAGTGATTGGCCGCGATGAAGAGATCCGGCGCGTCATTCAGGTATTGTCGCGGCGAACAAAGAACAATCCGGTTTTGATCGGAGAGCCGGGCGTGGGCAAGACCGCGATCGCCGAAGGGCTCGCGCAACGGATCACTAACGGCGATGTGCCGGAGAGTCTCAAGAACAAGCGACTTCTCGCGCTCGATCTTGGAGCATTGATCGCCGGCGCAAAGTTCCGCGGTGAATTCGAGGAACGCCTCAAGGCAGTGCTGAAGGAGATCACCGAAGCAGAAGGGCAGTTCGTGATCTTCATCGACGAGCTTCACAACCTTGTCGGTGCCGGCAAAGCCGAAGGGTCGATGGACGCGGGCAACATGCTCAAGCCGATGCTCTCGCGAGGCGAGCTGCGCGTCGTTGGCGCAACGACGCTAGATGAGTACCGCAAGCACGTCGAGAAGGACGCAGCGCTCGAGCGCCGCTTCCAGCCGGTTTTCGTCGGCGAGCCGAGCGTGGAGAGCACCATCGCTATCCTCCGCGGATTGAAGGAGCGCTACGAGGTGCATCACGGAGTAAGAATCACCGATGGAGCGATCGTCGCTGCCGCGACTCTTTCCAACCGCTACATCGGCGATCGCTTTCTGCCCGACAAGGCGATCGATCTGATCGATGAAGCTGCTTCGCGCCTCAGAATCGAGATCGATTCGATGCCGCAGGAGATCGACGAGGTCGAGCGACGCATTACCCAGCTCGAGATAGAGCGCCAGGCGCTGCAAAAAGAAAAGGACCGCGCCTCGGTCGAACGCCGCCAGGCGCTCGAGCGGGAGCTTGCCGATCTCCGCGAGAAATCAAACGCCATGAAAACGCAGTGGCAGATGGAGAAGGAGACGCTTGGCTCGGTCGGGAAGATCAAACAGCAACTCGAAGAAGCGAAGACTCAGGCGGAACAGGCCACACGCGCGGGCGACCTCGGCAAAGCTGCAGAGATTACCTACGGAACCATTCCGCAGCTCGAGCAGAAGCTGCGCGACACGGAACAGCAACTTGCGAGCAAACAGGAAGGAGGCATTCGCTTCCTCAAGGAAGAAGTAACCGCGGACGACGTCGCGGAAATCGTGGCCCGATGGACGGGCATCCCCGTCTCACGAATGATGGAAGGCGAGCGCGAACGCCTCACTCGGCTCGAAAGCGTGCTGTCCAGTCGTGTCATCGGCCAGCATGAGGCTGTGCAAGCGGTCTCGAATGCAGTTCGCCGATCGCGTGCCGGTCTTCAGGATCCGAATCGTCCCATTGGATCGTTCATCTTCCTTGGACCAACCGGTGTCGGAAAAACCGAAACCGCTCGCGCGCTCGCAGAATTTCTGTTCGACGACGAGCACGCGATGATCCGCATCGACATGTCGGAGTACATGGAGAAGCACGCGGTCGCGCGTTTGATCGGCGCTCCGCCCGGCTACGTAGGATTCGAGGAGGGTGGACAGCTAACCGAAGCCGTGCGCCGGCGACCGTATTCAGTCGTGCTGTTCGACGAGATCGAGAAAGCACATCAGGATGTATTCAACATCCTGCTGCAGATCCTCGATGACGGGCGTCTCACCGACTCTCAGGGTCGCACCGTCGATTTCAAGAACACCGTGATCATCATGACGTCGAACATCGGCGGCGCGTACATCCTCGAGCGAGGCACGCGCGACTGGGAAAACGTCGAACGGGAAGTCACGAACGCGCTGAGACAGCACTTCCGTCCCGAATTCCTCAACCGCGTCGACGACATCATCGTCTTCAAGCCACTCGGCGAAGCTGAAATCGAGCATATCATCGGACTTCAGCTCAAGCGTCTCGAGAAGCTGCTCTCTGAGCGGAAGCTACAAATCGAGCTCACTCCGAAAGCGCGCCACTTCCTCGCCAAGGAAGGTTACGACCCAGCCTTCGGCGCTCGGCCCCTCAAGCGCGCGATTCAACGGCTCGTGCAGAATCCTCTGGCGCTTGCCGTTCTGGAGGGTCGGTTCCTCGAAGGAGATCGGATCAAGGTCGATCTCGACGATAACGGCGAGCTGATATTCCTGAACGTTCCGGCCGTGGCAGAAGAGTCCGGCGAAGTCGACGCGCAAGCGCTGGCCGGAGCCGGCTCCGACCGCTGAGCTCCAACATGCCAGGCGCGGTCGATTCGGCCGCGACACGCTCGTCAATCGACGAGCGGTTCATGCACAACGCGCTAATGATCGCCGACCATGGCACTCGACAGAATGAAGTGCCGATCGGCGCTCTCGTGGTACGTCGAGGGTCGATCGTCTCCGCCGCGAACAACAGAACGGTTCGCGAGCAGGATGCGACGGCACACGCAGAGCTGATCGCGATTCGCGAAGCCTGCGCTGAGCTCGACACCTGGCGACTCGACGACTGCACGCTGTACGTCACGCTCGAGCCGTGCGCGATGTGCGCCGGAGCGATCGTTCTCTCCCGGATGGCGAGAGTGGTATTCGGCGCATGGGACGAGAAAGCTGGTATGGCCGGCTCGGTCGGCGACTTGCTGCGCCACCCGCGTCTCAACCACAGACCGGAGGTGCAGGGTGGCGTACTTGGAGAAGAATGCGCTGAACTTCTAACTGAATTCTTCGAGGCGAGACGCGTCGAAGCAGTGTAATCGCGCGCGTTGTACCGAGATTCTCGTCCAACTAACTTTCCTGCCCAGGACAGGTGGCCGAGTGGTTGAAGGCACCGGTCTCGAAAACCGGCATACCGGTTACCCCGGTATCGAGAGTTCGAATCTCTCCCTGTCCGTGACCATCAGGCAAAATGAAAGGGCCCCGAAACGGGGCCCTTTTCTTATCGCGCTATCGACGTGCTAACGATAGTAAACCACCACGTTGCCGCCGGGCTTCACGTCGATCGCCACCACTCGATTGATTGCTACGTTGGATCCAGCGAGTGATTGGACTACGACCGCGTTCGTGCCGAGAGCGGTTTGCAGGCGGCTGATGTCGCCTGCTTTCTTCGCCAGCAGATTATTCAGGACTGTTTCGTTGCCTTTGTCGAGGATCGTAGCTGCGTCGACGAGCTGAATCTCACGGGCGCTAAGGCCGTTGAGTGCATTCAGCGCGGCGAGCTGTGTACCGATGCTATTGACGGCCCCAATGAATCCGGAAACGGACCCTTGAGCGGAGCGCGCCTGTGCGTGCGCCACGACTGGTACCGCCGAAAGGAGCAGTATTCCTGTGAGTGCGAGGCCAATTCCGACTGAAATCTTTTTCATTCGATCTCCTGAAGGAGCCTGGTCTGCGGTGACCTGCGGACCTTTAGAAAACTAATGGATTTACTGCTCTTTTTGGGCCAATTCTGTCGGTTTTATTACACCTGAAACCCCCTCAGGATTCAAGGGTTTTGGCGGGTTCTTCAGCAGCCTTTCGTACCGTTTCTTTGATTTCCGTTTGAGAGGGTTTAGAATCCCTCAGCCGATGGCAGAAGCGCCCATTGTGGCGCTGTTTTTATGTCGAGCTCGGTGAAACGATGATGGGACGGGTGGCCGAGTGGTTTAAGGCGCACGCCTGGAAAGTGTGTGTACGTTAATAGCGTACCGTGGGTTCGAATCCCACCCCGTCCGTTGTGGCTCAACGACTTACACCGTGTTGCGGCTCTCGCTTTCTCAAGCCGAATCTCGCCTCGGTGCCCTTTAGGTGCCCTTTTTGGCCGCTGTTGCCTTCACAGAGGCCACGAATGCTTTGATGGTATGATCTGTCAGGCAGTTGGTGGATCGTCCGCTCATACTGGTAGCCCGCACGCGGGCGCTCGTGCGGATTGCGGGATACTGATGACAGGACCACCGTTACTTTTGCAGGAGATCTTCGGACTCAAGAATAATCTAGCTTTGACCGATGCCTACCGACGCTGAG
>DATBRZ010000115.1:0-2251 GCA_036560025.1 Gemmatimonadaceae bacterium | reverse complement strand
ACTATACGACGAACGGCCTGCTCCCGATTCGACATCGGCGAATGACATGATACTCATTCTTCGCTACAGCCTCACCCGGCGAAGTAATTGCGCGTTGAGCGCAACGATCACTGTACTGGCAGACATCAGTACTGCCCCTATCGCCGGAGACAGGACGATCCCCCGCGATGCGAGAACCCCAGCGGCAAGAGGGATCGCAACGATATTGTATCCGGCGGCCCACCAGAGATTCTGAATCATCTTCCGATAGCTGGCCCGCGAAAGCGCGATAATTCGCGGTACGTCGCGCGGATCGCTGCGGACAAGAACAATGTCGCCGGCTTCGACCGCAACCTCGGTGCCGGCACCGATCGCGATTCCAACATCCGCCGTCACCAGCGCCGGGGCGTCGTTAACGCCATCGCCGACCATCGCCACCTTTTTCCCGCGCGCCTGCAACTCCTCGATGCGCTTCGCTTTCTCGTCGGGAAGGACTTGGGCGAACACGGTGTCGATGCCCAGCTCCTTGGCTACCGCCTCTGCCACCGGCTTAGCGTCGCCCGTGATCATTACGACCTCAATCTGTGATTGATGCAGGCGCTCGATTGCTTCCTTCGATTCGGGCCGCACCGCATCGGCTACCGCGAACGCCGCGATCACTTTCTGGCCGTCGATGAGAAAAACCGTTGCCTGCCCGCGGGCGGATGCACGATCGACGAATTCCTTTAGGGGCGGATCCAGCTCGAGTTTCAACGCGGAGAGCATGTTCGGTCCACCCGTCGCCAGTCGCCGACCTTCCACGGTTGCGTGAACACCGCGGCCCTGGAGATACTCGAAGTCACTCGACGCCGGTATTCGGACACCGCGCTCTTCCGCGCTTTTCACGATCGCTCGCGCGATTGGATGTTCCGAATCCATCTCGACCGCCGCGCCGAGACGGAGCGCCTCTTCCGACGCGACTCCGTTCACGGTCGCGAGGTCGACGACACGGTGCTGGCCGAGCGTCAGCGTGCCGGTCTTGTCGAATACGACCGAATCAAGATTGCGAGCTTCTTCCAGACCGCGTCGGTCTCGCACCAGCAGCCCTGCCTGTGCGCCGAGTGTCGTCGAGATCGCGATCACCAGCGGAACCGCGAGTCCCAATGCATGCGGACATGCGATCACCAACACCGTCACCATGCGCTCGATTGCGAATGCCGGATTCCCCGGCAGGATCAGCAGCCACACTACGAGGGTTATTATCCCAGTGACGAGAGCGACAATCGTGAGGATGAACGCAGCACGATCCGCTACTGCCTGCGCGCGTGAACGTGAGCTTTGCGCCTGCTCGACCAGTCTCATGATTCCGGCGAGCGCTGTCTTGTCACCGGTGGCTGTTACTTCGGCCCGCAGCGAGCCGGACATGTTAACGGTGGCGGCGACGATCTTGTCGCCCGCTTTCTTGTCGACGGGCCGCGATTCGCCAGTCAGCATCGATTCATCGATGCTGCTCGAACCCTCTCTCACGATTCCATCGGCAGGTACTCTGTCGCCCGGCCGAATCAAGACCAGGTCTCCCTCGCGCAGCTGTTCGACAGATACTTCTTCGATGCGATCGTCCACGACCCGCATGGCGACGTTTGGCAGTAGCTTGGCGAGCTCCTTGAGTGCGCCTTGCGCCTGACTGATCGATCGCATCTCGATCCAATGGCCGAGCAGCATGATCGTCACCAGCGTAGCGAGCTCTTCCCAGAGAGGCATTCCGGGGAAGCCGAGCGTGACTGCCGCGCTGAAGACGAAGGCAACGCTGATGGCAAGTGCTATCAGCGTCATCATTCCCGGAGAGCGATCGCGCAGCTCGCTGATTCCGCCTTTGATGAAAGGCGTGCCGCCGTAAATGAATACCGCTGTTCCAAATACAGCTGGAATCCACTCGGAGCCTGGAAAGTGCGGCGGCGAAAACGAGATTGCTCGCTGGAGCATGTGGCCCCAGACGAGCGTCGGGATCGTCAGCAGCAGCGAGATCCAGAACTTGTCGCGGAACATCGCGACGCTGTGGCCCGCATGCTTGTCGTGATCGGCGTGCTCGCGGTGACTGGCGTGCTGGTCATGTCCCGCATGCCCACCGTCGCTGTGGCCAACCATGGCGTGTTGTTTGTGATCAGTCATGGCTCGCTCTACATCGGCATCGTCATTTGCATGGTACGATGGGGCGAGTGATATGGACGCAGCCGCAGAAAAATCATCGCTCCCACCGGTGTGCGCGACCCATATGCTCCCTCCAGCGCAGCCG
>DATBRZ010000114.1:0-5869 GCA_036560025.1 Gemmatimonadaceae bacterium | reverse complement strand
ATCGCTCGTCAGGTGAACACCGCCATCGCTTGCAAGCAGAATCGGAATTCGATGATCGACGTCGAATGCCACGTCCGATGGATCGTCATGATCAGACGGCAGGTTCGTCCACGATCCGGTACCTGTCAGTCCTGAGAGCTTGAATGTCTGCCGATGAAACTTCATTCCATCGCCGTAGTAGACATCAAATTCGGTCGCGTCTCGATTGGAAACCGGACGAGCTACACGCACGAATGCTTCTCTCAAGTCTGCGCCGGGCGATGCTCGCTGGGACCACGTCGCGCCCGCGTCGGACGAAACCCAGAGTGTGTGGTCTCCGGTCGCGTAGAAATAGATCGAAGCACCATTCCAATAGGTGGATGCCAGAGAATGGAACGGCGGGAGCCGCCACGTCTGAGTCGGCCCGGTGCTGCTGTCTACTTTTTCCCACGCTCCCGTCGAGTTGAGTCGCCAGAGGTTGCGCTCTCGCGCGAGCACACCCGAGGTACGGTTGATCACGAGTACCGATCGAACTCTGTTATAGGCAGAGTCCCATCGGAAAATTCCAGGTTCAAGAACGACGTACGACCACGTAGCGCCGTTGTCGTTGCTTATCGCCAACCCGCAATCGGTGCCCACGTAGAATGTTCGCGAGAGCAATGGATGCGAGATGCCGTACGCATTTGGACGGCTCGGACAGCCACCCGATGGTGGAGGTGCCCAACCGGTCGCCTGACTCCAGCTTGCGCCTCCGTCAGTGCTGCGCCATATGCCGCCGTCCGGGACCGTTCTGTATTGCGACCAGGTTGTCGCAATGATCACATCGGGCGCAAGCGATGCGATCGCGACGTCGACCGCGTGGTTGTTCGGCAGGTTGTCGAGATGCTGCCAGCTTTTTCCACCGTCAAACGTCCTAAATAGTCCACCAGTCTCGGCCGCGACAACCATTCGCTTGTCGTTTGTCGGATGCACGGCGATTGAAACTGCGCGACCGCCGTAAGTGACTCTCGGTGGGGCTATGCTGAGAGGGGAGCTGTTGCACGCTGACAGTAGACACGAAAGACCAACTACGATGCCCGTTCGAGCAGTCACGAGACCTCCGTATTCCGCGAGCCGACGATTGTGCTGCTCCTTGCCTTTGGGATACCTCAAACAGTATAGTTCGTCTACAGTTAGAGTCGTGGCGATTTATAGCAACTTGCGGCCACGTTAAATAATCCGCTAAAGCGCTCGCCCAGCGCCCCCCGCGGGCTTTTTTCGTATCCGGTAACACCAATGGCACGTCCCAAGCTCGATTCACTGTACCTGAAGGAGCTCGATAAGCGCGTCCTCATCTACGATGGCGCACTGGGGACGAGCATCCAGCGCTTTAACCTCACCGCTGAAGACTTCGGTGGTAAGGCGCTGGAAGGGTGCAACGACCATCTGGTTCTGACGCGACCGGATGTCATTCAGTCGATCCATGAGTCATTCCTGGATGTCGGTGTCGACGTCGTGGAGACCTGCACATTCCAATCAACACCACGCCGGCTACACGAATGGGGACTCGGCGACAAAGTTCGCGACGTCAACGTCGCCGCAGCGCGAATCGCGCGCGAAGCGGCCGACAAATACGCGACTCCTGATAAGCCCAAGTTCGTCGCCGGATCGATGGGGCCGACCGGAATGCTCCCGTCGAGCTCCGATCCGACCCTCTCGAACATCACCTTCGAGGAGCTGAGCCAGAACTTCTACGAGCAGGCCAAATACCTCATAGAAGGCGGCGTCGACCTGCTCCTCGTCGAGACGTCGCAGGACATTCTCGAAGTCAAAGCCGCAGTCGCGGGAATCGAGCGACTGTTCGCGGAACTCGGCCGCCGCATCCCACTGCAAACCCAGGTCACGCTCGACACGAGCGGACGCATGCTGCTCGGCACCGACATCGCGAGCGCGATGACGACGCTCGAAGCGCTCGATGTCGACGTGATCGGGCTCAACTGCTCGACCGGGCCGGAGCACATGCGCGAGCCGGTTCGATATCTGGCCGAGCATGCGACGCTGCCGCTGTCGGTGATTCCAAATGCGGGATTGCCGCTCAACACCGGCGTCGGCGAAGCGGTGTATCCGCTCCAGCCGGAGCCAATGGCGACCGCGCTCGCTGAATTCGTGAAGGAGTTCGGTGTGCGGATCGTGGGCGGCTGCTGCGGGACGACGCCGGCGCATCTCGATGCAGTGGTGAAGGCGATTCGCGGGAATGGCGCCGCGCCAGGCGCGGGGGGCCCCCCCACTACTATAGATAGGGCATCCGCACGGCCTGCCCGTCACCATCACGTCCCTCGCGTCAGCTCAGCGATGCGGGCAATCACGCTGCATCAGGATCCGCCGCCTCTGCTCGTTGGGGAGCGCGTCAACTCTCAGGGATCCCGCAAGGTCAAGCGACTCCTCCTCGCCGACGATTATGAGGGCATCCTTGAAGTCGCCCGTGATCAGGTCGATTCCGGCGCGCACGTCCTCGACGTCTGCGTCGCGCTCACCGAGCGCGCCGACGAAGCGGAGCAGATGTCTAAAGTCGTCAAGCTCCTGTCGATGTCCGTCGAAACGCCGCTCGTCATCGACTCCACCGAAGCCAACGTCATCAAGGAAGCGCTCGAGCACATACCCGGCCGAGGGATCGTCAACTCCATCAACATGGAGAATGGGCGGAAGCGGATTGAAGCCGTCGTGCCACTCGTCAAGCAGCACGGCGCCGCAGTCATCGCGCTCACAATCGACGAGATTGGAATGGCCAAGACCCGCGAGCGAAAGCTCGAGGTCGCCAAGAAGATCTTCGACATCGTCGTCAACGAATACGGCGTTGACCCCGACGCGCTGATCTACGACGCGCTCACCTTCACGCTCGCCACTGGCGATGCTGAATGGATCGACTCCGCGAAAGAGACGATCGAAGGAATTCGCCTCATCAAACGCGAGCTCCCCGGAGTCTCAACCATACTCGGCGTCTCAAACGTGAGCTTCGGCCTAACGCCCGAAGCGCGCGCCGTACTCAACTCGGTGTTCCTGCACCACTGCGTCTCCGCCGGCCTCGACGCGGCGATCGTGAATCCCGCGCACATAACGCCGTATGCGGAGATCTCCGAAGTTGAGCGCGAGCTCGCCAACGATCTCGTATTCAACAAGCGCCCCGATGCCCTCCAGAAGTTCATCGAGTACTTCGCTAACGTAGGCGCAACCGCCGGAGACTCACCCGCCGCTGAGAAGGAAGATCCGACGGCCGGGATGACGCCGGATCAGCGCATCCACTGGATGATCCTCCACCGTAAGAAAGAAGGAATCGAAGATCATCTCGATGCTGCGGGCGTGCGCGAGAATCCGGTGCGCGTGTTGAACGAAGTCCTTCTCCCCGCAATGAAGGAAGTCGGCGATAAATTCGGCGCCGGCGAGCTAATCCTTCCATTCGTTCTGCAATCCGCGGAAGTCATGAAGAAAGCCGTGCGACATCTCGAGCAATTCCTCGAGAAGGCCGAAGGCTACACGAAAGGCAAAGTCGTTCTCGCAACGGTGTACGGCGACGTGCACGACATCGGCAAATCGCTCGTCAACACCATCCTCTCCAACAACGGCTACACAGTCTACGACCTCGGCAAACAAGTTCCGGTCAATACGATTTTAGAGAAAGCAGTTGAAGTCAACGCTGATGCGATCGGATTGAGCGCATTACTGGTGTCGACATCGAAGCAGATGCCGCTTTGCGTGAAAGAGCTCGACAAGCGACAGATGAAAATCCCGGTGCTGATCGGCGGAGCTGCGATCAATCGAAGATTCGGACGGCGCGCACTGTTCGTGGAAGAAGAACGCGAATACGACGCCGGCGTGTTCTACTGCAAGGATGCGTTCGAGGGCCTGGAAACGATGGACGTCCTCCAGGACGCGGATAAGCGCGAGGATTTTATCGCCAAGAATCTCGAGAGCGCACGCGCGGATGTTTTCCTGCGTACAACCGTCGGCAAGGACATCGCCGCCGGCGAACAGGCAGGCGAGCGCAGCGATGTCGCATCGAATAATCCGATACCGGCCCCACCGTTCTGGGGAACGCGCGTCCTTCGCGACATTCCAATCGACGAAGTCTTCGAGTTGCTCGACCTGGACGAGCTCTATCGTCTCCAATGGGGAGGACGCGGATCAGGCGAGCAGTACGAGACCACAGTCAGGAATGAATTCGAGCCCGCGCTCGCTCGACTCAAAGCCGACGCAAAACAGAATGGCTGGATCGTACCGCAGGCTGTCTATGGATATTTTCCGGCGCAGTCGCAGGGGACCGACGTCATCATCTACGATCCCGCCGCGTACGTGAGCGACGGCGGAGCACTCCGCGAGATTGCACGCTTCCACTTCCCGAGAATGGTCGGACGCGAGCGACTTTGCCTCGCCGATTACATCAGGTCAGCCGAATCGGGCGACGTCGACGTCGTTCCACTCCAGATCGTGACCGTCGGCAACGAGGCGACTCGACATTTCGACAAGCTTCAGGGCGCGCACGAATACACGGAAGCGTATTACTCGCATGGCCTATCGGTCGAATCAGCCGAAGCAGTTGCCGAATGGATGCACCGGAGGATCAAATCGGAGCTCGGCCTTCAAACCGGAAAGCGGTACTCGTGGGGTTACGGAGCGTGCCCGGATCTCGACGACCACGCGACCGTATTCAGGCTGCTTCCGGCAAGGGAAGCGTTAGATATGAATCTAACTGAAGCGTTCCAGCTCCTCCCGGAGCAGTCCACCGCCGCCATCATCATTCATCACCCCGAAGCGAAGTACTATGCCGTACGCGGCGATGCCTCGCAGGCGGCCCCGGTCGGAGATGGGGCTGTCTCAATCGAAGCGGTAATCAAGGCCGAAGCTCAACTCGCCGAAGCGAGGGCCGAAACGTGAGCGACCGCAAGCGACTCATCGAGAGATTCCTCGATCCGCAGCAGGTCATTGTCTTCGACGGCGCGATGGGCACCATGCTCTACGCCAAGGGCGTGTTCATCAACCAGTGCTACGATGAGCTCAACCTTCGCGCGCCGGACATGATTCGCGAAGTCCATCGCGCGTACGTCAGCGCGGGCGCCGAAGTAATCGAGACAAACACGTTCGGCGCGAGTCGCACCAAGCTCACGCCGTACGGTCTGCAGACTCAGGTGATCGACATCAATCGCGCCGCTGCGCAGCTCGCTCGCGAAGCCGCAGGCGACGACGTACTCGTGGCCGGAGCTGTCGGACCGCTCGGCGTCCGTCTCGAACCATATGGACCCACGAGTCTGACCGAAGCACGCGAAGTGTTCGCGGAACAGATCCAGGGTCTGAAGGAAGGCGGAGTCGACATCTTCCTGCTCGAAACGTTCGCCGATCTTCCGGAAATCGAGCAAGCGCTACTCGCAGCGCGCGAAGTCGATTCATCGATTCCGCTGATCGCGCAAATGACCATCGCGCAGGACTGCCGCACTGTATTCGGCGTCCCCGTCGAAGACCTCACGCGAACTCTCGACGCACTCGGCGCCGATGTAATCGGACTCAACTGCTCTGTTGGACCGCAGGCGATCCTCGAGGCGATCGAGAAGATGGTGCGCGTTACGAACAAGAAGCTGAGCGCGCAGCCGAATGCCGGAATGCCGCGTGAAGTAAGCGGCCGCTCGATGTACATGGCAAGTCCCGAATACATGGCGACGTACGCCAGTCATCTCGTGCGCGCGGGCGCCAAGATCGTCGGCGGATGCTGCGGCACGACACCGGAGCACATCTCCGGGATGGTCGAAGCGATTCGCCCGCTCGCCCCGCGCAACGTGCGCATCGCCACGCGTGATCGGCGCACACCCACCGACGTAAGTCTTCCGGAACCCGACAAGGCGGTTTCGCCAATCCCACTTAGCGA
>DATBRZ010000113.1:0-16472 GCA_036560025.1 Gemmatimonadaceae bacterium | reverse complement strand
AAGCGTGTTCATTCAGAATTCGTTCGTCACCGAGAGTCGGCGGATTGCCCGGGTTGAATCTGATCTCGTAATAGCCGCCTGCAAGATTTGCGTAATAGATGGTCCGCCCATCGCGCGCCCACACGGCTCCACGCCCGCCACCTCGCGATACGGGAGTTCTTGCGCCGGCGACAGGAAAGGTGCTGACGTATACCTCAGGCCTTCCCGTTTCATCCGACGTATATGCCAGCCATCGGCCATCCGGTGAAATGACCGGCTCGAACTCGGAAAAAATGGTGGCGGCGTACGGATACGCGCTTCCGCCTGAATCACGGTTTGCCACGACGACGTCCGCGATGCGGAATGAATTCGTCTCCTCGCCGCTGAACGCGATCCATTGGCCGTGCGAGTCGTGACTTGCCAGCGCCACCCAGTCGCGGAGGTTCAGCACTTCCTTTGCACCTCCGCTGCCGTCCGCAGCACGGCTCATGAAGGTTTTGGAGCCAACGCGGTAGATGATGCTGTCGCCACCGGTATTCCACGACAACTGATCCGACTCCTCGTCAATCGTCAGGCGTATCGCCGCCGAGCGCCTGAAATCGTACACGTAGATGGAATGACGCCGGGTTGAAGGGTCCTGCGCGGCAATCGCCAGCCTGGATCCATCGGGTGAAAAGCGGGGACTGTCGAAATGAGATGCGGCGGCGACGATCTTCAGTGGCACCGTTTGCCCTCCCACCGCAGCCATCGTCACGGTTGCACCGGGACCCGACGTCAAGGCTGATCTCGCAGCGAGCACCACTGTCCCATTGGGCGACGCTGCATATTCGGCGTAGGCGTAGACGGGTGACTGCAGCGCCACGTTCTGCCCGATCCTCGCCGCTGGCCCCGTGGTATCTCCGGTTGCTGTATTGAACTGATACGAGACGAGCGTCCCATCGGGACGGACAATCATGAGTGCTTTCGCAGACGCGACATACGTTGGAGTCGCTCCGGCGATGACACGCTTGCTCTTCCCCGATGCGAGTGTCAGCCATTCAACCACCGGCTGAGATTCCAGGCTCACCCTCGTGAAAAGGAGCGCATTTGCTTCGGCGACGAAAAACGGCGACGACGCCTGGAACCGGCTGGTGTCTCCCGAGATAAGGGGCTTGAGCTCTCCTCCCGATGCGTTCACTGTTTGAAGAACGGAATTCACGGCGACAACGATCCGGCCGTCGCTCATCCACGCTGCGCCGCTTATGAACCCGTTCGGCAGGTGGACAATCTCCTGCGGCTGACCGCCGCGGAGCGGAAGACGATAGAGAATTCTCTTCGCGACAAATCCGATCTCCCGTCGGTCGGGCGAGAGGAACAGGCTCGACGCGCCTTCGGTTCCCGGCAACCGTCGCACGACCGGGTCGCCCAGGTCACGCGCGTAGAGACTGTATGGCGCCACGCGTCGGGCTGATCCTGAGTCCGGAACGACCGATGAGCCCTGAAAAACAAGCGTCCGACCGTCGGCCGTGAGCAGCATCATGTTGCCACAGCACTCGGTGCGGAACCGCACGGAGTCTGGTGTGAGAAGGAACGTCATCGGTGACGAGGAGACCGATGACGGCTGACGATGTACGGCCCATCCGACTGCCCCGCCGGCAACCAGCCCTCCAATCGCCCATGGAAGTACAACGGTCAGCGCCGAGCGTCGAGCGAACGCTGTCGTAGCCGTTGCTCGCGGTGGCCGCAAGCGAGCGGCCCCTGGATTCGCCAGCGCATTGGCGAACTGCGCCACGCTCGCAAACCTGTCCGCCGGAGTTTTCTCGAGCGCCGTCAGCACCGCAGTATCCACGTGTGGAGGAACCAAGCGTCGTTTTTCGACCAGTGGCACCGGGTCGGTCGTGATTACTTTGGCAAGGATCGCCTGCGAGTTCGGCCCAGTGAACGGTGGCTCCCCGGCGATCATCTCGTACGTCACCGCGCCGAGTGCATAGATGTCGGCGCGATGATCCACTGTCCTGTCACCCATCGCCTGCTCGGGAGCCATGTACTGCGGCGTGCCTAGTGACATTCCCGTCTTCGTCATCCGCTCGCCGCCGGCGTGCTGGAGCGCCAGCGCAATCCCGAAGTCCGCAACGAGTGGGCGCCCATTGTGCAGAAGGATGTTCTCGGGCTTGATGTCGCGATGGATTACACCACGCTTGTGCGCGTACTCGAGTGCGTCGGCAACTTCGGTTGCGATGCGGACGGCGTCGCTGATCGAAAGCTGGCTCTCGCGCTCGATCCGCCCTCGCAGCGTTTCGCCTTCCACGTACGGCATCACGTAGTAGAGAAGACTGTCGGCGCTGCCCGAATCGAAGAGCGGCAGTATGTGGGGATGCTGGAGATTCGCCGTGAGCTCGATCTCCTTGAGGAAGCGCTCGGTGCCCAGAACCGCCGAGAGCTCAGGGTGCAGCACTTTGATCGCGACCTTGCGGTGGTGGCGAACGTCCTCGGCCAGGTAGACCGTCGCCATTCCGCCCGAGCCGAGCTCGCGTTCGATGCGATACCGGTCGCCGAGTTGGCCGGAGAGGCGGTCTGCGATGGAAGCTGAGCTCGTCATCGCTGGAGAATGTGGGATAGCGCGCCGGGGGCCGCCAGAACGGATCCGTTATCCGCAGTCCTTTGTGTGCTACGCGTTGTTGCGTTCCCATCGCGCCCCTTTCGGAAGTCGGACCTGAGGACCGACCAGGCGCAGATCTCCCTCGCTGGCCATCGTGTATTGTGACGCCGCTCGCAGTGAATTCTGACTGACTATCGCTTTCATGAACGTCGCGGCAGCCTTGCGACAATCAAGCGGTAATGCGGGGTGTGTTTCGGGGTGAGTTTCTTCCTGCAGAGTACGGCATCGATGTCGGGAAACTCCGGCACCGACGCCCGGTTTCCCTCTGAAGTCCGGCAGAATGTAGTAGTTGGTTAGTGTATCGACCTGCTTCGGGAGCAGGAGGTCGCTGGTTCAAATCCAGTCGCCCCGACTTATCAAGTGCAGCCCCTGCAACGCTTTGCATTGTGGGGGCGTTTTTCCTAATCGGCAACGTCTTGGTGATGACCTTAGATGCGATGTCCCAACGCGGATCATGCATCTTCTCCAGTAGTGACTCCGCGTACGCAGAACGCCCACGAGAGAGTATCCGCGGGCGTTCGTCGCTTTTTAGCTCTTGCTTAACGTGGCAGCAATACGCGGCAAATGACCACAGAATCGTTCAGTTATGCCGGGTCGCATGAAGCGTCCCGTACAGAAAAGACGCCTCAAGAGCCTCCAACCCCTAGTGTGAAATGCAAAACTTCAGCGACGTGCCGCGGCTTTGCGATCGGCGAGTGATTCGAGCACAGCCTCGTGCGAGACACCCACCGCGTATAGAGCAACGAACACGTGGTAGATCAGGTCGGCCGCTTCTTCTCTCGCTCGCTCGGGATCGCCATCGGCACAGGCAACGACGAGCTCGGATGCTTCTTCCGAGATTTTCTTTAGCCGGAGATTGCGATCGTCGAGCAGCCTCCTCGTGTAACTCGCCGAGCGAGACGGTGATTCACCCGCTCTCGCTTCGATTACGTTCTCGAGATCGGAAAGGACATCGGATCGCGGCTTGCCGAAGCAGGATTCGCTTCCCTGATGACAGGCCGGACCCGCAATCCTGACCCGCGCGAGAACCGCGTCACCGTCACAGTCAGCAGTGAGTGACACTACGCGCTGCACGTTTCCGCTAGTTGCACCCTTGTGCCAGAGACCACGCGTTCGCGAGGTGTAGTGCATCTCGCCAGTCTCCAAAGTTTTCCAAATCGCTTCCGGATCAGCGTGCGCAACCATCAGCACTGCCCCCGTAACCGCGTCCTGAGCGATTACGGTCACGACGCCGTTGCCTTTCGAATAATTCAGTGCCGACGCGTCGAAGCCTGTCATCGCTGCTGCGCTCCGGTTCGCGGAATGAGAATGTCACGCACCACATCTCCGAGAGCTGCGTTGGTAGCGATCGCGCTCGTGCCGCACACGCTCTTCCCTTCCCAGTCAGTGAATACACCGCCTGCCTCGACGATCGCCGGCATCAACGCCGCAATGTCCCACGCCGACACTATTGGATCCACCATCACCTCGGCCCTGCCGGTTGCCACAAGTAGATATCCGACACAATCCCCCCATGTGCGACTCATTCCTGCACGCGCGGCAAGCGCCAGCCACCGCTCGAGCTTCACTGGATCGTCTTTGAACCGTGCATCAGTCGCAAGCACGGTAGCGGACGACAAGTCATCGACTTTTGAAGCGGCGCACCGACTCTCGTTCCACCATGCGCCCTCGCCTAGTCCTGCAACCAGAAATTCGTCCAGCGCCGGATATGACGCTGCACCTGCCATCACGGTATCACCTTCGAGCACCGCGACGAGCGTTCCCCAGAAAGGAACTCCACGAACGAAAGCTCGGGTTCCATCGATTGGATCGATGATCCATCGGCGCACGGCATCCGCCCTGACTGTTCCGTATTCCTCACCGAGAATCCCGTCTGATGGAAAGCGATTCTCGATCCATTCGCGCGCCAATTGCTCCGACGATAGATCGGCGATTGTGACCGGCGATCTGTCCTGCTTGAGATCGGTATCCACTGCAGTGCGGTAGTAGAGCATTGCATTCGCACTCGCGATGTGCGCGACTTCTCCGGCCGCTTCCATGTATTCGCTCGTTTTCATGCGATCATCCGCACTGGAATGGATTGTCGTCGCATAACCTCCTTGATCTCGCGCACGCTGCAGGATCCATCATGAACGATTCCCGCCACCAGTGCCGCCTGCGCAGCAGAGCTCTCGAAGATCTCGATGATGTGCGACGTCCCTCCTGCTCCGCCTGATGCTATGACTGGCACGTCGACAGCATCTGCAACCGACGCTGTCAGGTCGACGTCATATCCCTCGCGTGTTCCGTCACGATCGATGCTCGTCAGAAGAATCTCCCCGGCGCCGCGTGCAGCACATTCTTCAGCCCAGCCACCTGCTTCGAGCGTTGTCAGCATTCTTCCGCCGTGCGTGTATACGCGCCAGCCAAACTTCTCCTTTCTCGCATCGATGCTTGCGACCACACACTGCGAGCCGAAACGGCTTGCGGCGTCAGTCAGGAGCGATGGATTCGAAACAGCCGCTGAGTTGATGCTCACCTTGTCTGCTCCGGCGACCAGCATCGCTTCAATCTGCTCGATCGATCCAATCCCTCCACCAATCGTCAGTGGAATTGTGAGCCTGTCAGCCGTGCGCCGCACCGTGCTGAGCAGCACGCGTACGTCATCCCGGGCCGCGGCGATGTTCAGGAGCACTATCTCGTCCGCGCCGTCGGCCTCGTAACGCGATGCGAGCGTTGCGGGGTCGCCCATCGATACAATGGATTCGAACCGAATGCCTTTTACGACCTCTCCGCCAAGCACGTCGAGGCATACGATGATACGCCGAGTGAGCATCAGGTTCGGCTCACGGTTATGGATCCTTTGGTGCTGAACACTGCATCGCCCTCGACGAGAGCCTGTCTCAACACCAGGCCTAACGCCTTGAATGCGGCTTCGACGATGTGATGACGATCGGTTCCGCGCAGCACCCGAATGTGAAGTGTGAGTCCCGCGTTGATTGCGAATGAGCGCATCCAGTGATCGTACAAACGGCTTGGAATCGGCCCGCGATAATACGATCGACCACCGGCGTCGAGCGCTGCTTCGACGAGAGCGTCGTCCATGACAACGACACTGCTTCCATACCGCGCGCATTTTGCCGGAAGCAGGTTTGCGAACGCCGACGCCATACTGATTGCCACATCTTCGATCAGGTGATGCTTCAGATCGCCCTCGGCGGCGATGTCGACATCGAGGCCCGAGTATCTGGCGAATGTCGTCATCATATGATCGAGAAAAGGGACACCCGTGCTCACTTTGGCGACACCAGTTCCTATGTCGAGCTCGACCTCCACGCACGTCTCGTTCGTTTCACGTTTCAGTTTCATGACTTGAATACCTCTTCGATTTCCGCGTCGGTGAGTGAGTCAGTGTAAAGAGCCATTCCCACAATCACTCGCGATACTCCGATGGCTTCGAGCGCGCGGATATCGGAGATGCTTCCTATTCCGCCCGATGCCTGCACCGGGAAGCTCGATTCTTGAACGACTTCACTCATCAGCGAGATGTCAGGTCCTTTCATCAATCCTTCCTTGTGAACGGCGGTAACGAGCAGAGCGGCGAGTGGCAGCGCGTTCAACGAGCTCACCACTTCCGCGACATGCTTTGCTATCGATTCCTTCCATCCATGAGTCATCAGCGCGCGATCACGTACATCCGCGGCGACGACGACGCGCTCTGGATACAACTCGACGACCTTCTCGAGCCACGCACGATCCTCGAGGGCGCGCGTGCCAAGGACCACGCGCTGGGCGCCCGCATCGATCATCCGTTCGACCGCTGTCCGCGAACGAAGTCCTCCGCCAACCTGAACATCCGCGATTGATTCAGTCAGGATACGCTCGATAATCGTGGTATTTGAGCCGGCGCCAGTAGCGGCGTCGAGGTCGACAATGTGGAGAGTGTTGAATCCGCGCAGCTCCCAGCTTCGCGCAACCTCGACCGGATCTTCGAGCTCTATCACCTGGTGATCAAACGAGCCGCCAATGAGCTGAACGCATCGGCCATTTCTGATATCGACTGCCGGAGTCACGATCACGAGCGCACTTCCTCGAGAAATGCAGCGATCATTGCGACACCCGCGCTGGAGCTTTTTTCGGGGTGAAACTGTGCGCCGACGATGTTCCCGACGCGAACAGCCGCCGGAAACCGATCTGACTCGTGCGTTGTCCACGCGGTAATGACGCTCGCGTCTTTCGGCTCGCACGCATAGCTGTTGGCGAAGTACGCAGTCGTGAGTCCGCTCAAGTCGAACACAGGATCGTTCGCATCCTCGATCGAGTTCCATCCCATGTGCGGCACGCACTGCGCAGAAAGCCGCCGAACATTTCCCGGGATCACTCCCAGCCCTTCGCCCTGACCTTCTTCACTGCGCTCGAACAGGAGCTGCATTCCAAGGCAAATACCCATGCAAGGCAGGCCGGCGCGAAGTGCGGTCCGCAACTCACCGAGGTTTGGCAGCAACGATGCAGTCGCGGTGCCAAACGCACCCACTCCGGGGAGAAACAGCGCATCGCAAGCAATCGCTTCGATCACATCAGGAGTTACGACTGCATCTGCGCCCCCGGATCTCACAGCCTTCGCGAGGGAGTGCAGATTGCCGCAGCCGTAGTTCAGAATCGCTGCCTTCATCGGCATATCTCCCTGAGCGCCTCGAGACACGGCTCCATCAATTCCCAGGGACCGACGGTGATTCGCAGGGCGTCGCCAATTCCAGTGAGTGCTTTGAAAGCTCTGACGGAGATTCCGCGACAAAGCAGTTCCTCTGCAACTCTGGATGCATCACTCAGGGGAAGGAGCACGAAATTGGCGAAGCTCTCGAGTGGCTCGAGCCCAAGCTGTGACAGCTCGACAGCGAATCGCTGACGATTCCTGACCGCTTCGTCTGCACGATCGCGAACCCACCGCATATCCTGGGAGAGGACCTCGACAGCGACTCGCTCGGCAAGCGCATTGACTTTGTACGGGCCGCGTGCCGATTCGACACGGCAAATCAAATCCGGTGATCCTACTGCATACCCGACTCTGAATCCCGCGAGGCCGAATGCCTTCGAAAGTGTGCGTGTTATCAGCACATTCTCGTAACGCTCGAGGAGCGGAATCGACGATTCTCCACCAAAATCGATGTACGCTTCGTCGATGATGACGACGCCACTCGATCGTTGAACGATCGACTGGATGACAGCCGTGTCGATCACACCTCCCGTTGGATTGTTGGGAGAGCAGAGATAGGTCAGCTCAGCTTCACTGGAATCCGAATCGAAATCACTCACCTCCAATCCGTTCCCTTCCGCAAAGATCCTGATCATCGTGAACGTCGGATCGATTTGCGCCAGCCTATTACCTGGCGTGCTGAGCGCTCGAATCGCGGAATTGAGAACGTCGTCCGATCCACATCCTGTGACGAGCATCGACTGCTCGACGGCGAGGTATTTGGCGAGGCTCTGTTTCAGCTCGTCCGAATACGCTGATGGATATCGAGCGACCTGTCCCGCTACCGATGAGATCGTCTTCTCGACCGATGGAGGCGAGCCCCAGAGGTTCGTGTTGTCGCTCAAGTCGACTCGCGACCCTCGACGCGCCTCTTCATAACGGGCGAGCACACGTGGCGTTGCCGTCATTGTGCACCCCACGAACGCGCAGCTGAAGCGTGCGCTGACAGTCCTTCGGCGTCGGCAAACCTCGCCGTATCCAACGCGAGCCTCGCTGCAGCATCGACGGTAATTCGCTGTATGGTCGTCCATCTGACGAAGTCGAGCGTCGAGAGCCCCGAGTACGATTGCGCCATCCCGCCGGTAGGGAGCACGTGATTCGCGCCAGTCATGTAATCTCCAAAGGCAACTGATGAAGTTTCTCCGACGAACACAGTGCCGGCAGATCGGACCATGTCGACGATCGATTCAGCGTTGCGTGTTGCAATCAGAAGATGTTCTGGCGCGAACGCGTTCGAAGCACGGACGGCTTCGTCGATGCTATCCGCAACGAGGACTCTTCCTCGATTGGCAAGCGCCTCGTCGATGACTTCGCGTCGCGGCTCTGATCTCGTGCGGGATTCAATGGCGCACTCGATCTTCAGCGCGACGTCATCACCGATTGCGATGACGATGACAATTGCGCGCACATCGTGTTCGGCCTGCGCCATTACTTCGCGCGCGATTACGTCCGGCGATGCCGAGCTGTCGGCAATTATCACGAGCTCGCTTGGACCTGCGGGACAGTCGATCGGCACTTCACGGGAACACTGAAGCTTGGCTTCGGCGACGAACGCATTACCAGGGCCGACGATCTTGTTGGTCCGTGGAACTGACCCGGTACCGAAGGCCATAGCCGCTATCGCTCCTGCGCCGCCAATCGCGAACACGCGATCCACACCCGCGATGGACGCAGCTGCAAGAACCTCCCGCGATGGCAGTCCATCACTCTGAGGAGGGGAGCACAACACGATCTCGCGCACGCCGGCAACACGCGCAGGGACGGCAGCCATCAACACGCTGCTCGCGTAGGCCGCTTTGCCTCCGGGTGCATATATCCCGACCGCGTCGAGCGGATCGGGTCTTCGCATCACCGTCACTCCCGGCTCGGACTCGATCTGCGTAATGCAGGGAGCAAATGCACGATGAACACGATCGATGTTGTGTGCCGCACGCAGTATTGACGCTTCGAGCTGCGATCCGATTGTGCCGCGCGCTGCATCGATTACACTCCGTGGCAATTCCAGGCGGCTGAGATTCACACAATCGAACCTCGTCGCGTACTCCAACAGGGCATCGTCGCCCTCCTCGCGCACTCGCCGGATTATCTCACTCACCGCAATGATGATCTCGGGATCCGGCGATGAAGAACGATCGAATAGCTCTCGTCGCTCGTCCGGTTGCAACGCGTCGAGCCGGCCCCTGAAACGGAAGGACGTTCGAACCTGAGGCTCTGAGGCTGTCATGGTACGAGTCTCTCGATTCGCGTGAGGAGTATTCCCTCTGCACCGAGATTCTTGAGACTCGCAATCGTGCGATACACTGAGTCGATGGGGACCACGGCGTGTACAGCTACGAAGACTCCGCCGTTCATGATGTCCACGACTGTGGGGCCGTTGATCCCTGGAAGGATTTCCTTCACTCGCGGAAGTTCCGAGCGCGGGACGTTCGCCATCAGATATCGTTTTCCCTCCGCCCGGATCACCGAAGCAAGTGCATCCACCAGCTGATTCAGCGCGTCCAGTTTTTGAGCAGGCCAGGTAGATCTTCGGCAGCGTGCGGAGTAGAGCTGCGCGCTCGACGACATCACCGTCGCTATCTCCCGAAGACCATTCGTTCTGAGTGTCGATCCGGTCGACGTGATGTCGAGAATCACGTCCGCGATTCCGAGATGTGGTGCAATCTCGGCTGCTCCTGTAATTGGAACGATCTGCACGGTTGGATCTACTGTTGCGAAAAACCGCCTCGCCATCGCGGGGAATGGCGTGGCTACTTTCGACGCTTTGGCAATGCCGTCGAGGGATGTGATTGGAGATTCATCACGACATGCAACCACGACGCGGCATGCACCGAACTCGAGATCCAGCAGCGACTCGAGATCGCGCTCCGATTCGCAAACGAGATCGGAGCCGGTTATGCCCGCGTCAGCTGCCCCATCCGCGACGAATTCCGCAATGTCCTGCGCGCGAACGAAGATTGCCTCGAACTCGCCACCGAGTGACGCTGTGAGCGCACGCTCCTCGCGGACGAGCACGTCGAGCCCGGCCTGATTGAACAGAGCCCGCGCGCGATCGGAGAGTCTTCCTTTGTTTGGTAATGCAATTCTGAGCATTGATCGTGTCCGGAAAACAAAAAAGCCCGTCCGGAATGGACGGGCAGGGGCGCTGAGATCAGCGCACAGGGGATTGAATCAAGCGGTTACGCGCGCACGCTCTCCAGTCCCCAGCCCGTCAGGCTGTGGTGGCGATGGGTGCGATGCGAAAGCGCCGATAAGTTGATCATTTCTTGGTGAGAGAATAAGTCCTGTTAGTGACGAAGGCAAGGTTTGAGGGAAGCTCAGACAAAAGTGTGTGCAACATGGCGTGCTAGGGAACGAAGGGTTGGATCGTACCGAGCCGGTGATCAAACCACTTTCGGGCAGGGTGTGTTTGGGGGTGAGTTTCTTCCTGCAGAGTACGGCATCGATGTCGGGAAACTCCGGCACCGACGCCTCGCCCACCACAAACCGCAGCTTCGGGCGCCGGACCTATTGATCGAAATACCCTGTCCTCTCAAGCATGGGGCACGCGCACTGTTCTAATCGAGAGCGGCGCAATGCCGAATGATGCAGAACAGCAGAAGCTCCGCGAAGTCAACATATTAACCGACTCTAAATCACAAGCCGGAGGCGGGCGTGGCTCGCAAAACACTCTCCATTCTCGGTGCAATCTCCGCCGTCGCCTTCATGGCAGCGCAACCAAACAAACCGTCCTATCTCTACGTTTGGGCGGGCGATGGCGATGGCAAAGCGAGCGATTTCCTCGGAGTGATCGATGCGACGCCTTCGTCGCCTCACTACGGTGAAATTGTCGCTTCCGCTCCCACGGGCACGGTTGGGTCGCACCCGCATCACACGGAGGCCGAGCTCGGTCCGAACGGCCATCTCCTCGCCAACGGGTTCCGCGCCGCACGCACCTGGCTGTTCGATCTGACCAATCCGCTCAAACCGAACGTCGTCACTTCATTTGGCGACCTTGCGGGCTTCAGCCATCCGCACACTTACGTCCGGATGTCGAACGGACACGTGCTCACGACCTATCAGTACAAGGCCACAGCAGGCGACATGAGCGCGCATCACATGTCCACGCCGATGACAGGCATGATCTCGATGTCGGATACTCTCACACACACAACTGGTGGGCTGGTCGAGATTGACGAAAGCGGCCGCTTGATCCGAAGCGCATCCGCGACTGATCCGGCATTCGGACAAATGCCTATCTATCCATACAGCGTGCTTCCGATCCCGTCCATCGATCGTGCGATCTCGACAACGACGGACATGAATGAAGGTGACACTCTCTCGACAGCGGAATGGGTGCAGTTCTGGCGGTTGTCCGATCTAAAGCTCCTCCGCAGCATCGCGCTAATGCCGGGGCCGCGGGGCGATGAGCACAAATTCACTGGGGAGCCACGCCTTCTTCCCCGTGGGAAAAGCGTCTATATCCACACATTCAACTGCGGTCTCTACCTCATTCAGAACATCAAGGATCCCAACCCGACCGCAACATTCGTGATGTCGTTCGAAGGAAAGAATTGCGGCGTTCCAATCCTTGCCGGACACTATTGGCTCCAGACAGTCCCCGAAGCCCATGCGGTCGTAGCGATGGACATCGCGGATCCGATGCACCCACGAGAGGTGTCGCGCGTGAAGTTCAGTGACGATGAGGGACCTCACTGGCTTTCGATCGATCGCACCGGAACGAGAGTTGTCATGAACTCCAGCGGATCCGAAGCAAATCGCCTCTACATCATCAACCTCGACCCGAAAAACGGCCGGCTCACGCTCGACGAGAACTTCCGGGACAAGAGTAGCACAACTCCAGGAGTAGCGATGACGGGAAAGACGTGGCCGCACGGCTTCACTGGCAAAGCCATACCTCACGGGACCGTCTTTTCGCGCTGACGATGGTCAGTGCGCTCACGTTTGGTCGATCGTGAAGCCTCACTAAGTCCGCCGCCGGCAACTAAGCAGACACGTTCAAACCATGTTTCTGCGTGGACGATCTAAGCTCATTTCCAAAGAGGACTCCAGATGAATACCATCCTTCGATCCTCGATCACGCTGATACTTGTCGCTTCGACTCTTTCCGCTCAGCAAAGGAATGTCGCCCAGAAGCTGGGCCATCCGGCGAATGCCAAGCTGCTGATTCTTCACGCTGACGATCTGGGAGTCGCTCACTCGGTGAACGAAGCGAGCCTGGAAGCGCTCAGCAAAGGCGCGATCTCCTCCGCGAGCTTCATGATCCCAACTCCGTGGATCTCAGAAGTGGCTGAGTACGCCAGAGCTCACCCCGATGCTGACCTGGGAATTCATCTTACAATCACGAGCGAATGGGATACGTACCGCTGGGGAAGCGTGCTGTCGAAGGAGCAAGTTCCATCGCTGCTCGACTCATCGGGAACGCTTGCTCGAGACGGCTCGATCATAGAAAAGAGGGCAAAGCCAGCTGAAATCGAAATGGAGTTACGTGCACAGCTCGACCGAGCACGTGCTCTGGGCATTCACACGACCCATGCTGATAGCCACATGGCCATCCTCTTCACAACATCTGAGCTGTTTGCGATCTATATGAAAGTCGCGCGGGATTATCGCATCCCATTCATGGCCCAGCGAGGGGATCCGCGACTTTCGGCCGTTGATGCCGCGGTGGACACAATCATCCAGGCTTATCCTAATATCACGGCCGAGAAGTGGAAGCAGTTCTATCTCGATGCCATCCGCAATCTGAAACCGGGAGTCAGCGAGATAATTGTTCATCTCGGACACGATGACGCCGAGCTAAAGGCGGTGATGGTTAATCACGATCCTTGGGGCGCGGCGTGGCGTCAACGCGATTATGACGTTGTGATGAGTCCCGAATTCAAGAAAGCGCTGAAGGACAACAACATCATTCTCGTGAAGTGGAAGGACTTGTACCGCGCGGCGCAGATGCCGTAAGCCGATGCGACGATGTACCTCTGCTCCGACAAATCGCGTTCGGTGTATGGCGCGACGCTGGAGGTGTTCGCGAACGTCTGACTGCTGGCCCTTTCATTCCTCGGAGGCTAAGCACCAGTGAGTGCCACTGCCACGTCGACAAGCCAGTGGCGCAGTTTCCGTTCGGTATCGGCGTCCGCCAGCGCCAAAACCCGGCGTTCGATCTTGTCGGACAGAGTTTTGGCATTCCGCAGGCGTGCCGTTCCCTTTGGCGTGAGCGTCAGGCGCAGCACGCGGCCGTGGGTTTCATGCTCGTCGCGCTCGATCAACCCTTCCCGCTCCAGCTTGCGCAGGATGAGGTTCATGGTCTGAGGAGTTAACTGCGCAGTGCGCGCCAGTTCCGCTCCGGACGCGCCTGGATAGGCGTCGATCAAATTGAGGACAAGAAACTGCGGCGCCGTCAGCCCCAACTTGGACAGCGACGTGTCGTAGGCGAGGCGCATAGCTGCTTGCGCTTGGCGCAGCAGATAGCCGATGTGGCCGTCCGGGCCGCGTTTGCCCGCACCGACTGCTGGTACAACGCGCGAAGTTCTGCGTTTCGCCATTGGACCAATATATATGTATATCAGCACGTTGACATCGTATCAGTGTGCTGATAACATGCAGGCTCCGAAGGCAGTGACGATTCCGGCTCGAGACATGAACCGAAGTCTGCGAATTTCAAGCTATCTCGTGCTCCTCGTCACGCTGCCGGCGTGTCATCGCGCGCAATCGCGCGTTGCGGCGCCGAGTACACCTGTCGGTCACGAAGCACAAGTGCGGCCGGTCCTGAGCCGCGCGCTTCCATCGCTCAAGGGCGATCGACTCCAAGTCACCGTGATTGAAGTCACGTACGCAGCGAGTGGGTTCTCGCGTCCGCATCGCCATCCCTGCCCAGTGATAGGCTACGTAGTAGAAGGGGCTTTGAGAACGGGCGTCGACCAAACACCAGAAACGATCATTCATGCCGGCGAATCGTTTTACGAGGCGCCGAATGGGCTGCACCGGGTGTCGGCGAACGCCAGCGACAAGGAACCGGTTCGGTTCCTGGCTTTCTTCCTGTGCGATCACGACCAACCTCTGTCGGTCGCTGAGCCCTCGGGTGAGTAACTAACCTTGCGCGCTTTCTCGGATGCCGCCTCGCGTCTGCCGAGTAACAGGCATTACGACCGATGGGCGATGATCTATGCGCGCATCGCACTCGCCACGCCTTTCCTGTCCGGGGTTGCCGACCGCTTCGGCCTCTGGCGCACTCGAGGGGGCTGGACGGGCTTCGCAGACTTCGAACGCTATACAGCGCAGGTCAACTCGTTTCTCCCGCTGGCGTTCGTTCCCTTCCTCGCCTGGGCGGCGACGTTCTTTGAGCTTGGTTTCGGTCTGGCGCTACTTTTCGGTTTTCGAGTCCGATTGATGGCCTTGGGAAGCTCGATTCTACTCGCGCTTTTCGGCACCGCCATGGCGATCTCGTTCGGGATCAAATCGCCGCTGGATTACTCCGTATTTTCCGCGTCCGCCGGTGCCCTTCTTCTGTCGAGATTTTATCCGTCACGAGCGGAGATCACCGATGTGGAATGAGTCGCTCCGGATGGAAAACGGCGCCTCTACGCCTCGGCTCGATTACAGCGCGACGGCGCCCGGAGTTTACAAGGCAATGGACGCGCTCGATCAGTACGTCGCCGACTGTGGTCTCGAGTCATCGCTCGTGCTCCTCGTACAGCTGTACGTTTCGCAGATCAATGGTTGTGCGTACTGCGTGGACATGCACTGGAAACAACTCAAGGCCGCAGGCGAAAGCGACGTCCGTCTCTACTCACTCGGCGTTTGGCGGGACTCGCCGTATTACAGCGACCGCGAACGGGCTGCCTTGATGTGGGCTGAGAGCGTCACTCTGGTCACCAAGAATCACGTGCCCGACGCCCTTCATCAAGAGGCCTCGCGCCATTTTAATGAGCGCAGCCTGGCCGATTTGACGCTGGCGATCGTTGCCATCAACGGCTGGAATCGACTGTCGATTGCTGCACGTCTGCTGCCGGGCTCATTCAGCATCGGTACCTAATGGTCGCCGTCCCTTGGAATCCTCGCTCACGGGGGCGGCGGATTATCGCGCGACGGCCAATCGCCTTCTCTCCCAGCTCTTAAGCGTGTTCACACCGTCAGTGGGCGACTCGAGAAAGGGCCGTTCGCCATACGAGCTCACTTTTGCAGTGGCTCCCGTGATTCCGGCGAACAAGGCGAAGCGTCCCTACCGAGCTAATTAGCTAATTAGCGCAATAGCTAAGTTCCCGCTAAAACGGCGCGCTGCCGGTGGGAGTAAACGCAGCGCCTGCTGAGGGGCTCACTCTTCTGTAAGGATCGGTTGAGCACTCTCATGCCCGAGGTAGACAATGCACACGAAATCGCTGACCTCCTTTCTGGCTGTTGCGACGATGTTCCTGATTGCCGGTGTCGCGACAGCTCAGGGACCTAACGAAAGAGCGGACGTTCAGATCGACGCAGCAGCACGAACGCAAGCCATCACGAACCTCGCCAAAGAAGTTGAGAGCAATTACCCGGTCGCGGCGCTTGGCAGGACGACCGCCAACGAGCTCAGAAAGCGGCTCCGACAGAACCATTTCAGAGAGACGAGCGCAAAAGCGCTCGCGAGCAAACTCACTGACGAGTTACGCTCCCTTACCGGAGACCAGCATTTTCTCGTCGATTACTTCGTCGTCCCGCGCGCTTTTCCGCCTGCAGCTGCCGTCGCTGATCCGGTTTCCGAGGCGGATCGCGCGCTCACGCTTCGCCTGCACAATTTTGGATTCGAACGCGTCGAGCGCCTCGCAGGAAATATCGGCTACCTAAAGCTCGACCGATTCGAGACACCAGCGGTGGCGGGAGAAACGGCAGCCGCCGCGATGCGGTTCCTCGCGGGAACGGAAGCACTCATCATCGACCTGACGGAGAATGGCGGTGGCTACTCCAGCATGGTGAGTCTGCTCGCGTCGTATCTGTTCAAAGAGCCGGTTCATCTCAGCGATATAAGCGGGCGTGGCGCGGATGACATACGGCAGAACTGGACTTATGCCTTCGTCCCCGGTCCGCGATACGTGGACAAGCCTGTGTACATCCTTTCCGGGGCGAAGACATTTTCAGCTGCCGAAGCGTTCGCGT
>DATBRZ010000112.1:0-5548 GCA_036560025.1 Gemmatimonadaceae bacterium | reverse complement strand
CTCGAGCTTCGCGCTGAACGCGCGGCTCGTTATTCCCGCCCGCCGGCGCTCCGCAGCCGGCGGATCAGCCGACGGTCCGTCGCGAGCATCGAGATCGCAAACACCCAGCCCAGTGTGCCAATGAGGCGCAAAAGCTCAGTGGGTGTCATCTGCGACATCTAGTCAACATCTGTCTATCGGGATTGCATCCAAATTGCGGAGATCAGTTGAGCTTTTGTCATCGTCATCCAAGGAGATCTCATGCTGCTCATCCGCGAAGTGTTCAACTGCAAGCCGGGCAAGGTGCGTCCGATGGTGGAAAAGTTCCTCACAATGTCGAAGCTCAACGAGAAATACGGCCTTGGCAAGATGCGCGTGATGACTGACCTATCCGGCGCACCCTACTGGACAATCGTATCCGAGTGGGAAGTGTCGAGTCTGAAGGCGTTCGAAGAGATGATGGCCGGTGCCGGACAGAACGAGGCGTCCATGAAGGAGTTCGAGAGCGTCATGAAGGACTACCACGATCTTGTTGATCACGGGCATCGCGAGATATACAAGATCGAGGGGTAAAGTCTGCTAAGTCGCGTCGCGCGCCCTCTCCAGCGCCGCGATGTCGATCTTGTCCATCTTGAGCATTGCGTTCATTACGCGGCCCGCCTTTTGTGGATCCTTCTCCGCGAGAAGCTTCGGCAGCGCAGTCGGAACGACTTGCCACGAGAGGCCGAATTTGTCTTTCAGCCACCCGCATTGCCCGGCTTGGCCGCCGGCGGTCAGCTTTTCCCAGAAGTAATCGACCTCCTGCTGAGACTCGCAGTTCACGACGAAGGAGATCGCTTCCGTGAATGTGAATTGCGGCCCTCCGTTCAACGCAACGAATTGCTCACCGTCGAGCTCGAACGAAGCGGTCATTACGGATCCTTTCGGTCCCGGCCCGGCGTCGCCGTATCGAGTAACGGTCCCGATCTTGGAGTTCCTGAAGATCGACACATAAAACTTCATTGCCTCTTCGGCCTTGTCATTGAACCAGAGAAAGGGCGTGATCTTTTGCATTAATTCTTGCCTCGGTTAGCTGGCAGCAGGGTTAGAAGCAAAATTCCCGCGAGACCCCAGTATAACTTGTGCCTGCTGCTCCATGTAAAGGGGAAACGGAAAATGCGACGAATCGTGACATTCAACAGGGTGACCGCAGATGGCTATTTCGCGGGAGCCGATGGAAACCTCGACTGGGTTGTTCCGGACGAAGAGGTCGACAAAGCAGGCACGGCAAACATCCCCGGCTTCGATACCATTCTGCTCGGGCGCCGCACGTACGAGATGTTCGAAGGATTCTGGCCGCGTGCACTCGACGAACCCGGCGGTGCGACCGACCCTCACGCCCCTGGAAGACGATCCTCGGAAATGCGCGCTATGGCGATCTGGATCAACAATGCAGCAAAGCTGGTTTTCTCCAGAACGCGGAAGGAAGTGACATGGAAGAATTCGCGTCTCATTCCTGATTTCAATCCGCGCAAGATCGAGGAGCTGAAGAGTCAGCCGGGCAAGGACATGATAATCTTTGGGAGCGGCTCCATCGCGTCGCAGCTGACGCAGAATGGATTGATCGATGAGTATCAGTTCGTCGTCGCCCCGGTGGTTCTCGGGGGCGGCCGGCAGCTGCTGACCGGCGTCTCGACGAGCTCCCGCCTCGATCTGGTCGAGGCGAAGACGTACCCGTCCGGGAACGTCATGCTGCGTTACACGCCCCGGAAGTAGCGGCCGTTTCGGTCATCTGGCGCAAATCGTCAAACGTTTGCATGCTGAATGGTCGCTTTTTGAGGGCAGTGCAATGTCCCACTCTAGTCGGTGGTCCCTTCCGCTTTTTGTAGTCGCGCTGGCCGGATGCTCGGATGGGTCGAACGGTCCCGTCGACCCTGCGATACCCAAGGCCGATGCGGTACTTGGCCGGCTCGCTTTCGAGCAGTCGTGCTCAGGGTGCCACGCATCGCGCGACGGATTCGACATCAAGACATTCGGCTTTACGGACACGACTATCATTCGTCGCGCGGTGAAGCACGTCGACACAGCGACGGCGCGCAACATCGTTGCATACATCCAGAGTCTGTCAGCCCCCCAAAACCAGGAAAAACTTCGGCTCTTCCAACCGAAGGGTGAGCCGCTCGGCGGAGACATTGAGTTTGCGACTGCACTTTTCGGCCGCGATGCATGGCCCTCCGACCTGACGACAGCTCAGCTCATCGCGATTGATCCGCGCAACGTACAGGTTGCGATTCGACTTCCGGTCTGGGCAGACGAGGTATCCAACCTTGATTGGATGCCGGACTTTCCGTTGCCGGCGGGCGTGCTGGATTACTCGGGCGGGCTTGTTGCCGGTGCCATTGCGGGCTACCGCGCTGCGCCGACGCGCGAAAACCTCCTGCGGGCAGTGAACGCTCTTCGTACTGCTGATCGCGCATCCGCCAACGTCGCAGCGCCGTGCCTTCTCGAAGACACCACGCGCGTGAACTTCCGCGAATGCTTCGACGTGCGTCGCTGGACGTCGACACTTGTCGCGCTCCACATGCTTCGCAATGGCATGGACATGAATCTCGGCGGCCAGGTTCACGATATCTGGTGGGACGTGGGGAACGCAGCACGAAAGTCGCGCGCCGATCGCAATGTACCGATTGCAAATCCGGATCAGAACTGGGCGACCTGGATGTTCCTTGGATGGAGCTTCGATCCGTCGCAACACTCGAGCTCCTACACGGGCGGCGGGTTTCGCCAACTCGGGCTGACACGACATGCTACGTTCGTCGCGCTCAGGACTGAGGTCGCGCGTCCGCGAAACAGTCTCAGCGTCTATGAAGACCTCGTGAACGCTGTGCGGTTCGCTCCGGGAAGCTGGACGACCTCCGTCGCGAGCTTCGCCTTACGTCACATCAACGAGCGTCTCGCAAATGGAGAGCGGCCAACGAGCGTGGACCAGATTGCCACGGCAGTCGCTCAGGTGACCGCCGCTCTGACGGAAGCGTATAAAAAGGTTCCGTTAGCCGATCGACCGGCGATCGACGCGCTCGCGACGTCGGCGCTGACAGCATTGCAGCACTGACAGGTGACACGAGTCGTCACGCGAAGCCCCGCAGTCTGCGGGGCGTAAGCTTTACTCGGTCGCTGCGTTAACCCAGCGATCAGTCTCCAGCCATTTTTGGTTCGGAGCAAACAGGAAAACCATCGCGCCATTTGCGAGCGCAGGAAGAAGCCTGCGGGCACGTGCCTGCTCCATCGCCGGACAACCTTCGCTTCTGCCGGCCTTCCTGCTCGTCACATACGGAGCGCCATGCGCAACGACTCTGCGCGCGCGGGCGTTGTCGTTGTAGCCGGTTGATACACCCTGAAGCTTGAGTCCAATCGAGCCATACGACCTTCCGCCTACCTTGCCGCGGAACCCGTATGTCTCCTGCGCCAGATAAAGTCCGAGCGAGGTCGCATTGCTTCCGTACGCGTTGGAGAAACGACTGGGAATGCCGTACTTGTTCACCGAAGAGCCACGACCGTGCGCGACCATGAAAGGCCCATCGACGATCCTGAGCGACGTCATATCGAACACGTATCCGCGAGGACTCGTGCTCGGCAAACCGTAATCGACGAAATAGAGGTACGGCTTTCTTACCCGATCGGGATGGGTCGACTTGTACGCGAAATAACTCCTGAACGCATCAGCGAGAGCGTTTGGATGGCTCAGCGGTCGAACAACAGTCTCGAACGCACCAAGTGCCGTCGCGACCTTCGCCCCGGTTGGCGCAACTGTCGCCCTTGCGGTATCACCCGACGCGACTACGCCGCTCACGAGTGAGATTGCCGGAGCGACGATCGAGCCGGTCTCTCGCGCGTGCGGCACGATGTGAGTGCTACCGAACACGACGGCAAGACCGCCGATGAGCACATTCTGAACAATGACCCGCTGGACCATTCCGCTGCTTTCTCCTGCTTCGGGGTTCTTAGGAAAACGGCTTTCCAGCCGGGTTGACTAGAAAAAAAGTCCCCCCGGAAGGGTTTGAGCCGTATTTGGAATACACTAGTTTAACGGTTTCGTGCCTGGGTGTAAATAGTTGATTTATCAGGGCTTACATCTGTTTATCGGCGACTTTTCCACAGAAGCCAGGAGTTCATTTTTTGGCGCAAGCCTCGGAAAAAGAGGTCAAAGCCGCCACCCCGCCTTGACCCCGTTCCCAAGACGATCCATCCTTGCCCAACGGGAGATATGTGATGACCGAAAGATGGAACCTGAAAGGGCAGGTGCTCGTCGCGTGCAACTGCGACTGGGGATGTCCGTGCAACTTCAACGCGCGACCTACCGCAGGAAAATGTGAGGGCGGCTGGACCTGGCATGTCAAAGAAGGCTCGTACGCCGACGCCAGTCTCGACGGATTGAGCTTCTCGGTTTACGTCAACTGGCCCGGCGCAATTCACGAGGGAAATGGTGAAGGGCTCATCCTGATCGATGAGCGTTCAGACGCCGCGCAACAACAGGCGATCGAAACACTGATCAGCGGAAAAGTCGGAGGACCCTGGGGGATTCTTGCGTGGACGTGGCCAACGATCCACGGCCCGCACCGCGCTTCCTACGATCTCGCGTTCGATGGAACGAATTCGCGCATCAAGTGCGGCAGCTATCTCGAGGTCGAATGCGCGCCGATACGAAACCCGGTGACAGGCGCCGAATCGCATCCCGGCGTAGTTCTCCCGCAGGGAATCATCTTCAAGCGCGGGGATCTTGGCGCAACGACTCGATTTCGTGTCTCCGACGGAATCGAGTACGATCACTCAGGGAAATACATGGCGCTCGGTCCGTTCGATTACTCGGGACCGTAAGCGATCCAACGCATCTCGAGCTTACAGGGAGGAACGATGCCACTCTACCTCACGCGGTTCAGCTACACACCAGCAACATGGGCGAAGCTCATCAAGAACCCGGAAGACCGCCGTGCGGCAGCGAAGCAGTACATCGAAGCGGTCGGAGGAAAGGTGCACGGCTTCTGGTACGCATTCGGCGAGCACGACGGATACACGTTATGGGAGGCGCCGGACAACGTCTCGATGGCAGCAACTGCGCTGGCTATCAGTGCCGGCGGAGCCCTCAGCTCGCTGCAGACGACCGTGTTGCTGACAGTTGAGGAAACGCTCGCGGCTTTGAAAGCGGCATCGTCGATCGCGTATCGGGCGCCTGGGGAAAAACGCTAGGAGTCCACGCCGCGAGGCGCGCGCAGTTCACCCTTCCCGCGTTCGCAGCTCAGCGATTCGTGCCTTGA
This sequence comes from Gemmatimonadaceae bacterium, assembly GCA_036560025.1. GTDB lineage: Bacteria > Gemmatimonadota > Gemmatimonadetes > Gemmatimonadales > Gemmatimonadaceae > UBA4720. Next base: position 278 of record DATBRZ010000112.1, on the reverse strand, counting down.
CGATTCGTTTCAATAGTGCGGATGACGGAGGCTTGCTCATCGGGAAGCGAATCGTTCCCTTCGACACCTCGTATCCCTCGAGCTCGGCGGCGAGAGCGCTTTTCAACACGGCCGTCATCGGATACAGGCTCGTGTGATTTTTCCAGGCGGCATACCATATCAATGAGCTGCCGTCGAGTTTGAAGCCGGGAATGCCGTAGCTGAAGCTCTCCGTGGCTCCGGGGGCTGCGGCGCGAATGTCGTCGTGCATCTTTTTCAGGACCTTGCGCGCATCGGGC
>DATBRZ010000111.1:0-30549 GCA_036560025.1 Gemmatimonadaceae bacterium | reverse complement strand
GTCTCGTCGGCTTCGACACAAAGGGCGAGGTATTCAAGGACGGCGACCGCGTTCTGCGCGGGATCTATCGCGGCGGGGCCGGTTCCGTTCGAGATGTTCTCGATCGCTGCTCTAGCAAGGAACTGTTCGAGCTGGGGATCGTTGGCACCCGCGAGCTGGCAGAAGACCCCGTTCCGGAGCTGGGATACGAGCTCGTTCTGGAACATGAACGAATTCCCTTCGTCACCTACCCGCATGAATGGTCGGGTGCGATGCTGCAGGAGGCCGCCTGCTTTCACACGAAGCTGCTGCGGGATCTCTCCGTGCACGGGCTCACACTCAAGGATTGGCACCCATATAACGTTCTTTTCAAGGGAACGTCCCCGCGGTTCGTTGACTTCACTTCGATAATTGCGTCGGCCGAGCTCTCGCGTGAGCCATATCTAGCGGGCACGCCGACGCCGCGCGGCATCGGCGCGTTTTGGGACGCCGATTCTGCAGCGATGTATGGAATGTACCGCTCGACCTTCGAGCCCTATTTCGCGTACCCTTTGGAGATGATGCGACAGGGACGGCATGCACGAGCGCGGACGCGTCTTTACGAGACGGCGCTCAACTCCACCGGTACCATAATGACGCGCGAGGAGGTCTTCGAAGGCGATCCCAAAGGCAGCCTGCGATATGCACTTAGGCATCGTCTTCTCCAGTTGCTTCTCAGCCAGCGCGGACCAGCCAAGACTCGGTTTCTCGACGCCGTTTTGCGTCGGCTGCGCACGATCCAGGTGGCGGCGCAGGGAAGCGCATACAGCAGCTACTATGCGGACAAGGGTGAGGATTTCTCAACTGTGCCGAGCGGCGATTGGACAAAAAAACAGCACGGTGTCCGAAACGTGCTTACCCGCTCCCGACCCGCGACAGTTCTCGATCTGGGCTGCAACACCGGATGGTTTTCGATGCTTGCTGCTCGTCTTGGCGCGAGCGTCGTGGCCGTTGACGTGGACGAGGCGTCGATAGACTCGCTTTACGTCGCCGCTCGGCGAGAGGGCCTCGATATCCTGCCTCTAGCTGTCGACCTTGCCGCACCGCTGCCTGACCGCTACGCACAGGAATTCGAGAACGAGCCGTCGTTGTCGCACATTGGCGGCGACGCTCCGCTCTACAATGCCGCCCCGGCCAGACTCCGATGCGAAATGGTGATCGCACTGGCCATCGTTCATCATCTCGCCCTTGGGCAAGGGCTCGACTTTGGCCGCATCGCGTCCATGCTCTCGACACTTGCGAATGGGTCGGTCTGCGTTGAGTTCGTTGACATCTCGGATGCGATGATCCGTGCTGAGCCGTCGTTCTTTCCGGCGCGGGAGGCCGCGCCCCACTCCTTTGGCTGGTACACTCTCGATAATTTCGTGGCAGCATTGCGGCCGTATTTTCCCCACGTGGAAATTCAACCCTCGCATCCGGAGACCCGGTCTCTCGTCGTCGGATCGCGTTAGAGCCCGCGTGATACCAATGGAGTATTGCGAGTGAGTGTTTCGTACACGGAAATCGAGAAGTTCATCAGAGACGAGCTTGCCGCCATTACTGGCGCGGCGGCCAACACGATCAACGCTGATACCGTATTGATCGGCCAGAACCGGGTTGTCGATTCGGCTGATCTCGTGGTTCTTCTCCTGGCGGTGGAGGAATTCGCGCAGGATCGGCTCAGCTTCGATTGGAACTGGATGAGCGACAGCGCGATGTCAGAGGCGAGGAGCGTGCTCAGGAATGTCGGCAGTCTCGCGCGGCATTTGACGGAGCTTCAACCAGCCTGAGCGCCCGAGCGTCAGAAACCGTCATCGTCACCGGGGCCTCGAAAGGCCTCGGCCGCCACTGCGCGGTCAGGCTCCATGAGCGGGGCTATCGAGTAGTAGGACTTTCTCGCACGCGCGGAGAGGACGCGCCGTTCGATCTGCGCGAGGCTGATGTAACCGACGCGGAATCGATAGCCCGCGCTCTAAGTGATCTGCGGCGCGACAGCTCGGTCTTCGCTCTCGTCAACGCGGCGGGCATCGCATCGATGAATCTGGTTGTCACAACTCCTGCGGAAACTGTTCGCAGAATCATCGACACGAATCTCATTGGGACGATTCTGTGCTGTCAGGCGGTTGCGCCCGCACTCATCAAAAGAAAAGCCGGACGGATTATCAACTTCTCGACCCTCGGCGTACCCCTCGCAATCAAGGGCGAGGCGGTATACATCGCCTCGAAAGCCGGAGTCGAAGCGTTCACGAGAGTATTTGCGCGAGAGATGGCGCCGCACGGAGTGACGGTCAACGCGATCGCGCCGGGGCCGATCGACACCGATCTGCTCGCCAAGGTGCCTCGGTCGAATATCGACGATGTCGTGAATCGGCAGATCATTCCGAAGCAGGCCGTACCAGAAGATGTCTGGAACATTCTGTCGCTGCTCCTGTCGCCCGAAAGCTCAATGGTGAGCGGACAGACGATCCACGTCGGCGGCGCATGACACAGCTGCTGCGGGAGCTGTTGAGACGCCAGAGGGAAAACAACGAGCCGTTTCTGATCGGACCCGAAGGACCCGTCACTTTCGGCCAGGTCATGGATGCAGCGTCCACTGCGAACGACGGAACCGATTCGATCCCTGCCGGCGACGTTGTCGCACAGATAGGCGATTTCGATCCGCGCAGTATCGCCACAATGCTTCGTTTGCTGGATCGTGGCGCCATTCTCATGCCGCTCACCGAAGGGAGCGCCGCCGACCACGAATATTTTTTCGAGAGCGGCCGTGCTCAATGGCTGTTACACAATGGCGCGCTCGAGGCGCGCGCGCCGGACCGCGATCCGCGCTCCAGCGAGCTCATTCGCGAGCTTCGGGATCGAAAACACCCCGGTGTCATTTTCTTTTCCTCCGGTACAACAGGACGCCCGAAGGCGATCCTGCATGACTTCGAGCAGTTCATCGCCAAGTTCGAAACGCCGCGGCCCGCGCTCCGAACGCTGAACTTTCTGCTTTTCGACCACGCGGGTGGCATCAACACGCTGCTTCACACGCTTTTCAATCGAGGGACAGTGATCGTCCCGGCAGAGCGCACGCCGGAGATCGTCGCGGATGAGATTCGGGAGCACTGCGTGGAGCTGTTGCCATCGACGCCGACGTTTCTCCGCATGATGCTGCTGGCCGGAGTTTTCGACAGCGCTCCGTTTCCGTCGCTCAAGGTGATCACTTACGGCACCGAGAGAATGGATCAGCAGACGCTCGATCGCTTGTGCGAGACACTTCCCGAAGTGGACTTCCGCCAGACCTACGGATTGTCGGAGCTTGGCGTCTTTCAGGTGAGATCGCGGGCGAGGAATAGTCTCTGGATGCAGATCGGAGGGAAGGGAATCGAAACGCGAATAATCGACGGTGTCCTGCACATCCGGTCGGCGAACCGCATGCTTGGCTATCTGAACGCGCCATCACCGTTCGTCGACGGCTGGTACGATACGGGCGATCTCGTCGAGGAAAAAGACGGATACGTCAAGGTTGTCGGCCGCGCGAAGGAAGTCATCAATGTCGGGGGTCTGAAGGTCCTGCCGGGAGAAATCGAGCGCGTTGCGCTGTTGCATCCCGGTGTGCTTCGCGCCAAAGCACGGGGCGTACCGAATCCAATTACGGGCGAGCATATCGAAGTAACCTGCGAGCCGCGCGAGGGCGCCGTGCTGGACCGACGATCGTTAATGACGCATTTCCGGTCACATCTTCAAAAACAACTCTGTCCCCATCGAATCGTCGTCGGAACGGTACCGGTTAGCCACCGATACAAGCAGCAATGACAGAGCGCCAGAGAGTTGAAGTTGCCGTTAGGATTGGCCGGCTTCTCGACTCGCTTGGCGACGGACCCGTGTTCGTGCATGCTGATCCTTTCCGCGCCGCGCGCCTCATCGATCCGACAAGAGACCGGGATGAGCTGTTGGACAGGCATCTCGATCTGATCCGGTCAGCGGCCGGTGATCGCGCGATATGGATGCCCGCATTCAACTATGATTTTCCGCGCACTGGGGTGTTTAACGTCGGCGACGATCCATGTCAGCTCGGGCCTGTCCCCGAGCGATTCAGAACGCAAGAGGCCAGGTGGCGCACTCCGATTCCGATATTCTCGGTTGCTGGTACCGGAGAGCGGCGCGAAGTGACCTGGGGCGATTACACCGATCCCTTCGGTGACGAATCGATGTTCGCCGAGCTTGTGAGATCGAACGGAGTCATCCTCTACTACGGCCGCACATTTCATTACAACACCATCGTGCACTACTCGGAGCGCAGATCCGGTGGGCCTTCATATCGCTATGACAAGCTTTTTCCGGGAACCGTGACTTATCGTGACGGTTCACAGCTTCGAGGGTCGCTCAGGTATCACGTGCGGCCGCTTGGATTCGGTCTGGAGTACGACTGGGACAGACTGCTCTCGGATTCTGTCAGTGCCGGTGCGTGCTCCGTTCTAGAGGGATATCCCGAGGTCCTCGCCGCATCAGCACAAAGCATCGACGCTTTCTTCGTCGACGAGATGCGCCGCGATCCTCTCGCTCTGCTTGATCGCACGACTCGGGCATGGGTCGAACCGGCATTGAACAAGCTCGGCCGAGCGTTCGACATCACCGATTTCGAGTCGGCGGAGCCTCGGGTCCCCGCGGCTGTGCGGTCCTAGGTGCAGCCACTTCAATGAACGATGTGACGTCGCCGACGTCAGATTCCGCTCTTGCGATCGGATCCGAGATGCACCGATGGGCGACGGATCTATTTCCGCTCAACCGGAGCTTGACCGGAAACGGTGTGCGTGAGACGCTCGCTTATCTCAAGCGCATCGTACCCAGTCTCGTCGTTCATGAAGTTCCCAGCGGCACGACAGCATTTGACTGGACAGTTCCTGACGAATGGAACGTCCGCGCTGCTTATCTCGAGGACGAGCGTGGACAGCGACTGATCGATTTCGCCAACCACAATCTGCATCTCGTCGGGTACTCGGAGCCGGTCGACGCATGGCTTTCTCTCGATGAGCTTGAGCCACATCTGCATTCGCTGCCCGACCAGCCTGATGCAATTCCCTATGTCACATCGTACTACACTCGGCGCTGGGGCTTCTGTCTCACGCACGCAGACCGCAAGCGACTCACGCCCGGACGATATCACGCGGTGATCGACAGCACGCTCGAGGCTGGCTCATTGACATACGGAGAGCTTGTTCTTCCCGGCCGCGAAAAGAAAGAAGTTCTCCTGTCGACTTATATCTGCCATCCCTCGATGGCGAACAACGAGCTGTCAGGTCCAGTAGTGACGACCGCTCTTTCCCGCTGGCTGACGTCGTTGCAGAACCGCCGTTACACGTATCGAATCGTCTTCGTGCCGGAGACGATTGGGTCGATCGTGTATCTGAGCCGGAACCTGGACGCGATGCGGCGCAATACCATTGCCGGGTTCGTTATCACGTGTGTCGGCGACGACCGCGCGTATTCGTTCCTTCGATCGCGGAATGGCCACACTCTCGCCGACCGGGTAGCGAAGCACGTCCTTCTACACTATGCCCCGGACCACGTCGAGTACCCGTATCTCGATCGTGGTAGCGACGAGCGCCAGTACTGCAGCCCGGGCGTCGATCTCCCGGTCGTTTCGATCATGCGCACGCGCTACAACAGCTATCCTGAGTACCACACGTCGTTGGATGATCTGCATCTCATCACGCCGGCAGGGTTGGGAGGCGGCTTCGATGCGATCAGGCGATGTATCGAGCTTCTCGAGCGGAACTACGTCTATCGTGCCAACACACTCTGCGAACCTCAGCTGGGCAAGCGCGGACTTTATCCGACGCTGAGCACGCGTGGATCCGGGTTTAAGGTCCGAACGATGATGAACGTACTCGCCTATGCTGATGGGTCGTGCGATTTGATCGACCTCGCGGACAAGCTGGGGATATCAGGCGAGGAAGCGGCGGATATCGCTACCCGGCTGCGCGATGCGGAACTGCTCGAGGTTGTGCAGCCGAAGTAGCAATTCGCGCGTGATCCTGCGGAACGTATCGGGGAGCTTTCGGCGGAAGAACGTTGCACCGGAAAATATGCCACAACGCCGCGGCCCCATCCTTCCAGCCGATCTTCTTTCCCTCTGAGTAGTCCCGTCCCATGTAGCTGATCGGAAGCTCGTAGATCCGCGCACCCGCCTGCGCGAGTCGCGCTGTAAGCTCGGGCTCGATGCCGAACCTTTCTGAGACGAGCGGGAGACTCTTTGCAAGGTCGGTTTTCATCACCTTGTAGCACGTCTCCATGTCCGTCAGGTTCAGGTTTGTGAACATGTTCGACAGCGTCGTGAGGAGATGATTGCCGACGCTGTGCCAGTAGAACAGAACGCGTCTCGTCTCGCCGCGAAACCTGCTCCCGAAGACGGCGTCGCCCTTTCCGGTCAGAAGGGGCTCCATCAGCCGGGGGAGATCCTGCGGGTCATATTCGAGATCCGCGTCCTGGATTACGACGAGGTCGCCAGTGGCTTGCTCTATCCCGGCGCGGACCCCCGCTCCTTTGCCTCGATTCCGCTCATGGATAACCAGCTTTTCGATTGCGCCCTCAGTACGGAGTCGCTCGAGCACACGACCCGTGCCGTCGGTCGATGCATCATCGATGCAGATGATCTCCCAATCGTTACCGACCGCGCGCACCCTGGCGATGGCGGCTTCGACCGTTTGCGCTTCGTTGTAAACCGGCATTACCACTGAAAGCTTCATTGAGTATTCGCTGCTGCGTGATGATTCAGGATCGTAAACTCTGACTGACGGGTGAACGCGGATTCCGCGCTACCGCGAGGAGACTCTGCCCGATGAACGGCTCCCACTTCGCCTCCAATCGCGAGACGAGCGGGAAAACTAGTCGATCATAAACCCTGACGCTGGCTCTGCCGATGGTGCGCTTTCTCAGGACCTTGCTGGCCATGAGCCATGCAACTACGCCGGGCAAGTTCGCGTACGACAATCGCACCACGTCCCATCCGCAGGCTCGCAGGATCGATCCGAGAGATTCCTTCGTATACCTGCGAAAGTGTCCGAAGGAGTCATCGAGAGCTCCGTAAATCGCGGGCATCGCTGGCACGAACAGGAGCAGATGACCATCGGGCATCACCGCCTCCTGCGCCGCGCGAACAAAGCCTTCGTCGTCCCGCACGTGCTCCAGAACGTTCACCGCGATCACGGTGTTGACCGCCTCGGGGACCGGAACCTCCCCCAGCACACCCTGAATCACTTCAACCCTCGAGTCGCCGCGAAATCGGTCGGCGAGAATGGGAAAAGTGTTCGCAGCAGGCTCGATTGCGATCAGCCGCCTGACGGCTGGTCGCTCGAGCAGAAGACTTGCGACGGTACCTATGCCGGCTCCGACCTCGATCACGCGAGGCCCAAGGAACGGCGCGAATTGATCGGTGATCCAGCGGTAATAGTTGCTCGCCGTGGCCATAGCGTCGAGCTCGTTTCCGCTGTAAAGGAACTCCTCGCCGTGCCTCACTTTCGCTCCGTCAGGAAAACCCGCACCGAATCCTTCTGCCAGGAGAGCTGAAATCCGGGAGGCGCTACGAACGGCCGCTGACGCGGGGCGGAGTGAATGTAGATGATTGCGCAGGGTTCGAACCTCTCCTGTTTCGTTGCAATTCCATGTGCAGAGGCGGTGGAAACCTGCACGTGACGGATCAAGGGTGCCGCACCGAAGCGCCGTTCGAGCAACGCCCATAGAGCATACTCGAAATCATTGCCCCCGATTTTTAGACCGATTCGCCTGCAATTGGTGTGTTGCAGATTGTCAGCGGCGCCGGCGTACGAGGCATACCACTGCGGATATTCGGCGAAGTATTGCTGCTCGCGCGGAATTGAGAAAATCGGCGTGTGCAGTAGAAGTGGTCTGGCAGGATTGAGCAGCAACGCGGGAAGCGCGCCAACGGCCATTACCGTAGCAAAAAGCTGTGCCGGCCAGCGGCTGGCGCCTCCGAGAACGTAACCTATGAATGGCGCAGCGACGACCAGCAGTGGGACGTGCAATCGAGCGTGCCAGGGCTGCCATTTAAGAACGAGGCAGAAAAGGAGGAAGCCCGTGAGAATGGCAAGCCCGTACGTCAGCTGAATCGTCGGCCGCGGACGCTTGTGAAAAACGAGGGTGATGAGCGAACCTGCGAATAACAGTACTTGTATCGGCGATCCCGCTGTCTGCTCGGCATATTGCAGTCGAACGGTACGAAACGGCTCGCCGGCAAAGGTGGTGCGAGGGTCGTTCACATCGACCCCCATCCCCTGGTGTACACCAACGACTGCGTCATAAGCGATCCGATTGATCGCCGGCGTTCGTGTTCCGAAATGAAGGGCTGTGTTGCGGACCAGATTCGATGCAAGAGCTCCGGGAGAAAAAACGTTGTTGACGGTTCCCTCGGCGCCCGGAATTCCTAATGGGCTTCCGAATACAGCGAGATTCCGAAGGTACTGTGGAGTAAGAACGGCCAACGCCGTTACGCCCGCGACCAGCCATGTTCTCAATGCGCGCGCGCCTGAGTGACGCAGCCCATTGACAAATCCCCACGCGACGAACGGAGCGAAAAACAAGTAGGCGGTGGCCTTTGTGAGAATGGCGAGACCGATCGAAAGGCCGAAGAGAACCGATTCGACCAGGCTCACGCCGTCGTTGCGCTTTACAACAAACTCAAGAAAAAGAGAAACGGCGCAGCTCAGCCAGAACGCGGCGAGCAGCTCCACTTGCGCGCCTGATGCCTGTGCAACCGCTCCCGGCAGTGTAGCGACCGCTAAAGCGGAGACGAGCTGGCCCCGACGTCCCGCCCCGAGCTGAGCCGCGATGTGCGATGCGACGAGAATATTTCCCATGAACGCGAGCCACTGCACCAACGTGACAACGCGGTCGGATCCAGTGAGGATCTCGAAATGCGCGACGGCGTACTCGGCTCCCGGTCCGGACCAGAGCTGGCGGGGAATCTGAGTGGGGTAGGGCGCGACGTTGCGGTTTTGAATCCAGTGCGCAATCCGGCTCAGGTGATAGACATGCGCGTCCCACGTCGCAGGGGCAGCCGAGATTGCGCTCACGAGCGTAACGGCCGCCATTCCGACAATGATCAGAATCGCAATCCATTCGAAGCTGTCAGTTGGGCGAAGACCGGGTGCTGGGCCGAGGGTCACATGGCGACGCCAGGCAACGAGTCCCGCTGCAAAGGCAACGCCGGCCCACATCGCCGCCACTCCAGCTATGGTCAGCGCGTTGAATGCGCTGAGAGCCTCGGTGATGGCGACAAGCGCCGCACCCCAGAGAACGGCACCGCGTATGAACGCATCGCGCCGACTGCTGCCGGCTCGCTGCAGAGCGACGAAAATGACGAATGCGGCTACGGCCACGATGATCATCGGCCACCAATCTACCTAGCCATGCCGTTTACAATGCGAATGACGCGGCTACTCCCGCTGTATTCGCTCGGCGCGCGATTCGCCGTTGACTGCGCGACACGCGCAGTACGAGATTGCCGCTCTATGGAAGCGGCGAGATCTGCACTTTGACGACTCCACGCCCACGGCCCAGTGAGCCGCTGAGCGTTCCGGTGTCGCGCGATTCAGTCATCGTAGAGAGCGATCGAGACAGGGATGCGATCTCGATCGTGGAGATCCTGAGCATTCTGCTCCGCTATCGCGTCATGATCGTTGGGCTGGCGCTCCTGGTCGGATTCTTTGCGGGAATCAAAAGCCTGATGTCACCGATGCTCTACTCGACCGAAGCGGAGTTCATGCCGAAGGGCACGCGCGCGCAGAGCCAACTGGCCAGTCTCGCTCAGCAGGTAGGTCTCGCGGTGGGTGGCGACGCCGGCCAGAGTCCTCAGTTCTACATGGACCTGATCAAGTCTCGTCCGGTCTTGAACGAAGTCGGAAGCAAACAGTACACGGTTCGCACGGACAGCGGGACCGTTCGCGGCGATATCCTGACGCTCTTCAATGCCAAAGGGCTCAATGCTGCGGAGCGGCGTTCGTTCGTGGTGGAGCTTCTTCAGGGAATGATCGCTACCAGTACCGCTCCCAAAACAGGAGTCATCACTCTGACGGTTCGAACGACGAGACCGGACTTGTCCGTACAGATCGCTGGCAACCTTCTCGATCAGGTGAATGCGTTCAACCTCAACACCCGTCAGCAGCAGGCGTCGGCGGAGCGTGTATTTCTCGAGAAGCGGTTAGCTGAGGCGCGTGGTGAGCTGCGCGCTGCAGAGGAGAACCTTCAGGCCTTCATGCTGGAGAACCGGGATTTGAAGAGCTCTCCGACGCTGGCGCTGGAATTCAATCGGTTGAACCGAACCGTAGACATGCGACAGCAGCTATATACCGGGCTCGCTCAGGCTTACGAGCAGGCGAAAATCGAAGAAGTACGCGATCTCCCTGTGATCACGGTGGTCGAGCCTCCAGAAATACCGTTGATGCCAGATCGCCGTCACACGCTCCGCAAGGTGATGATCGCCATGCTGCTCTCGGTATTCGCCGGAGTCGTTCTGGCGTTCGTGAGAAATTCGCTCGCAGCAAACAAGAGCGCGCAGCCTGACGCATTTCATGAGTACGCGGAGCTGCGGCGCGACGCGATTCAGGATCTCACGCATCCCTGGCGGCCGATCCGGCGCCTCTTCTCGTCACAACGCCCCACCTGACGGGACCGACTCGGTCCCGCTTACCGCTGGATCAAGCCGAGCCGCTCTGGATTGCGGCGGTGGCGCTGCTTTTTCTCGTCGCAGGATATCGACTTTCTCCTCTCGTCCTGCGCGCCGCGGGACATTCGGGGCGAATCGAAACAGTCGAATGGGCTGTCTACCTCTCGCTGCTCCTGTTCTTTCCGCTCGTTGCAATCGCCATCGGCGTCGGATTACCCCGGATATCCGCTGCTGTCGAACGATGGATAAAGGTTGTCCTGCTTTCATTGGCGACGGCGACTCTTTGTTACCTCCTGGCGAGATCCGACTGGAAGGCTGTAGTCGTGTCGGCGGCGTTGGCCGCGCTGACCGCAACCTTTGCTGCGTGCCAATCGCCATGGCGACGCGCCGCGCAAAACGGCGGTCCGCTTCTCGTACGTGCCGGCGCGATCGTTATCACAGGCACAGCAGCGTGGATGGGATCGGGGGCGCTCGTCTCATGGACGGATTCGGTGAGCTGGATTGCTGGATCCGTAGCGCGGATCGTCGTTCTGGCCGCATCAACAGCTTTGGTCGTCAGAGCATTGCCCCGTTGCGATGCACCTGCTGAAGCTTCCGAAATCAAAATTCGCTGGCGACGCGCTGCGGATGTAGTCGCCGTGGTCCTTCTTCTGGCGCTGAGCTTCAGGACGAACCCTGTCGTCGAGCTCTATCACTGGTCGGCCTACACCGGCCCAATGGAGCTTCTTCGTCAGGGCGGATGGCTCTTGTGGGACGTGCCGTCACAGTACGGGTTCCTGAGCATTCTCATTCCCGACATTCTCCCCGGTAGCTCGTGGCAGTCCTTCTATGTCTTTCAGGCAGTTCTGAACGCTGTCGTTGCTCTGCTGCTCTACTTCGCTCTCAGGAGATTGAGCGGGAGCACGGCGAGCTGGATTGTTGCGGTTGCGCTGACGGCGTGCACGATCTTTTTCCGACCGCGCAGCGCCACGCTTTTTCTCCCCGGCCAGATGACGCCGTCAGGTGGCCCGCCTCGATTCGTCCTGTGCTTCGTGATGCTCGCGTTCGTATTCAATCATTACTTGAGGATTCGGGGTGAGGCAGAGAGCGATGCATCGAGCCGGCGATTTGCAATCATTGGAAACGGAATCTGGCTCCTGTCGATTCTCTGGGCGGCGGAGGCCGCCATTTACGTTTCTGCGATCTGGATCCCTGCTTACCTATTGCATATTGCGAGAGGTGCCGTTCGCGACAAGCGGCAAGGAAAATCATCGACCGAAGCGACGCAGTGGATCGCATTCCGTCTGCTCACACCCTTCGCCGCGTTGGCCGTAATCGTCGGTGCCGTCGAGGCTGTGTATCGCATCGCTCTCGGTCACGGACCTGACTACACCGGCTACATCGAGTACGCACTGCTATACAGCGGCGGGTTCAATAGTCTGCCGGTGGATACTACGGGATCGTTCTGGTTCCTCGTCATATTCTTCGTAATGACCTCGGTCGCGGTGATCGTGTACCTGTCGCGTGATGTTCTTCATCCGCGAGTGATGGTTGTCGCGGCTGCGTGGGGCGGAGTGTGGGCGATCAGCAGCTATTTCGTGTCACGGAGTCATCCGGCGAATCTTCTGAGTATTACGCCGTTCGTGATCTTTGCCGCGGCCGTAACGCTGAACGTGATGACCCTCGAGGGCTGGGAACCGTGGCACGATTTTGTGCGAACCGTTCTGGTGCCTGCGTTCGCGTTTCCGATTTTTCTTACGCTTGGCCATCCTGGATTTGTACGCGACATCCGCAAGCCGCAGCTGTCTTATGAATCGTTCGAGGAGCAGCTGCCGCTGATGGAAGCGTCGCTCAACCAGCTGTTGCTGCAGGTCGGAGCGAAGCCGACGGACCCAGTAGTTCGCATTGGCGACGGTCGGCTGGTGCTACCTGCATGGCGCGACTCGTCGACTGGCGGAACGAGAGTGATGAGCGCCTACTCATGGCTGCCCAAGCACTACGAGCTTATTGGGAGCCTCCCGCCGGCACGAAGACAGATCTACATCGATCGAAATGCCAGGGATCTGCGATTGAGCGGATGGCTGGTTCACAGCAAGAAGATGACGATACCGGGATTTGAGCAGCAGCTCGCTCAGATTCAGCGGACTCATAGAGAGACGAAACGGTTCGAGAACGACGACTGGATTGTATCATGGTATGAGCTGCGGCGTCGCTGATTCGTTCCGGCTTGCGCCGACTTTGCGTGCGTCTAACTTTGCGTCAACGAATCGCAGGCTCGCTGCGATCGTGATATCGCCCCTCCTTCCTCAACGATGATTAGAGAGCTCGAGACTCCCGCAATCTCCACGCTCGAGCTCGGCGCGGACAACGATGCGGGACGGCGAAGCAACGCTCTGATCAGCGTTGTCGTGCCAGTATTCAATGAAGAGCAGGTGATCTCGCTTCTTCATTCGCGTCTGTCGGCTGTGCTGCCGCCGATTGCGCCTCAGTTCGAAGTGATTTTCGTGAACGACGGAAGCGTGGATCGTACCGCGGAAATCGTTGACGCGATTTGTGCAGCGGACACTCGCTTCAAGGCGCTGCACTTCTCCCGGAACTTCGGACATCAGGCGGCAGTCACCGCCGGCCTCAGCGCGGCGAGAGGCGACTGCATTGTAGTCATCGATGCGGATCTTCAGGATCCTCCGGAGCTCATTGCAGATCTCGTGGAGAAGTGGCGCGCGGGCTACGACGTCGTATACGCCCAACGCATATCACGCGAAGGGGAAGGGTTCCTGAAAAAGGCGACTGCCTTTCTCTTCTATCGCGTGCTCAACCGAATCAGCGACCTCCAGCCGCCACCTGATACCGGCGACTTCTGCCTGATGGATCGGAAGGTGGTGAACGTTCTCAACTCGATGCCCGAGCGCAAACCGTATTTGCGCGGACTTAGGGTGTGGGTCGGCTTTCGTCAGACGGCCGTGCCATTCGAGCGAAAAGCTAGGTTTGCAGGCGAGACGAAGTATCCTCTTCGAAAGATCATCGCCCTTGCCGTCGACGGGATGATCGGTATGTCGAAAGTTCCGCTTCGTCTTGCGATGTATCTGGGCCTCTTGGTTTCTGCATTCAGCTTTATCCTCGGGGTTGTCTATCTGATTCAACACGCCCTCGGCACTGACGCGGCCCCGCGAGGGTGGGCATCGACCGTGGTTCTCATCCTGTTCCTTGGCGGCATTCAGCTCGTGTGCATCGGTGTGATCGGCGAGTTCATCGGTCGCATCTATGATGAAGTGAAGGAGCGGCCTCGATACATCATCAGCCGGTCAACGGGGTTCTGAGTCAGTCAGCCCCGGCGCCGCGCGACCGGGGTTACGATTCGGTCGTAGTCTTTGCGGCAATTGTTGCCGCGGCGATCGCAGCGGTTTACTGGGCGATGCGGCTCGGATTCTCGAATCCGCTATCCGCAGTTGCAAAGCCCGTCGCACTCGCCTGGTTCATCCTGGCGTTTCCGGTCGCGAGTCGGTGGGCGCTCGCGTCTCGGCGCCGCGAAAAGGCGCCGTCGGCCGCCTGGACCTCGTCCTACGCTTTCCTGTCGCTCCTGGGTCTTACGATCACGGCATTCCTCGGCCGGCTCGTTCCCGTCATCGGCATCAATCCGTTCCCCGTCATCGCTCTAATCGGTGTTGTTGCGTTTGCCCTGATTCTGATCCGTTGGATTACGAGCGCGCCCTTCTGGCGGAGCGCGACTGTCCTGTCGCTCTCAGTCGTATTCGGAGGCTGGGCTGCGGGAGTGGTCTGGGGCCGGATCTACAAGAATCCACTCTTCCTCGAAAACCTCATGCTCGATGGCAAGGTGCATCACGACACTCTGCATCTCGCCTCGTTCGCCAACATGCTCCGCAACTATCATGTTGCGTCAACCGGAATCGATGGAATCCCGTACATCCCGTACCACTGGGGAACGCCGTGGCTGTTCGCTCAGTGGTCGAACCTGATCGGTTCGCGGGTGATCGACTTTTATCAGCTCGGTTTCCCGGTGACGATGATTCCGTTTTTTTTCGCCGGCGTGCTCGCCTTCGCGGTGGGATTCCGGGAGCGCCGCAGGACGGAGCCTGCTGACCCGTTCCGAACCAGTCTCAGCGTGTGGCTGATTTTTCTCGCAGCGTGTATTGGCGTAATTCCGCTGGCGTCGCTCGATGCGCTGGGGGTGTGGACCTCCAACTACCTCATCTCCGAGTCCTACACTGTCGCTGTCCCCGCAGCGATCCTGGTCATGGGCGTCGCGATAGCATTCTTCGACGACGCCACTCGCGTGGAACAGAGTGCTCGAGGCAGAGTGCCGCTCAGCGAGTGGCTGTTTTACGTGGCGTTCGCGCCGCTGGCGGTAATCGGTCTGGGCTACCTCAAGATCTCGCTGATATTGCTCGCCTTTCCGGTGGCACTGTACGCGTTCCTGAGGTTGCGATTGTGGACGCGCCTTCCGGCAGTCGTATCCGCAGTTCTCCTGATAGTCGGCTGCTACGTCGCGTATCGGCGCGTGTCGCTGCCAGGGCACTACGAAGGGTTCGCGCGCTTCGATTTCATGAAGACGTATGTCCCTCTCGTCTGGTGGCCGTTTTTCTTCCTCGTTCACCTCGCCTGGTCTTGGGCTTATGCCGCTTTCCGGCTACGACAGGCAAACGTGAATACGCTTTCCGATCTGCGCGCTAAACTGGGCGACCGAAGCCTGCTCGATGTTGAAGTACTCGCTGTCGTAGCTCTTTTCGGACTCGCTCCCGGACTATTGCTCCACATCGACGGCGGATCAGCGTTCTACTTCTCCGACGTTCAGCGGTGGATCGCCCTCGCTCTCCTACTCTCATTCGGTCCGGAGTTCATCCGGTTTCTCGGATTCGCACGCGACCTGCCATCTGTGTACAGTGAACGGCAGGGGAGTTGGAGAAACGTCAGCACGGCAACGGTGCTGAGATGGTTTATTGCGGTACCGCTCCTGGTCACGATTGCCGTCAACGCCGCTGTGTGGCCTGCACGAATGGTCCGGGCGAACGGGGAGACGAGAAGGGGACTCTATGCGCTCGAGGGATATCAGGGCTTGCCGGCGGGCATTCATGCATGGCTTCGTCTTCGCGATCCGGTCAATCTCGCGCGAGGCTTGGCGGCTTCGCCGAACTACGGCGTGACGACTGGACTCGCATCATTGGCAGCTTTCGATGTGACCTCGCGCCGCCAAACCGCGCTCTTTATACCACAGACCCAGACGGCATACTGGACTGCCCTCACTCGACCCGGCGCCTGCACTTATCAGTCGTTCATCGCTCCCGCGATCACGGGTATGGCGATGATCGATGGAATGCCCGCCTACGGATGTCCACTCAGCAGATACTACGGGCTCGGAGCCTTTCATCCGCGCAGCCGGCCGCAGACAAACTCCGACACGCAACCAGCTGCGTTGTGTGCTCGCGCGAAACCATGGGGAATGTCCAGGATCGTCGTGGCGACCTTTGCGTGGACTGGCGTAATGCAGCTTTCGCTCATCAAGTGCCAGGGCAGCAACTGATTCAGCGCGAAGCCGTCTCCGAACTCACCATCGCAGCAGACGATCGCGACACCGTCGTTGTATTTGCAACGGTCGTCGCATCGGTACTTGCTGCCCTCTACTACATCAGCCGGATCGGCTTTGATAATCCAGCGTCCCCGGTCGTCGAGACTCTTGGATTGTCGCTGTTCTTGAGCGCGTCACCGCGCTTGTCCGCGCGGCTACTCACGCGTGCCGATAATGACGCCGAAGCGACATGGTGGCGATCTCAGCCATTCCTCACTCTCGCCGCAATCACGCTCGTTGCATTAGCCGGAGTGCTCGCCGTCCGGCTCGGGATAAACCTGATTCTCTTGTTCAGTCTCGCGGGGATTGCGAGTGCTCTGATCGTATTAGTTCGATGGCTGCGGCTAGGGACCGTGACCGGCAATGTCGCACGGCTCGCGTGTCCTGCCGGTTTTGGAGTCTGGGTTGCGGGCGTGGCGTGGAGCTCACGGCACAAGTCTCCGGTTTTCTGGGAAGCGCTCGTGTACAACGGAAACGTCCATCACGACCCGTTCTACTTCGTGAGCATAGGCAACATGATGCAAACCTACGGTGTTCCCAGCACCGGCATCGATGGGATCCCGTACACTCCGTATCACTACGGAGCGGCCTGGCTCTTCGCTCAGCTGGCGGGGATGGTTCACACCGATCTGCTTTCCTTTTTCAATCTCGGTTTTCCGGTGATCGCGATCCCGCTTCTGTTCGGCAGCGTTCTACTGATCGCTGTCGAATGGAAGCACCGTGTGAGAGCCACAGGGGGTCAACCGGCCATACCATTCCGGTCCGATTGGTTGGCATGGGCCGTTTTTCTCGTAGCGACGATTGGTGTAGTTCCTTCAATTGGTCTCGACGCGCTTGGAGTATGGATACGTCACGTCGTCATCTCGGAGTCGTACGTAACGGGATTGCCCTGCTTTCTTCTTGCGCTCGCGACAGCCGGGATATTCTGGCAGCAGCGGCGGAATGCTCGTGCACCGGGAAACGCGATTTTTCTCTACGCATTTCTGCCGCTCGCGATCGTAGTACTGGGGTTTCTCAAGATCTCGACGATGGTCCTTTTCCTTGGCGTCGTGATCGTCGTCACGCTGCTGACAGGGCAATGGCGCACGCCTCGGATTACCGTGTCGATGCTTTTGCTGCTCGTGTTATCGGCGGTCACATATCGATTCGTCTCTGTACCAGGGCAGAATCAGGGAATCGTCCCATTTGCGTACGTTCGCTCCTCGGTGCTCGGCGGATGGTGGCCGTTCTTCCTGCTGCTGCATTTCCTCTGGAGCTGGCTGTACGTTGGCGGAAGACTCCGCGAGGCAGGAGTTCGTAATCTCGGCGAGCTGTCCGATGGAATTGGTTCGCATCGTCTCCTCGATGTAGCGATCGTCGCGTTCATTGCTTTGGCCGGACTGCTGCCGGGTGAGCTGATCGATATCCACGGCGGCTCGGCATTTTACTTTTCCGACATGCAGCGTTGGACCGCGCTGCCGCTGGTGATGGCGTGTGTGTCACAATGGGTTCGTGTGTTGCCAAGAAGCGACCGAAAACCAGAGAACACGTCGTTGCTTCAGCGAATCCGCGTCGGACATGTATGGGCCGTTGTTGTGCTCCTTCCGTTGGTGGCCGCGTTTGCAATAAACGCCATTCAGTTTCCGGCTTCAGCCGCAAGCGTAAATCTCTCACTGCGACGCGCGCTCTACCGACAGGCTGGCCTTACACCCGAGCAATCACCGCCGATGCTCACGGACGCAAGAGTTCTCGATGCTGGCCTGCGTCGATCGAATTCCTATCAGCTCCTCGCGACGCTTAAAGGGCTCCGCGAGCTGCCGCCGGCGACAAGAACGAAATCGGTACTCTTCATTCCACAGTCGGTGACGAGATTCTGGCACATTTTTCCGGAAGCTGAGCGCTGCACGTTCGTGCCGTTTGTCGGACCGGCGGTTTCAGGACTGGCACTTCTCGACGGAATGCCGCCATCGGACTGTCCCATCTCCAACCAATACAGTCTGCCTGTCTATCAGAAGCGACGCGGTCCGCAAAGCGAGTCGGATACCGAGCCATCTGCTCTTTGCGTGAAAGCAAAAGCCAAAGGATTCGCTCGCATCGTTGTGATTGAGCAAGGAGCAAACAACGCCATCGGCGTGCACACCATCTCGTGCGGCGTACGGGGCGATTGACCTCGTAAAGCGACGATCGTGTCTCAGTCAATGCACACGCGCCGGCGACCGCTCGAATTCTGCGCACTTGCGATTCTGTCGATCGCTGGATGCCGCTTCGCTGATGCGCAGACGATCTACGTTGCACCGAGCGGGCGCGATGCCTGGTCCGGAACACTCGCTTCACCGAATGCGTCGCGGAGCGATGGGCCTGTCGGAAGTCTCGAGGGTGCGCGTAACGCAGTGAGACGCCTCAAGGGACGAGTCAGAGCAGGTCCAATTCGGGTGGTAATTGCCGGCGGCACGTACAGAATGACTCAGCCCGTGATCTTCACTGCCGACGACGGGGGAACCCAGGCGTCGCCTGTGATCTATGAAGCAGCGCCGAGTGCAAGTCCCTTATTCAGCGGCGGGAGATCGATTCGGGGATTCACGAGACGACCTGACGGATCATGGGTAGCGACCATACCCGAGGTCCGTTCGAGCAGATGGTATTTCGAGCAGCTCTGGGTGAATGGCCGGCGCGCGACACGTGCGCGGACTCCGAACACAGGGTCCTTCATGATTCAGGGGCGGCAGGACCGAGGGATCGACCCAGCTACCGGGCAAATGACGAACACCGCGAACAGAAAATTTCGTGTTCGCCCTGAAGACGCAGTGAGCTGGCCTTCGTCTCCCGATGCGGTAGTCGTGATCTATCACGCGTGGGAGATTTCGCGCCTTCGACCGGCGTCGTACGACGCTACGACTCACACAGTGACCACGCGCGGTGCAGCCGCGTGGGATTTCCTGTCGTGGGGCGCTAACCAACGTTATTTCGTAGAGAACTATCGCGCGGCTCTCGACGCGCCCGGCGAGTGGTATCTCGATCGCGATGGAACGCTTTTCTACCGTCCGCTGCCGGGAGAGGACATGCGGACGGCAGAAGTGATCGCTCCCGTAGCTGAGCAATTCATCAGGATCGAAGGTCGCGCTGAAAAAAAAGTCGAATACCTCTCGTTCAAAGGTCTGGCCTTTCGCCATGGGCAGTATCTGCTGCCGCTTCAGGGGAACAGCGATCTTCAGGCTGCCGCCGGCGTGCCGGCAGTGATCATGGCGGACCACGCACGTCATCTCTCACTTCAGGATTGCGAGGTCGGCCACGTCGGTCTTTACGGCGTGTGGTTTCGGCGCGGCTGTGTCGATTGCCGTGTTGAGCACACATGGATGCACGACCTGGGCGGCGGTGGCGTACGCATCGGAGAGGGCGAGATTCCTCCGGCGAGCGGCGATCAAACGAGTCAAGCCGTAGTCGACAACAACATAATTCGCGGCGCAGGACGAATCTTTTTCGGAGCAGTCGGCGTGTGGGTCGGACAGAGTGGCGGCAACCGGATTACACACAACGACGTCGGCGACCTGTTCTACACCGGGATTTCCGTTGGTTGGCGGTGGGGGTACGGGAACAGTCTGGCGAAAAACAATCGCGTCGAGTTCAACCACATCCACGATCTGGGACAGGGCGCGCTCAGCGATCTGGGCGGCATTTACACGCTCGGGCCTTCCGACGGAACTACGATTGCAAACAACCACATCCACAACCTCTCACCGTATGATCGGTACGGACGCGGAGGCTGGGGGATCTATAATGACGAGGGATCCTCGCGCATCACGATCGAGCGCAACCTCGTGCATGATGTGAAGGACGGCGGCTACCATCAGAACTCCGGAAGAGAAAACATCATTCGTAACAACATCTTCGCCCTGAGTGTCGATGGGCAGCTTCAGCGCTCAGCCGCTGAGCAACATCTGTCGTTCACGTTCACGAACAACATTGTCTACTGGAACGGTGGCGCGCTTTTGTCCGGCAACTGGACCGACGGTCAGGTGAAGCTGAAAAGAAACTTGTACTGGGACGTTTCGGGTCAGACCGTCAGATTTGTCGGCATGACAGTGGAGCAATGGCAGGCGCGCGGTCAGGACTCAGGGTCTGTGATCGCCGACCCGTTGTTCGTAAGTCCCAGAACGCGCGATTTCAGGCTGCTTCCAGGATCGCCTGCGGCCCGGATCGGATTTACTCCATTCGATTACACACAAGCCGGAGTGTACGGCTCTGCGAGATGGAAGAACCTCGCCCGTCAGTAAGGGTGATAGTCACGTCGAGATCGCGCAGTTCACATGAGTAGCCGAGCACAACTCGTGTCCCTCCGCGCGATGTCGCCCGATTTGTCGACTGACAATGCCGGCGATCAGAATGGCACGTCGGGAGATCTGGCGCACGCGCGTCATCGAGCCGAGCGCACCGCGTACTGGGATCGTGTCGCGGCACTGAAGGACACATGGGAAGGATGGGGAGGCGCCTATCACGAGAGACTGGCCGAAGTCTATCGGCACCTCGTGGCTCCCGGACTGCGCGTTCTCGAGATCGGATGCAGCCGCGGTGACCTTCTGGCGGCATTGAGTCCTGGAACCGGCGTCGGCGTCGATCTGAGCGGTGAGATGATCGATCGTGCACGACAGCGGCATCCCGCTCTTCGATTCATCAAGGCTGACGCGCTCGACATTAGCGTCGACGACCAATTCGACGTCGTGATCCTGTCAGACCTTGTAAACGAGCTATGGGATGTTCAGGGAGTTCTGGAGCGCATTCGGCGGATCTCACACGCAGGGACGCGCGTGATCGTGAATACGCAGAGCAGGTTGTGGGATGTGCCGCTCACGGCTGTCGAAAAACTCGGGCTTGCCAAGCCGATGCTGCGCCAGAACTGGCTGACTGTCCATGACATTCGGAACATGCTTGCGCTGGCCGGCTTCGAGACGATGCGCACATGGCAGGAGGTCATGTGGCCACTCCGAACGCCGCTTATCGCGCCGCTGCTCAACAAGTACGCGACCCGCATGTGGGGACTCCGACATTTGAGTCTCGCCAATTTCATTCTCGCTCGTCCCGCACCCAGTCCGGCTGCCGGCATCACCGACGAAATTGGCCGCAAGCTGGTGTCGGTCATCGTTCCGGCGCGCAACGAGGCCGGCAATATCCGCGAGATCGTCGCCCGCGTTCCCGAGATGGGAGCCGGCACCGAGCTGATCTTCGTGGAAGGGCATTCGCGCGACGACACGTTCGCGGAGATACAGCGGGTCAGTGCCGAGTATCCGGAGCGTCGCGTCCGAGCATTTCAGCAAACGGGAAAAGGGAAGGGCGACGCGGTGAGACTGGGTTTCGCCGAAGCAACCGGAGACGTGCTCATGATCCTCGATGCCGACATGACCGTCCCACCCGAAGAGCTACCGCGCTTTTACAGGGCGCTTGTCAGCGGCAAAGGTGATTTCATCAATGGCGTTCGTCTCGTCTATCCGATGGAGCGAAGCGCGATGCGGCCGTTGAATCTCTTCGGCAACAAGTTCTTCGGAGCCATGTTCAGCTGGCTCCTCGGTCAGCCGCTTCGCGACACGTTGTGCGGCACGAAGGTGATTCGGCGAACCGATTATGAGATGATCGCCGCCAACCGTCACTACTTCGGAGAGTTCGATCCATTCGGCGATTTCGACCTTCTGTTCGGCGCCGCGAAGCTGAATCTCAAAATCGTCGACATGCCAATCAGATACCGTGAGCGCACATACGGCGAGACCAACATCCAGCGATTTCGCCATGGGTGGATGCTGCTGAGGATGGTCGCATATGCAGCACGCCGGATAAAGTTTGTCTGACTCGCCGCCCGCATCGGCCGGATCAGGCCTGCGGGCAGCAGTGACGCGCCGGCTCGCGCACCCCCTTACTCGCGGTCTCGCACTCGATGATCCGCGAACCACTGAAGTGCGCAAGAGAATCGTTCGCGAGAAGCCGTTTCTCAGACGAATCTATGAAGAGTGGTACGCCGCGATCGTCGCTGACGTGCCCGATGGAGCTGGTGACGTTCTCGAGCTGGGATCGGGTGCCGGGTTTCTGGACGAGATGATCCCGTCGCTCATTAGTTCCGAAGTTTTCTTCGTGCCCGGAGTTCGTGTTGTTCTCGACGCGGCGGCTCTTCCTTTCGGCGAAAGACAGCTGAAAGCGGTGGTCATGACCGATGTTCTCCACCACATCCCGCGTGTCGCCGATTTCCTCGAGGAAGCCGCACGATGTGTGCGCACTCACGGCGTTGTGTCAATGGTTGAGCCATGGGTGACGGGGTGGTCGCGTTTCGTCTATTCGACGCTGCATCACGAGCCATTTCGTCCCGATGCAGTGGATTGGAGCTTTCCATCCGCCGGCCCGCTGTCGGGTGCGAACGGCGCTCTCCCCTGGATCCTGTTCGAACGAGATCGGGCGCGATTCGAGCGCGAGTTTCCTCAGTGGAAGATCGAGCGCGTACGACCATTCATGCCGTTTCGCTATCTGATTTCCGGCGGCGTATCGCTGCGCGCGCTCGCGCCGGCGTGGACCTATCGAGCATTTCGTGCGCTCGAGGCCGCTTTACGGCCCGCCGCGCGAGCGACTGCCATGTTCGCGCATGTGACTCTTCGCCGATCGTGAAGCGAGGTTGGCTGCTGATCGTTCCGGCAATCGGAGTCGCTCTTACGATCTGCCTCAGCAATGCCTTTGGACCATTCTGGGTCGGTCCCAATTACGATCCCGAGTACGTGTATCTCGTGAACTCTCTCGGGATCCTCGAGGGCCACGCACCGGTTCATACCGATCACCCGGGCACACCGCTGCAGTTACTCGGCGCAGGCGTAATCGCGACTGTCCACTTGCTGACTGATGCAAAGTCAGATCTCGCGCGGAGCGTGCTGAGCAATCCGGAGAAATATCTGGGTTGTATTCGCGCGGTGCTGGTCGCGTTGTGGGTAGTTGCGACGATTATGATCGGCCTTGCCGCCGCTGGACTCACCGGAAGCGCCTTGTGTGCGATGCTCGTTCAGGCGGCGCCGCTCATGTCCCTTCAGGGCGCCTTGTCCCTTACCCGAGCGTCTCCGGAACCTCTGCTGCTTATCATCTCGATCCTCATCGGCACGCTCGCACTCAATCGATCGGGCCCGGTTTTCTCTCCGAATCAGAGTCGGCGGGATTCTATCAGGGTGGGCGGGCTGCTTGGGATCGGAGTGGCCACCAAGGTGACGTTTTTTCCTGTCGGCGCCTTCTGTCTCCTGTGTGTGCGCAATACACGAGCGCGTGTGGTAGTCACTATTGCCGCCATCACTGCGTTCGTCGTCGCTGTGTCGCCGATCTTCACTCGGTGGAGCAGCGTATTTCGGTGGTTCGGGAAACTGGTACTTGGCACGGAGACGTACGGCGAGGGGCCGCGCACGGTGATTAATCCAACCAGCTATTCGCGCGGACTAGTGACGCTTCTCGGTGCGGAGCCGCTGCTATTCGTTCTCGCAGCACTGAGCTTTGCTACGTGGATCGGTTTGCGACGTGCTCGAGATCTGCGGCCGGAAAATCACGCGCGCTTGAGCGTTGCTCTCCTCGGCGTCGCGCTCGCTGAGCTGCTTCAAATCGCGATCACCGCCAAGTATCCGGTGCCGCGGTACATGGTTCCTGCGATCGGATTGGCCGGTCTCAACGTCGGTCTTCTCTGGCAGGCGCTGCATGAAGCGATGCCAACATCACGTCGCCGGGCCGCGAAGGTCGCATTCACCGTCGCAGCACTCGCTGCCGGAGTGTTTCAAGCGTATCGCGTTTCTACAACCGCTCAGATGCTGTCACGCAGACGAGATGAAGCAATTCGATTGACCGATATCGCAAATCGCATCCCCAATCGGGTGCTCGCCTTCGGATACGGATCGAGCGGGGAGGGTGCCGCGCTATGGTTTGCGAACACATGGGCACGGAACCGCTACTCACCGTTGCTCGAAGAGCTGCATCCGCGCACAGTGGAATTTCACCTGGGATGGAAAGTCTTCCTCCGCCACGGCGTCGTTGTCCCTCAAAGCCAGATCGATGAATGGACACGGCGGGGGAAGCTGGTCGTTCAGATGAACGAATCCAATCTGCCGAGCGCAATGCGGCTCGAGCCTATTGCCCGTACCGGATTCGAGACGTTGGGTCGTGTCGTACGGTGAATCCTGATCCGAGTCCGCTGCCGAGCAGACGAAGCTCAGGGGTGAAGTAGGGAGTACACGGCAGCGGAGCATTCCAGCAGCGGTCGTCATCGCCCGGGGTGTAGACTGTGAGTCCCGATAACGTCCGCCGGACCGTAACTCGCGGCGTTTCGACTGGCATCCACCCGCGGCTCGAGACAGCGGTCAGGCCAGACGGCTTCGAGAGCACAAAGCCGATAAACGAAGCATCAGCGACTAGCACCGCCGCCCAGAGTGCCATTCCGCGCATACGCTGGTCGGCCGCGCCTTGAATTGAAGAGACGAACAACAACGCTGCACCAAGCGCCAACAGCCAGAAGAACACTCGTCCGAATCGTGGGTCAGGGGCTGTAAAAAACCAGAACGTCATCCCTGCCAATACGGGAACGAGGACGATCCACGACAGGCTCGCAGAATCTTTTGTGCGATTTCGCTGGAGCTTTCGCGCAAGGAAAGCGCCGATAATCAGAATCGCGGACGATACGAGCGGATAAACAATTCCGACGATGTCGTGGCTCGCTCTGCTCAACCACGGCCCAAGCCAGCTCCAGCTTCCGAGCACCTGTCGCCAATTCACTCCCGGAGTACGCGCCCAGCCAAATATCCACCTTGCTTCATCTGCGACCTTGTCGAGCGGGACTGCCCATGACACAGAAACACATCCAGAGGTCGACGGATAAACGGGACAGCCGGAGAGCACGTATCCGCGGATCACCCATACTCCAAGAATCAGGGCGAACGGAGCGAGACGCGCAGCCCGATCGGCGTAACCTCGAGCGCCTCGATAAGAGCGGCGGCTTTCGATGAGCCAGACTGCCAGGACGCACGCAGAAAAAGCCAACGTGCTGAGTTTGACCGTGATTGCAGTGGCAGCGAGGAACGCGAGGACGGTGACTCCGTGATCCTTCGCCTCACTCGATCTCCACGCCGTCACGCACTGAATGAAGATCAGGAACATCGAGAGCTGAATGAGGGTCGCCGCCAAGTCGGGCGTCGGCGACGCGAGACCATCTGAAGTGACGCTGAGATACACGACGATGGAAAGCATGACGAGCGCTGCCGCCTGGATCGTGAGATTGCCGACTGTCCCTGCAGCTTCGTTGCGCCAGTGCGCCAACAGCTCGATCGACTGCCACAAGAGAAGCAGAACAAGAAAGCTGTTCGCTATTCCCCGTCCGAAGCCTTGAAATGGAAACGCGTTCACGGCAGCCGCATACGTAAAGAACGACTGATTGAATGCAAACCTCCCGTGCAGGTTTCCGAGGCCGGGGACGATCGCGTAAGAGTTGATCCAACGAATCGTCGGGATGTGATAGAGACCTGAGTCGAAGTTCTCGGGCGGCAGCATCGACCGCGAGGCAATCCAGATCGCAGCGATGAGGAGGCACACGAGTCCGACGATGGGCGCTCTCGAACCTCTTACACGTCGTTCGGCGACGAGACGTCTCAGTCGCGGTACCGCCATGATGATCCCCGCCGCGAACACCGGCGCGACGACGATCGAGTTGAGCGGCAGAAAAAGATGGACCACCTGAAGAACGAGGAGCGCTGCAGCCCATCCAAGCCATACAGTTACTGATCCGCGCTCCGCCACATCGCTGTGTGCCCGAAACAGCCGCGCTGCTCCTTCGCCCCAGCCAAGGAATGCCAGGGCGAGGACCGCATATGCCGCGAGTGCCTCAGAAACTGCGACAACGTATGTGAGTGTCATTGTTATATTTTGTACCGCATGATCGACACTTTACGCGCGGGGGACCAGCTACTCGCCATCATCATTCCGGGGAACTTCCATCAGCCCGGAATCCATTTCTTCACCCCCGACGAGTTCTCACAGCAGCTCGCCTACATGCGGCATCCGGCTGGCAAGGTCATCGATCCTCACGTCCACAACCCCGTTCACCGCAGCGTCCAGTATACCCAGGAAGTCCTGTTCATCAAACGCGGAAAGCTGCGCGCGGACTTTTACGACAACGATCGCAACTACCTGGAAAGCCGCATTCTGCAGGCCGGCGATGTGATACTGCTCGCAACCGGAGGACACGGCTTCGAGATTCTCGAAGAGGTGGAGATGATCGAGGTCAAGCAGGGACCTTACGCCGGAGATGGTGACAAGACGCGTTTCGACGCAGTCGCTGTCGAGCGCATCGCGCTGCCCGGATAGCGTCCACGGTATCAAGCTTGAGTCAATTCATCCCCGTCAACGAGCCGGTCCTCGACGGGAACGAGAGAAAATACCTCAACCAGTGCATCGATAGCGGCTGGATTTCCTCAGAAGGACCGTTCGTCGAGGAATTCGAGAAGCGCTTCGCTGCACGCGTTGGCAGAAAGCACGGGATCGCGGTCTGCAATGGATCGGCCGCGCTCGAGGCCGCCGCAGCAGCGTTGGGCATCGGTCAAGGTCAGCAAGTTTTGATGCCCACGTTCACGATCATTTCCTGCGCATCAGCGATAACCCGGCTCAATGCGCTGCCCCGTCTCGTCGATTGTGATCCTGAGACCTGGAACATGGACGTAAGCTCGATCGAAGCGCGTCTGACGCCGGACACAAAAGCAATCATGGTCGTCCACATCTACGGCCTTCCCGTCGACATGGATCCGGTTCTTGAAATTGCGAAGCGTCATTCGCTCACCATCATCGAGGACGCGGCCGAGATGATCGGCCAGACATATCGGGGCCGACCGTGCGGGTCGTTCGGCGACATATCGACGTTCAGTTTCTATCCCAACAAGCACGTAACGACGGGCGAAGGCGGAATGATCGTTACCGATGACGACGCCATCGCCGAGCGGTGTCGATCGTTGCGCAATCTCGCATTTACGCCTCCGCGCCGGTTCGTCCATCACGAGCTTGGCTGGAATTTCCGGATGACCAATCTTCAGGCAGCGGTCGGTCTCGCTCAACTGGAACGACTCGATGAATTCGTGGCCAGGAAAAGGCACATCTTTGCACGCTACATGGATCTTCTCGCAGACGTGAATGGCATACAGCTTCCGCGCGCCCGCACCGATTACGCCGAGAACATCAGCTGGGTGTTCGGCGTTGTGCTCGACGACGACATTCCATTCGACGCCGTCGAAGCGATGTCACGACTTTCGCAACTCGGGGTTGGAAGCCGGCCATTCTTCTGGCCGATGCACGAGCAGCCGGTCTTTCGTGCGATGGGATTGTTCTCCGCTGAGTCTCATCCGGTCGCGGAGCGGATCGCGCGCCGCGGACTCTATCTTCCAAGTGGACTCGCGTTGACGGATAACCAGATGACCCGCGTGGCGGCCGCTGTGCGCCAGATCCTCTCTTGACCGCATTCGGGTCTTACTCCCGCTATTACGATCTTCTTTACGGTGACAAGGACTACCGCGCCGAGAGTCATTATGTCGAGCGGCTGATAAAACGTTATGCACGCCAGGCGCAAACGATTCTGGAGCTGGGTTGCGGAACTGGCGGTCATGC
The DNA here is from genome assembly GCA_036560025.1 of Gemmatimonadaceae bacterium. Taxonomy (GTDB): domain Bacteria; phylum Gemmatimonadota; class Gemmatimonadetes; order Gemmatimonadales; family Gemmatimonadaceae; genus UBA4720. Next base: position 2,713 of record DATBRZ010000111.1, on the reverse strand, counting down.
GGCCGAGCTGGCCAATGCCGGCTACAAGGTTCACGGAGTTGATTTCAGTGCCGGCATGCTCGAGCGCGCGAACGCGAGACGAGAGGCGACTTCGGCGCATGTCGCGGAGAGACTGAGCTTTTCTCAGGGTGACCTGCGTAACATTCGTCTTGGGCAGCGGTTCGACGCGATCATCTCACTGTTTCACGTTCTGAGCTACCAGACATCGAACAACGATTTGCTTGCTGCCTTTGCCACAGCGCGCGAGCACCTCGAGCCAAAGGGAATTTTTCTCTTCGACTGCTGGTACGGCCCGGGCGTTCTTACCGAGCCGCCGGAGCTTCGCGAAAAGTGCATTGAGGATTCGACGTATTCGTTGACGCGAGTGGCGGAACCGGTGATGCGATCCGAGGAAAACGTTGTCGAAGTGAACTACACCCTCCACGTCCGTGAAAAGAAAACCGGCACCGCTGAAACCATTTGCGAGAGTCATCGGATGCGGTATCTGTTCCGTCCAGAGATTGAACTGCTCATGCAGCTGAACGGAATGACGCTCGTGGCCGCCACAGATTGGATGACGGACAGCGAGCCGAATCTTGGGAGCTGGAGCGCCTGCTTCGTTGGCAGAGGATGAAGAAGATCGGCATTGTCCTCGGCTCCGCACCCGGTGCAGGAGTATTTCAGTACACGCAGGCGATAGTTGACGGCCTATCGAGTTTGCCCGCGGACGAGTACGAGCTCGTTGGCGCGTATCTCGACCCGGTGTGGGTCACTCACGTGAAGGCGGATCGAATCCGTCTCGTCCCGATTCGCGATTCACTGTGGGATCGGGCCTTGAATCGCGCGTGGCATGCGCTCCGCCTTCCGAATTCACTCTGGCGACACGTCGCGCTCAGTCTCAATGCCACCGCCCGGACTCTCGTTCGCGAACAATGCGACCTATGGATTTGTCCGGGTCACGAGCGATGGGCATTTCGCGCGCCGATTTCAGCGCTCGGCACCGTGCACGATCTGATGCATCGGTACGAGCGGCAGTTCCCGGAAGTGTCGGCCAACGGACAGTTTGAGCAACGCGAGTTCCACTTCACCGAGACCTGCAAGTGGTCCAAGGGAATCCTCGTGGATTCTGAAGTGGGGAGGCGCCAGCTGTGCGAAGCATACGGGGTCTCGCCCGATTCAGTCTTCGTTCTACCGTATATACCTCCCAGCTACATCTACGCCGCGTCCACACACGACAGCCGCGCCGTTCGCTCCCTTCCGGCCAGGTACTTCTTCTATCCCGCGCAGTTCTGGATGCACAAAAACCACACGACGCTTTTCGCTGCCCTCGATCGCGTCCGCAAGAATCATCCTGACGTACGGCTCGTCCTCGTCGGAGCACCCCACAACGGCTATCAGCAGGCGCGTGACAAGGTCCGCGAGCTCGAGCTCGAGGATCACGTAATCTTTCTCGGATATGTTCCTGACAGCGAGATGGCCGAGCTCTACCGCCGTGCACGCGCCCTGATCATGCCAAGCTTCTTTGGACCCACGAATATCCCTCAGCTCGAGGCCTTTGCGATCGGGTGCCCTGTTGCTGCATCCGCCGTATACGGAGTGCCGGAGCAGGTTGGAGATGCCGCGCTCCTCTTCGACCCGCGGTCAGCTGAGGAGATTGCCGAGTGTATGGAGCGCCTCTGGACCGACGATGCACTTTGCGCGACGCTGATTGAGAGAGGAAAAAAGAAAGCGGCCGAGTGGGGACCGGAGCAATTCAATCGTCGATTGCGCGACATCGTCGACGCGTTGGCCGCCTGATGATTGGAAGCGGTGTGATTCGAAGCATCCTTCGCCGAATGGGGCGCGACATAGTTGCGTTCGATCCGGCAAGCCATCCCATCGCGCGAAGGATGCATTTCCTGCGCACGCATCAGGTCACAGTCGTGCTGGACGTTGGCGCCAATGCGGGACAGTACGCGCGGTCACTTCGCTCGCAGGGATATCGGGGCCGGATCATTTCGTTCGAGCCGCAGTCAGCGGCATACCGCAAGCTCAGCGACGCGACGGCTGGGGATGAGCTTTGGACCGCGCACAACAATGCCGCCGGCTCGTACGACGGCACCGCCGTGATGAACATCGCCGCAAATTCTTCCAGCAGCTCTCTTCTCGACATGCTGCCGAGTCATCTTCGAAGCGCGCCTGAATCGTCCTACACCGGTCGCGAAACAGTTTCCGTCCGAAAGCTGGATTCGCTGATCAGCGAGCTCGGGTTGAAGGGCGATACTCTCTACCTTAAGAGTGATACTCAGGGGTACGAGGCCGACGTCTTGGCCGGCGCGGAACAATCACTCGAATCCATAGTTGGAATAGAGATGGAGCTTTCACTTACACCATTGTATGAAGGCGAGACTCTGCTTCCGGAGATGATTCAGAAACTCGACGAACATGGATTCGTCCTGATGTCTCTCGACCCTGCGTTTTCTGATCCGGCGACCGGCCGCCTTCTGCAGGTCGACGCGACATTCTTTCGCAACGATGGGGCAACGCGTGATTGAGAGCGAATCTGTCAAGCCATTCGTCTCGGTAATTATTCCCACGTTTAACCGGGCTCGATCTGTCGTCGAGACGGTTAAGAGCTTTCGCGCGCAGACTTATCCCGGCGACCGATTTGAAATCCTCGTCGTCGATAATGGCTCATCGGATGAAACTCCCATGGCTATTCCGGAGATGGCATACCGGTCGCCAAGAGTCAGGT
>DATBRZ010000110.1:0-3737 GCA_036560025.1 Gemmatimonadaceae bacterium | reverse complement strand
TAGTTCTTTACGAGATGCTCACGCAACGAAAGCCGTTCGGCGGAGAGCACGACATCTCCATCGCACACGCGATTCTCCATGATGAGCCGGTTCCCATCTCGACACTTCGCGGCGACTTGTCGGCGGCCCTGGAGGATATTGTTCTCCGACTGCTCCAAAAGGATCCGTCCAAACGGTACGCGACTGCGGATGAGCTGCTCGGCGAGCTCACGCGAATCGACACGCCCGTTCAGGGAACCTTCGGGTTGGTGCGCAGGCGCGTCCGGCGCGCCTGGGGTAACACTCACCGCAAGGCTCGCTCACGACGCTGGGTTCCTGTCGCGATCGGTGGAGCGGTCGGAGTGGTGGCGATCAGTGGTGGATTGACGCTGGCTCGCAGACCCGCGCCGCCGCCGCGACCGGACCAGGTTCAGCTTACCATCACTGGAAATGCCAACGATGTGTCGCTGTCGCCCGACGGAGGACGCATTGCATTCGAAGAAAGGCAATGCGATGAAGCCGGCTACTGTACGTATCAACTTGTCACCCAGGAGGTTGACGGCGACAACCGCGTGGTACTCGCCCAGCACGCCGCGAACTTCTTTAGAACCGCGTGGACCCCTGACGGTCGTTACGTAGCGTTCGATGCCTCATACGGCGCCGACCGCTGGGGGGCATTTGTGGTTTCCACTCTTGGCGGTGCGCCAAGATATCTCGGCCCCGGTGATTTCGATTTGCCATCGGGAGATACCGTCGTCCTCGCGGTGGGTTTGTTGGGCCCGGATTCAATCGGTTGGGTGCGGCGAATCACCGCTCACGATGGGCATACACTCGACAGTATTCCACTCTATCATCCGGGGGCCGGTTGGGACGTAGGCGTAGCTTTTTTGCCATACCCGGACAGGGTTCTCATCGCAGTGCGAAAAACGTGGGATAGCGCACCTGAGCTGCGATTGATCGATTTCCGAGGTGCGGTGATCGACCGCGTGACACCGGGGTTTGGATCGCTTGGTCGCCGGTTCGTCATTCGCTGGGTGCGTTCCAGGCAAAAGTTGATTGTCGTTTCTCAGCGCACTCTCACGGGTAGTGATTTCGACATCCTCAGCATGGGTGTGACGGCATCACGCATTGAACCAGACATCGACACCGTTTTTTCCGGCTTGCAGATGTCTGGCGATGGAAACCTCGACATATCGCTTGACGGGGAGCGGCTGGTGCACTCTGCGGGACCAGGGGAAGGGACTCTCTGGACCATTGACACCCGCCCGACGAAGGAAGGCCGCTTCGCAGCAACTCAGGTGCTTTCTGCGACTACTTACTTGAGAGGGATGATATCCCCTGCCGGCGACCGGATTGTTGTCGCGCGCGAGAGGCCGACGAGCGGCGGCCGGGCTGCAGATTTTTCGATTCTTGCACGGGACGGCGGCTCCGAGTCCCAAATCGTCCGCGGAGTCCCGAATCTGCTGGATCTTGAATGGTCTCTGGACGGCGCGAGGATCATGTACCTGCACGGAATCGAAGGGAACAAAGTCCGGCTGATGGAAATCGACACGACGGGGCGTCACACTCGCGAAATAGCTCGCCTCGAGGAATCTGCCGCGACTGCCTTTGAGCCGCTTCCGGACGGAGCAGCCATTATTCCACCGGAGCGTCGTTCCCTGTCAATAATCAGTCGTCGCGGAAAAAGAGACGTGACGTGGCGTGCGCCGGATTGGATCGGCAGCATCTGGGGCATTTCTCTTTCGCCGGACACGAAATCGCTTGCCGTCCTGGCGATTGATCCGCCGGGTAAATCGATGGTCGTAGCCACGATGGATATCGAGAACGGCCGGTTCACCAGACTCGGGAACCTTGGCGGCGAATGGCCTGGGCGAATCGAGTGGCTCGAGGATGGCAGCATCAAGTTCGATGTTATCGAAACGCAAGGGGCATGGGGCCTTTTCACGATCGTCCCCGGCAGTCCGATGCAGCGGCTCGGTGCCATTCCCGTTGGTGACTGGCTTAGCGTGTCGAAAGACGGCAGGTACATGGCCGCGAACAACTATAGCGTCAAGAATGACGTCTACATGATTCAAAACTTCGGCAAGATGCTACGACGATGACGCCTACGCCCCCTTGTGGTAAGCCACGCCGTGCACGATCAAAAGCCCGACGCCATTTACTAGGGCGTCGGGCTTTTTGCGTTCAGCTCGAGCGTCCCCGTGCTACGTTGCTGGTACGAGCGTTGTTTGACCACCAACCATCTGCCAGCGTCCGTTGCGTCTCACCCACACTTCAGTGAACCGCCGTGGTCCGCTGACGTACGCCTTGGAGGTTCCAGTGAGGGTTAAGAGGCCCGTGACAATAGCCACATTGCCGTAGATCCGTGCCTTCAAGTCGTCGATTTTATACGCGGTCCAGGCTTGATCCGGCGACATGATTGTCGCGATCTCCTGCGCCTTGTTGAGGACAGCGCCATTCGAGTGAGTGTAGACGTAGTCGTCAGCGTAGTAGCGCTCTATGGCGGCGCGATCCTTCTTGGCGATGGATGCCTCTTCTAACGCCCGAGCCGCTTTGAGCACCGCTTGCTCCTGTACGCTCTGCTTCTGAGCGTAGGCTGGAGCGGCTACGAGAACTCCGAGCAACGTAAGTGCGGTGAGTCGCTTCATGACCCTGCCTCCTTCTCGCGTGAGATGATTCAGTTTCAGCGGACTCGGCTTCCCGCAAAGCGGTAGCGACTCACAACGGAGTCAGGATTGGACGCCAGCGTCATCACGCCCGTTCCTGTCACATTGTCACCCTGGATGCGGGCAACCCAGGTGTCGATCACCTGTCCTTTCACCGACGGAATTGAGTACGGCTTGCTGACACCAACAGAGCTGTCGGCGGCCACCGTGTACGTGTATTGGACCTTTACATTCGATGGCTGTGAAGTCCCCTCGCAGGATCCGGCTTTGCAGAGGGTCGTCCACCTGCTGATGACGGAATCCGATCCCATTGGATTCGACGTTCCCTTCCACGTGCCTTCGACGTCCGCTTCGGTGAGCGCAGGAGCCGCCGCGGGAGCGACTGCCTCTACAGTCTGGGCAGTGTCGGCGGGCGGTGTCTCGGTTTTCGCACAAGCCACGACTGCCAACACTGCGGGAATCAAGTAAAAGGCTCTGCGCATAATGTCCTTCCGTCTAACGGCGTGAAAAAGGTAAGTGCGAGCTTCTCGACGCTACAGGTTGTGACCGGGCTGGTCGAACATACCTTCTCACGGGGTGATGTCCAGTAAGCGCAGAGCAGCTGTTTTAATGCGGACCGGCCAGTGCAGCCTCGGTCGCAGCCAGGCGCCTGACAGTATCGACAATCCTGCCGGCCGAGATACCCGCGTAGTCGCGGAGTTGGTCGCCGGTTCCGCTCATGGGCGTCTTGTTCACCGCGAGAATCGTCACGGGCACCGGACGATCCGCCAGCGCGCTGAGCACTGCTTCTCCGAGTCCACCGGCCGGATAATGATCTTCGACTGTCACGATCGCGCCCGTAGCCGCGGCGGCTTCGCGAAGCGTCTCGGCGTCAATCGGCTTGATGCTGTATGCATCGATGACACGTGCGGATATTCCGTCGCGTCGCAGTTCATCGTATGCCTTCAACGCCTCGTGCACCGTTACGCCGGCCGCGACGATCGCCACCCGGTCATCGTCGCTCTGTCGTAATACTTTGCTTCCTCCAATCGGGAAGGTTTCGTCGTTGCCGTAAATGACGGGCGTGCCCTCTCGCATAGTTCTGAGATACAC
>DATBRZ010000109.1:0-5200 GCA_036560025.1 Gemmatimonadaceae bacterium | reverse complement strand
AGCTGGTGCCTCCGCGCGGAACGATCGACCTGGTCGTATCCGACAACGTCGATTACGTGAACGGCTACGCCACTCCTTTTCCATCCAACCGGATCGTGGTGTATGCGCATCCGCCCATGGATGCTTCGGGATTGCGCAACTACGATGACTGGAACGCGCTCGTCGTCACCCACGAGCTGACGCACATCTTCCATCTCGATCGCTCGCGCGGCATCTGGCGATTGGGGCAGGGGATCTTCGGCAGAAATCCTCTACTCTTCCCGAACTTGTACGAGCCGCGCTGGGTTCTCGAGGGTCTGGCGGTCTACTTCGAGTCCCGGCTGACTGGCGTCGGACGCCTGGAGAGCTCGGAGCACTCGATGATTGCGCGTGCGGCCGCGCTCGCCAACAGAGTACCGACTCTTCAGGAGCTGTCGCCAGGCACTTCCAGATTTCCGGGCGGCGAAGTGATCTACGTCTACGGCTCACTGCTCTTCGACTATCTCTCGCGCACGCGCGGGCCCGGCAGCATCCGCGAATTCGTCGAGCGCGGAGCGAAGACGCCGATCCCGTTCATTCTCACCGTGACATCACGCAGCGCGTTTGGAATCTCGTTTCAGACGGCGTGGCGACAGTGGCGTGACTCGGTGCTGCGGGAGATGCAGACGCCACACGAGGCGATGCCCGGCTGGCGGCAGCTCACCAACGCCGGACGCATCGCACTCTTTCCACGCTGGCTCGGCGACACCGCTCTCATTTACGGTGGCGACAAGGGACGTGAGATGCCCGCCGCATACAAAGTCGCGCTGTCGGGACGCGAAAAAAGCCTCGGCCGGCGCAATGCGTCGAGTCCGAACGTCAGAATGCCCGACGGAAGTCTGCTCTTCTCCCAGCCGGACTATCTCGACCCTTATCACATCCGCAACGATCTCTACATCCAGCGCAACGGAAGCCAGATACGACTGACGACGGGAGCGCGCCTTACGGCCCCCGATGCGCGCGCCGATGGAGAGATCGTAGCCGTTCAGGATATCCCGGCGACAGACAGGCTGGTTCGTGTTTCCCGTGACGGCCGGAATCTGATGCCGATAACGCAGGCCAGTCTGGATGTCCAATGGTCTGACCCGCGCTGGTCCCCGGACGGCTCGCGGATCGCTGCAGTAAGACAGAGTCGCGGCCGCTCGGAAATCGTGATTCTCGATTCCGAGGGAAAGATTGTTGACTCGTTCGGCGCTACACGGGCCATCAACTCCTCACCCAGCTGGTCGAGCGATGGTCGTCGCGTTTTCTTTTCGTCCGAGCGAAGCGGATCGCCCCAGATTTATGTCGCGGACGTTACGACATTTGCCCCGACAGTCGCGCGCATCAGCGACGCACCCACCGGACTGTTCGCTCCCGAGCTGTCACCGGACCAGACGCAGCTGGCAACGCTGATGTTCAAAGCTGACGGGTTCCACCTCGGAGTGGCGCCGCTCGCTTCGGCCCACACTGTGACGGCGGACAGCACGCGAATCAGTCCCAGAGCCGGCTGCCCCAATTGCCTCGACATCGTTCCCGGAGGACCTGCCATCGGTACCGCGGACACATCTCGAGCGACCGATTACTCGCCGTGGCTTTCGCTTCTCCCGCGGTACTGGATTCCGGTACTGGAGAGCAGCACTGACGACGGGACGTCGTACGGCGCGGCGACGAGCGGTACCGATATCGTCGGCAGACACAACTACACACTCCAGCTTCTGCGGAACAATCGTTTCGGCGAGAACTCAGGATGGCTCTCGTATCGATACGCCGGCTTGGGACTGCCGCTGCTCGATCTTTACGCGTCGCAGAATTTCTCAAACTCCGAATTCATTCTCATCAACGGGCCGGACAGTGCGCCGTTCGCGTTCAAGGAGCGCGAGCGGATCGTCTCGCTGCACGCTTCGTTCATTCGACCGCGGTTTCGTAACTACACACTCGCTTCGATCGGAGCGGAGTTCGAGGAGATCGCCTACTCAACGAAACCCGATAGCGTGCTGGGATACCTTTCGTCTTTCTACTCACAGAAGCGAAACTACCCGGCACTGGTGGCGTCAGCGGGCTGGTCCAACGCGCAGCGTCCGGCACTCAGCATCTCTCCGGAGGATGGGATAAGCATCAGCATGAGAGGTCGTGCGCGTTGGCAGAGCGGCACCATGGGCAGCTCGACGCGCAGCCTGATCGGTGTCAGCTCGTTGTTCAAGTCGCTCGACCTGCCTGGCTTCGCTCATCACGTTCTGGCCGTGCGTGCTGCCGGTGGCATTACCGACGAACGGAGTCCGGACCTCTTCTCGGCAGGCGGGACGAGCGGAGCTCAGCTCGAAGTGTTTCCGGGATATTCTCTTGGACAGCAGCGTCGCACCTTTGGCGTCCGCGGATATCCAGCTGGCGTTGAGGGAGGGATTCGCGCCTACTCAGCGGCGGTGGAGTATCGAGCGCCGCTCCTCGCTCCGTCGCGTGGATTTCGCTTCATTCCGGTGTTCGTAGATCGCACTTCGCTGACTATCTTTGGAGAGACCGGTCGCGCGTACTGCCCGAGGCCCGTTACCAATGGCGTTTGCCGAGTTGCTGATGTCGGTAACCCGGCGATGACATCAGCAGGTGCGGAGCTGAACATCGACACTGGCCTTCAGCTCGACGTGCAAGCGAGGTTTCGACTGGGAGTCGCTTTTCCGCTGCTAAATCGCGAGCGTCTTGGAGCCAGCTCGGCGCAGGCATATGTGACATTTGGGACCTCTTTTTAGGTCGTGAATCCAGGCAAAGCGCTCTTTCCCGAGTGGAAAAAAGAGGTGTGGCGCCTATTCGTGATGTGTAATACGTAAGTCGTTGTCAGGTAAGAGGATAGCTTAGACTGGCGCGGACTCACGAATCCCGGTAGAATCCGGGCCCGCGTCGAAACCACCGACGCATATGCGTACAGTCGCAATTCAAATCGTCTTCTTATTGACAACACTTTTTTACTGCGGAGAGTTGTAACTAATGCCCATTCCTGCCGTGCCGCCCCAGGGCGAAGCCCAGCTCAATGACAATGCGCGAACCGTGATCAGCAAACGCTATCTGATCAAGGACGCTACGGGCACGCCTACGGAGCAGCCCGAGGACATGTTCTGGCGAGTCGCCAGCACGGTTGCCGAGGCCGATCGCCGCTACGGATCGACCGACAGCGAGGTCACGGACATGGCGGGCAATTTCTACCGCCTGATGGTCGAGCGCCGTTTCGAGCCCAACTCGCCAACGCTCATGAATGCCGGGCGTCCGCTGGGGCAGCTCTCGGCGTGCTTCGTCCTGCCGATCGAAGATGCGCTCTCCAACGGTCGCGATGGCATTTATGACACGCTCCGTGCGATGGCGTTGATTCATCAGTCAGGCGGCGGCACCGGCTTCGGATTCTCCAAACTGCGCGGCAAAGGCTCGATGGTGCGGTCGACAACAGGCGTCGCATCCGGCCCGGTGTCGTTCATGAAGCTGTACGATGCGTCGACTGATGCGGTGAAGCAGGGCGGCACGCGTCGCGGCGCGAACATGGGAATTTTGCGCGTCGACCACCCGGACATCATGGATTTCGTCACTTGCAAGGAAGATCTGACGCAAGTGACGAACTTCAACATCTCGGTTGCTGTCACCGACAAGTTCATGAACGCGGTGAAGGCAGGGACGAGCTACGATCTCGTCGATCCCAGCACCGGCAAAGTTGCTGGGCAGCTCGATGCGCGCACGGTTTGGGACAAGATGATCGAGGGCGCATGGAGGACCGGCGAACCTGGGTGCTTCTTCATCGACGAAGCAAATCGCTATAACCCGGTGCCGCACGTCGGTCAGTACGAGGCGACGAATCCCTGCGGAGAGCAGCCGCTCCTCCCTTACGACGTCTGCAACCTTGGCTCGATCAACGTCGGCTATTACGTGAAGGACGGTCAGATGGACTGGAACGCCCTCAAGCGCGACATCCATCTGTCGACGCACTTCCTCGACAACATCATCGACGTCAACAAATACCCGCTGCCGGAGATCGACGCGCTGTCGAAGAGAATCCGTCGTATCGGATTCGGCATCATGGGTTTCGCCGATGCATTAGTACGGCTTGGCATCGCCTACGACAGCATCGAGGGCGTCGAGTTCGGACGCCAGTTGCAGAAGTTCGTCGACGTCGAATCGAAGCGCGAGAGCGAGCGTCTCGCCAACGAGCGCGGGCCGTTCCCGGAGTGGGCAAGATCGATCTGGGGTCCGGACGAGACGTGCGCCCGCGATACGCGCGGCAATCGTGTTCGGCCGATGCAGCTGCTGCGCAATTGCAACGTCAACACCATTGCACCGACTGGAACGATCTCCATCATTGCCGGTTGCTCATCGGGCATCGAGCCACTGTTCGCCGTCGCGTTCATGCGCAATCAGGCCGGCGTGTTGATGCCGGATGTCAACGAGGACTTCGTCGCCATCGCGAAGAAGGAAGGTTGGTATTCAGACGAGCTGATGGAGAAGATCGCCAAGGAAGGGCACATCCACTTCGATGAAGTGCCGAATCAGTGGCAGCGCGTTTTCGTGACAGCGCACGACATCACGCCCGAGTGGCACGTGCGGATGCAGGCCGCTTTCCAGGAGAATTGCGACTCCGCGATCTCGAAGACGACCAACTTCCCCCACGCCGCTACGCCTGAGGATGTGAGGTCGATCTACGAGCTCGCCTACGCGCTCAAGTGCAAGGGCGTCACTGTCTACCGCGATGGCTCACGCGACAATCAGGTTCTCTCCACTGGGGCTACCGAGCTGGCCAAGGCGGAACGCGATGGAAGGGCGGAGCGTGGGGAGCTGCACGGAACGATCGCCGAGCTCGAGGCCGAGAACGCGAGGCTCAAGCAGGCGCTGTTCGACGCCGAGGCGGAGAACCTTCAGCGTCGTGCCAAACGAGCGCGTCCGGACACTCTACGCGGGATCACCACCCGCATCGAGACGCCACTGGGCACGATGTTCCTGAACATCACCGAAGACGACCGCGGCCAGCCGTTCGAGGTCTTCATCAACCTCGGCAAAGCGGGTGGCGCCGCGATGGCTGACGCTGAAGCCATCGGTCGGTTGATCTCGCTGGCGCTTAGATCGGGGATTCCGATTCGCGAGGTGCACCGTCAGCTACGTGGAATTGCCTCTGACAAAGCGATTGGGCTCGGCCCGAACAAAGTTCTCTCGGTTCCCGACGCGATTGGTATCG
>DATBRZ010000108.1:0-20450 GCA_036560025.1 Gemmatimonadaceae bacterium | reverse complement strand
TCGCGGCTACCGCCTGGTGGGCGATGTCGACTTCGAATCCGCGAAGCGTGTTGCGTCGCTCATCACGCCGGTGCCAGGCGGCGTTGGACCGATGACGATCGCGATGCTGCTAGCAAACACTGTAAAGGCTGCTCGGCAATCACGCGCGACCGGCGACCGGCGACCGGCGACCGTCGTTACATGAGAATGCGTCGAGGATTCCCGCGTGCGGGACTCGAGTCCGTTCTTGGTCCTGCGCCGGCGGCATCCGCTCGGCCCGGGTCGACTCGCGAGACTGCAATCACGATCGAGGACCTCAACTCAACCGCCAGGCTCGTCGTCGAGCAGGAGCTCGGATACTTCTGGGTCCGCGGTGAGGTAACCGATTTCAAACGACACCGCAGTGGTCACTGGTATTTCTCTCTGCGAGACTCAGCTTCGCAGATCGGGTGTGTCGTGTGGGCCACGGATCAGTATCGAATTCCGGCTCCGCCTGATGACGGAATGCAGGTGCTCGCCTACGCTCAGCTTACCGTTTATCCGGCGCGCGGCTCGCTTCAGCTGCGTGTCTATCGACTTGAAACCGCGGGAGATGGTCTGTGGCGTAAAGCCATGGAGCTGACGGTCGAGCGATTGCGGAAGGAAGGACTCCTTGCACAAGAAAGGAAGCGCCCGCTGCCGTTGTTCCCGCGCTGTCTAGCGGTTGTCACGAGTCCGGATGGTGCAGCATTGCGAGACATTGTCGCCGTTGCACGCGGGCGCCGACGCGGCATTCAGATCATCGTTGCGTGCGCGGCAGTGCAGGGAGACTCCGCTCCGAGAGAGATCTGTCGCGCGATTGGCAGAGTGCGAAGGTGGCGAGCAGCCGATGTCATTATCGTCGGCAGAGGCGGAGGCGGTCACGACGATCTTCGCGCGTTCAACGATGAGAACGTGGCCCGCGCAGTTGCCGACTGCGAGGTGCCGGTGATCTCAGCGGTCGGTCATGAAATCGATACGACCATTTGCGATCTCGTCGCTGATGTTCGAGCAGCTACTCCGTCCGCAGCCGCAGAGCGCGCCGTGCCGGCGGTTCAAGACCTGCTCCGAAATCTCACCACGCGGCGAAATCGACTCGCTCAAGCGTTGTCCCAGAGAACATTATCAGCATCAGGAGATCTGCGTGGCGCTACTCGTGAGCTTCGGCTTGCGACGTCGAGACTCATCCAGACTCGGCGCGCTACGATTGCCAGCGGCGCCGCTCGTCTCGACACGTTGAGTCCTCTTTCCACGCTCGCTCGCGGCTATGCCATTGCACGCGGAACGGAAGGGGAAACTCTTTCATCCGTCGACGACTTCGAACCGGGAAAACGATTTGACCTTGTGCTACACGACGGATCGGTACCGGCCCGCGTCGAAAACAACGAATGACCTGCGGAACTACCGTCGTGAGTTTCCAGTCCTTCGGTAGGTCAGTTTATCCGTGCGAGCAACTACAGACACTTAAGGACCAGTTATGAGTCGTCCGATTCATGAGGGGAGTAACTGAACGACTAAACGACGCAATGACTGGACACTCAAAACTCTTGTGGTTTTAGTTGAGACATGACCTTTACATAGACGTCTAAGTCGCGTATTATTAGAGGCTTACGAGGATTTAAAGACACCAGCGCGCAATGGCGCGCGAAGAGCACAGCATCAATGGCGTTTCAGAAGACAGCTACCATCGAGCAGTACCGTACACACGGCAACGACACCGGTTCGGCACAGGTCCAGGTTGCGATTCTCACCGAGAATATCAACTACCTCACCGATCACTTCCGAACCCACGCAAAGGACCACCACAGCAGGCGCGGCCTGCTGAAAATGGTCGGCAAGCGTCGCCGTCTGCTCGACTACCTCAAGCGGACCGACCTCGAAGGTTATCGCAAGATCATCGGCGATCTTGGCCTCCGCTATTAAGCTGATCGACTGAATGTCCGCGCGCGGAAGCATTCTTGCGTCCGCGCGCTTTGTGTTCTTTAGAGACAATCAGGATTAGGATGCAAAGAATCGAAAGAAACTTCGCCGGCAGAAAGCTGGTGGTGGAGTCCGGAAGAATGGCCAAACAGGCCGCCGGCTCCGCAGTGGTGCAGTTCGGCGACACCATGGTCATCGCCGCAGTAACAGTCAGTGAGAGCGAAAGCCCGCTCCCGTTTTTCCCCCTCACCGTCGAGTACAAAGACAAGGCTTACGCCGCCGGCAAGATCCCCGGCGGATTCATCAAGCGCGAAGGACGTCCGCACGACGCCGAAATACTCAAGGCGCGAATCATCGACCGCTCGATCCGCCCTCTCTTTCCCGAGGGATTCAAGAACGAGATTCAGGTCTTCGTGTACGTCGTTTCCGCGGATCAGGAAAACGACGCCGACGTAATGGCGCTCCTCGCGACGTCGTACGCACTCAACGCCTCGAAGATTCCATTCCTCGGCCCCATCGCCGCTGTTCGCGTTGGTCGCGTTCAGGAAAACTGGATTCTCAATCCGACGTTCCAGCAGCTGCCGTACAGCGACATGGATATCGTCGTCGCCGGATCTGCTGATTCGATCGTGATGGTCGAGGGTGGCGCCATCGAAGTCGGCGAAGCCGACGTGCTCGAAGCGCTCACCGTTGGACACGGCGGAATCAAGGAGCTGATCGGGATTCAGGAGGAGCTGCTGAAGCAGGGCCGAAGCGAGAAGATGCCCTGGCAGCGGGCAGCGGCGAACGACGATCTCGGCGCCCGTGTCCGCGCGCTCGCAGAGGAGAAGATTCGCGAAGCGATCAATCAGCCGGAAAAGCACACGAGAGTTGAGGCTGTCGAGATAGTGAAGCGACAGGTTGCGGAAGGTCTCATCGCCGAATTCCCCGACAATGCGAAAGAAATCCACAGCTTTGTCGGCGACATCGAGTATGAAAGCCTTCGCTCTCAGGTTCTGGAAAGCGGCGCACGCGTCGACGGTCGGTCTCCAACAGAAGTAAGACCGATCGCCATCGACACGCAGGTCTTGCCACGCGCACACGGTTCCTCGCTCTTCACGCGAGGCCAGACCCAGGCGCTGGTCGCAGTGACACTCGGCACCGCGAACGACGTGCAGCGTCTCGATTCGATTGACGAAGCAGGCGAGTCGACGAAGTCGTTCATGCTGCATTACAACTTCCCGCCGTTCTCGACTGGCGAGGTTCGCCCGATGCGCGGAACGAGCCGTCGTGAGATCGGTCACGGCAATCTCGCCGAGCGCGCGCTTCAGAGCGTGCTTCCGCCGTTCGAGGAATTCCCGTACACGATTCGCATCGTGTCGGACATACTCGAGTCCAACGGATCGTCGTCGATGGCGTCGGTGTGCGGCGGATCGCTCGCACTGTTTGACGCAGGCGTTCCGATTCGCGGCGCCGTCGCCGGTGTGGCAATGGGTCTCATCAAGGAAGGCAGCCGCTACGCGATTCTCACCGACATCCTCGGCACCGAGGATCACCTCGGCGACATGGACTTCAAGGTCGCCGGGACTGAGCAGGGAATCACGTCCATCCAGATGGACATCAAGATCCAGGGTCTCGATCTCAAGATCATGGAGCAGGCGCTCGCTCAGGCTCGCACCGGCAGGCTTCACATTCTCGGTGAGATGAAAAAGGCGCTCGCTGCGCCGCGTGCCGACCTGTCCCCTTATGCCCCGCGCATCGCGACCTTGGCGATCAATCCCGAGAAGATTGGCGATCTCATCGGTCCGAAAGGCAAGACGATTCGTGGCATTCAGGAAGAGACCGGCGCGGAGATCACCGTCGACGATTCCGGACTCGTCACGATTGCAGCTGTCGGCGGCGAAGCAATGGAGCGTGCGCGGCAGATGATACAGGCGCTCACTGCTGAGCCGGTCATCGGAGAGATCTACGAAGGAGTCGTGAAGAGTACGACAGCATTCGGCGCCTTCGTTGAGATCATGCCGGGCACGGAAGGACTCGTGCATATCTCCGAGCTCAAGCATGGCCGCACCGAGAAGACAGAGGACGTAGTGAAGAAGGGCGACCGAGTGCGCGTGAAGCTGCTCGACCGGGACGAGCGTGGCAGACTGCGCTTGTCGATGAAGGCGCTCATGCCAAAGCCGGAAGGCTCTACTGACGGCGCGGACGGCGCTCAGCCGCGTCGATCGGAACCGTCTTCCATTTCGTCCGAGACGAGTGAGGAAGCGGGCGAGCCGGTGGCCGCCGGAAGCGCCAGGGAAGACCGTCCGCGGCGACCGCGAAGCCGTCAGCCACGCGGCGGAGGCCGAGGGCGGGAGTGACCGCGATCGCGACGAAGGACGAAACAACTCTTCGCCGCACCGTTCTTACCAACGGACTGACCGTACTTTCCGAGCACGTCCCGGGAGTACGGTCGGTTTCTTTGGGAGCGTGGGTACGCGCCGCCTCTCTCCACGAGAGCGAGCGGACGATGGGGCTGTCGCATCTGCTCGAGCATATGGTTTTCAAGGCGACGCGAAAACGGACCGCGCGTCAGCTCGCGCTCGAGCTCGAGACACTGGGCGGATCGCTCGATGCGTACACGTCGCGCGAGCACACGTCGTATCAGGCGCGCGTCCTCGACGAGCACGTCGAAGTCGCAGCTGACGTCATTGCTGATCTGATTTTCCAGCCTCTGCTCCGCGAGTCTGACCTGGAGCTCGAGCGAAAGGTCGTGCTCGAAGAGATAAGCCTCGTAGAGGATACGCCGGACGATCTCGTCTTCGAGCTGCACGGCGCGCGCCTTTGGGGCTCGCATCCTTACGGATATCCCATTCTCGGAACACGCGAGACTGTAGGCTCATTCACAACCCAGGATCTGCGCTCCCTGCACGCGCGCGCATATCATCCGGAACACATCGTGGTGTCAGCTGCCGGCAATGTCGACCACGATGATCTGCTCGGCGTCCTCGAGCGGACAGGCTGGACCGAAGTTCCCCAGGGTGGCGTGTCTCGATTGAAGTCACCGAGGGCGATTGCCGCGCCCCCGGAAACTGCTCACGTCGAACGTGACGGTGCACAGACTCACGTCGTGTTCGGTTCCGCAACGGTTGCCCATTCCGATCCGCGACGCTATGCGATGACTCTCGTTAGTATGCTGCTAGGCGGCGGAATGAGCTCGCGCCTTTTCCAGCGCGTGCGCGAGGAGCTTGGCCTCGCGTATTCCGTCTACACGTTCCAGTCGTTCCATCATGACGCCGGTGTTCACGGTGTGTATGTGGGAACTGCAACGGAAACAGCGCGCGAAGCTGTCGATGCGATCAGAGATGAGCTCCGTCAGCTTGCAAACGACGGCCTTGCCGATGACGACATCCTTGCTGGAAAAAGCCAGCTCAAGGGGCAGATTACGCTCTCGCTGGAAAGCCCTTCTGCGCGAATGTATCGCGCGGCGGGAGTCGAGTTGTACGATGAGGAGTATCGGTCACTGGACGAGGTGCTCGCGTTGATCGACTCGATCGACCGCGACAGCGTTGCTTCGGTCTGCGCCGAATTCTTCTCGCCGGATTCACAGACGATCTTGAGCCTCGGACCGGGCGACACGCCGATAGCGGCGTGATCTGCCAAACTCGCACCAGACACGTATGAGAATCGGCGTACCGAAGGAGATAAAGACAAATGAGAATCGCATCGCGCTCGTTCCCGCGGGTGCCGAGGCTCTTGTCGCCGCCGGACACGAGGTGATAATCCAGGCCGGTGCGGGAGAGGGGAGCGGATTTCCCGACTCGGACTACACGGCTGTTGGCACGAAGATCGGTCCGGATGCGGCAAGCGTGTGGGCGGACGGCGAGATGATCATGAAGGTGAAAGAGCCGATCGAGCCGGAATGGAAGCATATGCGGCGAGGCCACACGATCTTCACGTACTTCCATTTTGCCGCCGACGAGCAACTAACCAGGGCCCACATTGACAGCGGTGCAACGTGCATCGCCTACGAAACTGTCGAGCTGCCGTCGCGAGAGCTGCCGCTCCTCACACCGATGTCCGAAGTGGCAGGAAAGATGGCGGTGCAGGAGGGAGCGAAGTATCTCGAAAAACTCTATGGCGGCCGCGGCGTGCTGCTTGGTGGTGTTCCCGGTGTGCCGCCTGGAAAAGTGGTGATCATCGGTGGAGGCGTCGTCGGCATCAACGCCGCGAAGATGGCAGCCGGCATGGGAGCCAAGGTCACCGTGCTCGATCTGTCGCTCGAGCGACTGCGCTACCTGTCCGACGTCATGCCGGCGAACGTAACGCCTATATATTCGAATCGTCATAATATTCTGGAGCAAATTTCGACCGCCGACCTCGTAATCGGTGCAGTGCTGATCCCTGGCGCGGTCGCACCGCGGCTCATTCGCCGTGAGGACTTGAAAACGATGCAGCCGGGATCAGTGATCGTTGATGTGGCAATCGACCAGGGCGGCTGTGTCGAGACGATTCACGCAACGACGCACGAGAATCCCACCTACGTTGTGGACGGTGTGATTCACTACGGCGTCGCGAACATGCCCGGCGGCGTTCCACGCACATCCACGCTCGCGCTCACCAACGCCACCTTCCCGTACGCGCTCAAGCTTGCAAACCTCGGCTGGAAGCGCGCGGTGACGGAGAGTATTCCGCTTCGCAAGGGACTTAATGTCATCGACGGACAGGTGGTTTATCCCGCTGTAGCAGAGGCATTCGGTTTGCCGCTGAAAGACGTCGCTTCCTACCTGAACTGAGACAAGATGCGCTGGCCCTTCTTTAAAGGCGGTTCGCTTTTCCCCGCGAACGCAATCGCAGTGGACCTTGGCACCGCCAACACGCTGATCTTCGTGAAGGGCGAGGGAATCGTTCTGAACGAGCCGTCGGTAGTCGCGCTCGACCGCGAGACGAAGAAGATCAAGGGTGTTGGTTTGGAAGCGAAGCGGATGCTCGGGCGTACGCCCGAGGGAGTGATTGCCGTTCGTCCGATGAAGGACGGAGTTATCGCCGACTTCGACGTTACGGAGAAAATGCTGCGCTACTTCCTGGCGCTCATCATCGAGAATCACGTCTTCAAGGTGAAGCCACGCGTGATAGTCTGCGTTCCGTCGGGTATCACCGAAGTTGAAAAGCGCGCGGTTCGCGACTCGGCGCTTGGTGCAGGAGCAAAGGAAGTGTTCATGGTCGCCGAGCCGATGGCTGCGGCGATCGGAGTCGGTCTGCCGGTCGAGACTCCAACGGGAAACATGGTCATCGACATCGGCGGCGGAACTACTGAGATTGCCGTAATCGCTTTATCGGGAATCGTCAGCGATACTTCGATTCGTACCGGCGGTGACGAGCTCGACATGGCGATTCTGCAATCGATGAGAAAGAACTACAACCTACTGATCGGTGAATCGACAGCGGAGCAGGTGAAGATTCAGATCGGCTCGGCATATCCAGTCGGCGAGGAGCGCGAGATGGAGGTGAAGGGGCGCGATCTCGTTTCTGGAATTCCGAAAAGCGTGCGGATTCATTCAGCCGAAGTTCGCGATGCAGTTCAGGAGCCGATCCAGCAGATTGTCGGTGCGGTTCGACGAGCACTCGAAATCACGCCGCCCGAGCTCGCCGCCGACATTGTCGAGCGCGGGATCGTCATGACAGGCGGGGGCGCGCTGATCCGCGGGCTCGATGTTCTGCTCTCGCAGGAGACGGGCTTGCCGATTCATGTCGACGAAGATCCGCTCACCTGTGTCGTACGTGGGACTGGCAGAATCCTCGACGACGAGGAAAAATACTGGTCTGTACTAGCCACCTGAGGGGGACGTGGCACGCGCAGTACGCAGCACAAGCAGCCGATTCGATCTGATAGCACTGGGCACATGCGCTCTCCTCGCGCTCATCGCGCGAGGCCTGCCGCCGAATCTCCGCGACCCTGTAGCCACATCGATGCGGCGAACGTTCCTCGCGCCGCTCGTAATGCTGCAGGAGCGCGCCGAAGCCAGTCGCCGCTCCCTCCTGCTCGATCAGCAGCGCACCGCAATCACCGATAGCGTCGCACTTCGCGCGATGACCGTGAGCAGCCTGGAAGACGAGAACGCGAAGCTTCGCCGTCTCATTGGCCTTGGCGGCCGCCTCAAATGGGGATTCATTCCGGCTGAGGCGATCCACGGCCGCGGAGTGCGCGACGTCACGACGATGACACTTACGGCCGGCTCGGCTGCGGGCGTCAGACGGCTGAGCCCCGTCGTAGCGCCGGAAGGTGTCGTTGGGATGGTGACCGACGTCGATCCTACGATGAGTCAGGCAATGATCTGGACGCATCCGGATTTTCGCGTGAGCGCGATGTCCGAGGACGGTGCGGCATTCGGAATCGTTCAGGCGCACCTTGCGAGCGCGACCACCGGCTACCTGATGGAGCTCCGCGGAATTCCATTCAGAACCGCGCTCAAGCCGGGCACTCTGATTTTGAGCTCGGGCTTGGGCGGCGTCTGGCCGCGAGGCATACCTATAGGTAGGGTGCTCGAGGAGGTCAAAACATCCGAAGGATGGGCCAGGACGTATTTACTCAGGCCCGCCGTGTCTCCTGCGGACGTGGGGGCTGTCATGATCCTCAGGGCCGATCGAATATCACAAGGTTTCGATAACGTCTGGACGAATGTGGCGGCCGTCGACTCCGCAGCACGCGCAATAGCTGCTGCGGGTGATTCGCTCGCCAAGACCGCCGCACTTGCGGAAGCCGCAGCGCGGAGAGCAGCGATCGAGGCTGTATCGCGAGATACCTCGCACGCTACCAGCGGCATTCCGGGAGGCTTGCCGCCCGAGCTGCTCCCTGACACCTCGCTCCAGGAAGCCGCGCCGCTGAGCGATTCGGCAATCGAGGCGCGACGTCGCGCAGCAGCCCGCAAAGCACGCCGCGATTCTCTTGCGCGCGATTCAGCCGAACGCGATACGCTCGTGATGAGTCCAACGAGGGGCATCATCAGATGACGCTTGGCGGTACCCTTCGAGCGACAACCACATTCGTCATTCTGGTCCTGCTTCACTACACGCTGCGTCCGCTACTTGGATGGCGCGCGCCGATGGATTTCCTGGTCCTCGCCCTGCTTCTGGTTTCGATCCGACTGCGACCGGCCACGGCTGCCCTCGTTGGTCTCGCAATTGGTCT
The DNA here is from genome assembly GCA_036560025.1 of Gemmatimonadaceae bacterium. GTDB lineage: Bacteria > Gemmatimonadota > Gemmatimonadetes > Gemmatimonadales > Gemmatimonadaceae > UBA4720. Next base: position 11,386 of record DATBRZ010000108.1, on the reverse strand, counting down.
TGTTTCCGACTCCCTTACGCCCGATTCGCTGGGTGCCGGCGCGGTGGCGATGACGATCGTCGGTTATGTCGCATCTTGGCTCAAGGCGGTGTTCTTCGCGGATAATCTCGCGCTGAACGCGTTCTTCTTTTTCCTCGGCAAGTGGGTATTCGACGTGATCTACTTCGTCGTCGAAGGCCGGCTTGGCGGCATTGAGCTCGTCCAACAGCTCTTGCTGTGGTCTCCACTGTCGGCCGCTGCCACCGCTGTGGCGGGCATTCTGTTACTGTTCATCATGCGTCCTTTGCTGGAACCGGCGCGCGCGTGAGCTTTCATCCGAACGACATTGCTCGTCGCACCAGGCTTAGCTCGGTAGGGCTTGGTATCGGCTTCATCCTCCTGCTCGGCGCGTTCTTCCGAACTCAGGTGCTCGAGCACCGCACTTATGCAGCGGCATCCGAGGAGAATCGGCTCCGCCCCATTCCCCTTCCCGCTCCTCGCGGAATCATCTACGACCGCAAAGGCGAGATCATCGCTGAGAATCTTCCCGGATACGCCGTCTCATTGATCGCGCCAAGCGAAGACTCACTCCGCGCCTCGCTCAGAACTCTGTCGCCGACGCTCCAGCTTACCGACTACGACATCAATCAGGCGATTCGCCGATACCGTCGCGCACCCACGCGCCCGACTGTAATTCTCGCTGATGCTTCAATCGACGTCATCTCGGTTCTCGAAGAGCATCGCATCGATTTTCCACGACTGATTATCCAGTCCGTCCCGAAGCGATTCTATCCTGATGGTCCCGTCGTCGCGTCATTCGTCGGCTACACCGGCGAGATCACCGAGGGCGAGCTCAACCTTCCGCTATTCGAGGGCTACAAGCCCGGTCAGATCATCGGGAAGGGAGGACTCGAGAAGCAGTACGAGGCGGAGCTCCATGGCAAGGAGGGAGTTCGATTCGATGAAGTGGACGCACGCGGTCGTCCGGTTCGCGGAGCAAGTGCGCGCCCCGATCTGCTGCCCGAAGGCGCACCCGCGCTCAAGACGAACATCGATCTCAAGCTTCAGAAATACGTCGCATCGCTGTTTGGTGATTCGCTGCAGGGTGGAGCCATCGCGCTGGAGCCGCACACAGGAGCCGTGCTTGCCCTCTACAGCGCGCCGAGCTTCGATCCGAATCGATTCACCGGAGGAATTCCGGCTGCGTACTGGAGAGAGCTGAACACTGATCCGCGCCGGCCGCTGTTCAACAAGGTGATTCAGGGCACGTACCCGCCGGGTTCTACGTGGAAGCTTGCCACGTCAACGGTGGGCCTCGAGTCAGGGCTCGTCACGATCGACAGCAGGATGCCGATTTCGTGCAGCGGCGGATTGCAGTACGGCCGTCGTTACTTCCGCTGCTGGGAGAAGCGCGGTCATGGGAGTCAGACGCTCGCAGGCGCAATCACGCATTCGTGCGACGTCTTTTTCTATCAGCTCGGTCTGAAGATCGGATTGTCGCGGTTGGTTGCCGGCGGAATAGATCTGCAATTCCGCGAGAAATCCGGGATCGACCTTCCCAACGAATACAAGCCGCGATTCCCGTCGCGGGATGTTCGCGCTTACTACAATCGGTTGTTCGGCGCGAACTGGAGCAACGCTGAGACGCTGAACCTGGCGATCGGTCAGGGAGCTAATTCACAGACTGTCGCCAACATGGCGAAGTTCTACACTGCGCTCGCGAGTGATGGTTACAACTCCAAGCCCGAGCTTGTGGCAAGGAAGCCTGAGCGAACCAAGATCATGTCGCTCACGCCCCAACAGATGCTTGGCCTGCGAGACGCGATGGCAGGGGTGACGTCCGCTGGCGGTACAGCTGCCTCAGCGAACATCCAGGGGCTCGTCATCGCCGGTAAGACAGGCAGCGCGCAGAATACGACAGATCCAAACAAGGACCATGCGTGGTTCGTTGGCTTCGCGCCGGCCGAGGATCCCAAGATCGTCGTCGCCGTTTTCCTCGAGTTTGGAATCCACGGTTACTTTGCTGCGCGCATCGCGTCGAAGATCATCGGCTACTATACCGGAGTAGTTCCCGCCGAGATCGCAAACGCCGAAGGAGGTTGATTGCGGCGCATCGTCGCCGACTATCCGCTTGTAACGATCGCGCTCCTGCTCTCGCTGTTCGGAATAGCAATGGTCTATTCCGCCGGACAAACCGATACACCGACAGCGGTTGCGCGCGTCTACAAGTCGCAGATCCTCTGGCTGCTCATCGGGATGATCGGCGCCTATGGGATAAGCCGGTCATCGGTACGGTTCATCCAGTGGGTCACGCTGCCTGCGTACATCCTGTCGGTCGCTCTGCTCGCGCTGACGCTCGTGATCGGGGCGGGTGCCGGTACGGCGGCCAGCACGAAGAGCTGGCTCCAGGTCGGTGGCGTGCGAATCGGACAGCCTTCGGAATTGGCGAAGCTGACAGTCGTTCTGATGCTGGCCCAGGTACTCGCGTCGCGACGCGAGCCGCCGAAATCGCTGCTCGATCTCTGGCAGCCTGCGCTGATTGTGCTCGTCCCGTGGCTGATCATCATGATGCAGCCGGATCTCGGAACGGGAATCGTGTTCATCGGGATCTTCTTCGGCATGCTCTACTGGTCCGGTGTGTCATGGCCGCTGCTGCTCCTTCTCGGCAGTCCGGTTGTGAGCCTGATTCTTTCGTTCAGCACCGGAATGTGGGGAGCATGGTTCCTCGTTCTGCTCGCGCTGGTGCTGTACTATCGACCGTATCTCATAGAGGGTGTGGTGCTGATGGCTGCGAACATTGCCACCGGCGTCGTCGCACCGATTCTGTGGGAGAAGCTCGAGCCGTATCAGCAGAATCGACTGCGCGTTTTTCTCGATCCATCTGCTGATCCGCGCGCGTCGGGTTATCACGTTCTCCAGTCGAAGATTGCGATCGGATCAGGAGGATTGTTCGGGAAAGGATTCACCCTAGGCACACAGAAGCGTCTCGCGTTTCTTCCAGAGCAGCATACTGACTTCATATTCGCTGTCGTCGGTGAGGAGATGGGATTCATCGGCGTTGCAATCGCACTCACGCTTTTCCTCGCGCTGTTCCTTCGCATCACCCAAATCGCGGGGCGTGCCAACGACTCCTACAGCTCACTCGTCGCTTTCGGGCTGATGGCGAGCTGGTTCGTGCACGTGCTCGTAAATGTCGGAATGACTCTCAACCTGATGCCGATCACCGGCATTCCGCTTCCGTTCTTCAGCTACGGCGGATCATTCATGCTCGCGAGCTGGCTTGCGGTTGGAGTGCTCATGCGAATCTCCGGAGAGGGAAGGGGCAAAGCTGCATTCAGAGTTTCGTAGGACTGGAGGACTGCGAGGCCGCAATCGCAAACATCCGCCGCCTTGCCCGCACTAGCTCGTCCTTTCACATTTCGATGAATGGCCTGGTTCCGTAAGGAAAAGAAACCGCGCCCGCCGCGTCATGAGCGACTCGAGATTCCGCCCGACGCGTGGGAGAAATGCGACAAGTGCGGACACACCGATCTCCGCGAGAAGTTCATCCGGAATCTGAACGTGTGTCCGAGCTGCGAGCATCATCGCCGCATCCGCGCCATCGAGTACGTCAATCTCCTGCTCGATGAAGGCACTGCCGAAGAAACAGAAACCGACATTCGATCGACGGACGCCCTTGGCTTTCCCGAGTACACTCAGCGATTGGAGAAGGCAATCGGAAAGTCCGGTGATGGCGACGCGATCCTCACGTTCACGGGACAGTTGATGGCGCTGCCCGTCTGTCTCGGGGTTATGGATTTCGCGTTCATGGGCGGATCGATGGGATCGGTTGTCGGCGAGAAGATCTCCCGGCTCGGACAGAAAGCACTCGAGCGCAAGTTTGCATTTATTCTCGTGTCGGCGTCGGGCGGCGCACGGATGCAGGAGGGTGTTCTCAGCTTGATGCAGATGGCAAAAGCTGCTGCAATCCTTTCGCAGCTCGCTGAGCGTCGCATTCCTTATGTGTCGATACTCACGAATCCCACGACTGGTGGCGTGAGCGCAAGCTACGCGATGCTCGGTGACGCCATTCTCGCTGAGCCCGGAGCGGTTATCGGTTTTGCAGGACCTCGAGTGATCAAGCAGACGATCGGACAGGATCTCCCTGAAGGATTCCAGACGTCCGAGTTTCTGCTGGAGCACGGAATGGTCGACGCCGTTGTTTCGCGCAAGCAGCTCAAGCCTGTCGTTGGACAGTTGCTGCGTCACATGAGCGGGAAGCCGGCCGCCACGGGGTGGTCAGCGGCCTGAACGAGTATCGAGTCGCGCTCGACGCGCTGTTCGCGCGTACAGGCTCGACGGCGAAATTCGGACTTGAGCGCACCGAGGCACTTCTCGAGCGGCTGGGCAATCCTCACCGGCGGCTCAAAGTCTTTCACGTTGCAGGAACGAACGGGAAAGGTAGCGTTGTCGCAACGCTCGACACGCTCCTCCGCACAAAGAGTCTGCGCGTTGGCCGCTACACGTCTCCGCATCTGGTCGATTTTCGCGAGCGCATCGTTGTCGACGGCGAGAAGATCCCGGAAACCGAGGTTGTTGAGTTCATCCGCGGAACCGAGCGCGAATCGGAGCGGTTGGGCGCGACCTTCTTCGAGATCACTACCGTACTCGCCTTTGATTGGTTCGCAAAGCAGAACGTGGACGTCGCTGTTATCGAAACCGGGCTGGGTGGACGGCTCGATTCGACGAACGTCGTGAGTCCGCTCGTCGCGGGAATCACCTCAGTATCGATCGATCATACCGAGTACCTGGGCGACACGATCGAATCGATCGCGCGAGAAAAGGCCGGCATTCTAAAGGAAGGGAGACCGGGAGTTCTCGGACCGTTGATGGCCGACGCGCGCGACGTGATCGCTCGAGTTGCGCGAGAGAAAGGCGTGGTGAAGCTCGTGGATGCGACTGAGATGTTCACGACCACTGATGTAGCAGTGGCAAGTGATGGAACGCGCTTCGCCATCAGCCACAACGGTAGAACCGCAACAGTTACGAGCGGCCTCTTCGGAGCCCACCAGGCTGCGAACACGAGCGTCGCTCTGTCGATGCTACAGGTTGCCGGCGAGCCCTATTCGGTTTCTCTCGAGGACGCAGCTATTGCATTACCTGATGTCATTCTCTCCGGTCGATTTCAGAGGATCGACGATGTCATCCTCGACGTAGCGCACAACCCGGAGGGAATTGCATCGCTCGTCGGAACGGTGAGGGCCGTTGAGCCTGTGCGTCCGCTCGGTGTCGTTGTTGGAGTGCTTGCTGACAAGGATTGGCGATCGATGCTCGAAAGTCTCGCACTGATTTCCGATCTGATCGTCCTGACAAATCCTCCCGGTGCACCCGCCGATCGCCGGTGGGATATCGAGGACGTTGCTCGCACAGCGCGAGAGTTGTCGCTGGAGGTAGCCGCGGCTCCCGTACTCGCTGACGCGCTGCAGTTCGCTCGCGCCCGATGCGCTACCACTCTCGTAACGGGATCCTTCTACACTGTCGGCGGCGCGCTCGAACTGCTCGGAGCTTCACCGTGAAGCGAGCAGCCCGCTCATTCTTGCCGCTCGCTCCGGGCACACCGTAGCTTTCACCGATGCAAACCTCGGCGCTACCGGGCTTTCGCGAGTTTTACCCGGAACAGCTCTCGGAGCGCACCTACATTCTTCGCGTCTGGCGTGACGTGATGCGGCGGTATGGATTCGCCGAGTACGACGGTCCGCCGCTCGAGCCACTCGATCTCTACAGGAAAAAAAGCGGGGACGAGCTCGTCGGTCAGCTCTATTCGTTTCGCGACAAGGGCGATCGCGACGTTGCGCTCCGACCGGAGATGACGCCGACATTCGCGCGCATGGTCGCTGCTCGTGCAAACGCGTTGCGAAAGCCTGTGCGCTGGTACTCGGTACCGCAGCTCTTCCGTTATGAGCGGCAGCAGAAGGGTCGGCTACGCGAGCACTTTCAGCTGAATGCTGACATCGTCGGCGAGCCGGGAGTTGCAGCCGACGCGGAGCTTCTCGCCGCGGCGCTGGATGTAATGAGGTCTCTCGGCCTGACTTCGCGCGACGTTGTCGCTCGAGTAAGCGATCGTCGCCTTCTCCAGGCATTGCTCGCCGGCGCCGGAGTAGCCGATAAAGATCTGGCCAGCGTGTTCGGCATCATCGACAAGCTCGGCCGGGACTCAGGCGCAGCCGCGACCGAACGGTTCACCGAGGCGATCGGAAACGATGCGGTCGCCAGGCGAGTTTTGAAGATCGTAAGGCTGAGCGATCTGCATCTCGCTGCGGAAGCTTACGGCGCCGTTCCCGGAGTAGAGGAAAACCTCTCGCGCTTGCGCGAATACTTCGCGCGTATCGAGGCGCTTGGATTCGCTGACTGGGTTCGTCTCGACCTTTCTATCGTTCGCGGGCTCGCCTACTATACGGGAATCGTCTTCGAGCTATTCGACGAGGCCGGAGAGTATCGCGCCATCTGTGGCGGCGGCAGATATGACGACCTGCTGCGGACGCTTGGAGGTGTGGATCTTCCCGCCCTCGGCTTCGGAATGGGCGATGTCGTACTCGGTGAGCTACTGCGATCTCGCGGGCTCATGCGCGGCGACGAAGCTCGACTCGACTTCTGGCTGGTGGCCGACGACGATTCACTGTCGATGGAATTGCTTTCCATCGCGAGTCGTCTTCGCTCAAAAGGCTGGAGCGTCGAATACGCGCTCAAGCCCCAGGCGCTGGCTCGACAGCTCAAGACCGCGTCTCAAATTGGCGCGAAGAGAGCAGTAATCCTCAAGAGCAACGAACGCGACAAAGTCACGGTACGAGATCTGGAGAAAGGAACCGAGCAGTCGCATTCAATCGACGATTTCATCAATTCCCTGAACGAAAGAAATGGCTGACGACAAGAAGCTGACGCCGCGCGCCAAGGATTTCTCGGCGTGGTACAACGAGACAGTGTTGCGTGCGGAGCTCGCCGACTATTCACCGGTGCGCGGCTGCATGGTCATCCGGCCGCGCGGATACGGGATCTGGGAGCGAATGCAGCGCCAGCTCGACTTCATGTTCAAGGATACGGGACATCAGAACGCGTACTTCCCGCTGTTCATTCCCCAGTCATTTCTGGCCAAGGAGGCGGAGCACGTCCAGGGATTCGCTCCCGAGACCGCCGTTGTCACTATTGGCGGAGGCAAGGAGCTCGAAGAGCCGCTCGTAGTACGCCCGACGTCAGAGACGATCATCTACGCGATGTTTTCGAAGTGGATTCAGAGCTACCGCGATTTGCCGCTGCTGATCAACCAGTGGGCCAATGTCGTCAGGTGGGAGATGCGCACGCGGCTCTTCCTGAGGACGCTGGAGTTTCTGTGGCAGGAAGGCCACACTGCTCACGCGACCGAGCAGGAGGCAGAGGAAGAAGCCCGTCGCATGCTCGGCGTGTACCGCGATTTCATGGAGGGATGGATGGCGATGCCGGTGATCACCGGCATCAAGACCGACGCAGAGAAATTTGCAGGCGCGCTCAGAACATTCGCGTGCGAAGCGATGATGCAGGACAACAAGGCGCTCCAGGCCGGAACATCGCACAACCTCGGTCAGAATTTCTCGAAGGCGTTCGACGTCAAGTTCCAGACGGAAGCCGGCGGAACGGAGTACGCATGGAACACGAGCTGGGGTGTGTCGACACGACTTGTCGGTGGTCTCGTGATGACTCACGGTGACGACTTCGGGCTGCAGGTTCCCCCATTCCTCGCGCCGATCGAGCTCGTCGTCGTTCCGATCTGGAGGTCAGAACGGGAAAAGTCGCGTGTGCTCGAAACGGCGCGTGAGATCGTCGCAACGCTGAGCGCGTGGGAGCGTCGCAAGACCGGCAAGCTCCGCGTTCATCTCGATGACCGCGAAGGAATGAAGCCGGGCGCGAAATACTATGAGTGGGAAATGCGCGGCGTTCCCGTGCGCATGGAGTTTGGGCCTCGCGATCTCGACAGCAATCAGGCTGTGCTCGTTCGGCGAGACAATCGCGTCAAGCGCACCGTAACGCTCGATTCGATCGGCGAAGACGTCGCGGATCTGCTGAGCATCATCCAGACCGACATGCGCGTTAATGCCTTCGAGCGACGAGAAGCAAACAGCATTCGTGAAGAGATCACCTACGACCGCTTCCGTGAAGTGATGGAAGGGAACGGTGGTTTCGTATACGCGGGATGGTGCGGCAGCACCGAGTGTGAGGCGGCCGTAAAAGAGGAAACGAAAGCAACCATCCGGTTGCTGCCCGACGAAGAGTTCCGATCTGCTGAAGCACCGACCCGCTGTCTGAAATGCGGATCAACAGCGCGCTTCGAGGCCCTTTGGGCAAAAGCGTATTGACACCAGAGCTTGAGCGAGTGACTGCGGTAAAAGTCGACGACACCGGAGCGTTCATCCGGCAGAACGGGACGCTCATTTGCGACGGCGTGCCGCTGGAGAAGATCGCGTCCGATATCGGCACTCCCGCTTACGTGTACAGTGCGTACGACATTCGCTCCCAATACGAGCGGCTTTCCAGTTGCCTCGGCACGGTCAAGCACAGGCTTCATTACAGCGTAAAGGCGAACTCGAATCTTGCCATTCTGGGCGTCCTTCGCGGCCTTGGCGCGGGAGTCGACATCGTGTCGGGCGGCGAGCTTTATCGCGCGCAGTCCGCCGGCTTCAAAGGACCTGACATCGTCTTCAGCGGTGTGGGAAAGACTGAGCGCGAGATCGCCGAAGCTCTGAACGTCAACGTTCTGCTGATAAACATCGAGTCCGAGGAAGAGCTGCTGCTGGTCGACTCGATCGCCCGCGAGAAGAACACCGTCGCACCGATCGCGTTGCGAGTCAATCCGGAAGTCATGGTCGACACGCCCCATCCATATACCCGAACGGGAATCAAAGGCATGAAGTTCGGGATTCCCTTCGACGAGACGCTCGTCATCGCAAAAAGGGCGCTCGAGCTCACTGGGGTACGGTTGATCGGTCTCGACATGCATGTGGGCTCGCAGATATCGCAGTTCGATCCGTATCAGATCGGACTCGGTCGGCTGCTTCAGCTCGCGTCGGAGATCCGTGCTGCCGGTGTATCGGAGTTAGCCTATCTCGATATCGGCGGAGGCCTCGGGGTTACATATGATACGGAGCACCCGCTCGACATCGAGGCATTTGCCGCCGGCGTCACCAGGCTCATTGCTCCGACTGACCTCACACTGCTGATCGAGCCGGGGAGATTTCTGGTCGGCAATGCCGGCGTTCTTCTCAGCCGTGTTCTCTACCGCAAGCGAAGCGGTGGAAAGCAGTTCGTGATCATCGACGCCGGAATGAACGATCTGCTTCGTCCGTCGCATTACAACGCGTATCACCGGATCGAGGCTGTTACGCCGCGGGGTGGCAGAGTGACTGCAGATATAGTCGGTCCGATATGTGAGAGCGGAGATTTCTTCGGCTTGCAGCGTGACGTCGATGATCTGCGGACCGGCGATCTCGTGGCGGTCCGATCGTCAGGCGCGTATGGTTTCGTAATGTCGTCGAACTACAACTCCCGGCCGCGGGCAGCCGAGGTGCTCGTCGATCACGGCCGCTACGGCATCGTCACCGAGCGCGAAGAATATCCCGATCTGGTGCGGAAGGAGCGACTCGAGCCCGCCTGGAGGACGAGCGGATGAGAGTCGGATTACTCGCCGACACTCACGATCGCGTTCCGGCGATCCGCGACCTCGTTGCAGCACTCACGGCGCGCGATGTTACGCTGTTGATGCATGCCGGCGACTACTGCTCGCCATTCGCTCTCGATACAATCATCGAATCGAACATGCCGCTGCTCGGCATTTTTGGACGCAACGACGGAGATCAGGAAGGCTTGCGCGAGCATGCGTCAAAGGGAATGGGTACGGAGCTGTACGAATCACCGCACAGCTTCGACGTCGGCGGAAGACGCATTCTGCTGGTTCATGATCTTGGTGAAGTACATCGACGATCGGTTGAGTCGCACGAATTCGTCGTTCACGGATTCACTCATCGCGCGGAAACGTTGGAGCGAGGTAGCACGCTGGTGGTCAATCCCGGCGAAGGGTGCGGATGGCTGACGGGCAAATGCACCGCGGCCATTCTGGATCTCGATACGCGCGAAGTGGAACAGATCGAGTTGTGACCAGCCGGATACTGATACTCGATTACGGATCACAGTACACGCAACTGATTGCTCGGCGTGTCCGCGAGGCTCGCGTGTACTCCGAGATTCATCCGCCGACTCGCTCGATCGAATGGATCCGTGACTGGAAGCCGACAGGCATCATTCTGAGCGGCGGTCCGAATTCGGTCTATGCCGAGAATGCGCCGCGTGCGCACCCGGAGCTTCTTGATGTCGCTCCGGTACTTGGTATCTGCTATGGAATGCAGCTCATCGCTCTGCTCGAAGGCGCTGAAGTAAAGCGGGCGGGGAAGCGCGAATACGGGCCTGCATCTGTTCGAGTGACTGCGCCGGACACGCTGTTCGCCGGCTTTGGTGAAAACGAAGAGTTCGCCGCATGGATGAGTCACGGCGATCATGTGGAGAGCCCGCCGCAAGGGTATCAGACGCTCGCCGCGAGTCGAGCTAATCCGGTGACTGCCTTCAAGCACCAGTCACGGCCGATCTATGGCGTACAGTTTCACCCGGAGGTCGCGCATACTCCGCGGGGCGGCGAGGTCGTTTCCAACTTTCTCTTCGGAGCGTGCAAAGCCGAGCCTGACTGGACTCCGGGTGCGTTTGTGGACGATGAGGTCCGAAAGATTCGAGATCTCGTCGGTAGTGCACACGTTGTGTGCGGACTCTCAGGAGGAGTGGATTCGGCGGTCGCAGCGGCGCTGGTGCATCGCGCGGTCGGAGATCAGCTGACCTGCATTTTCGTCGACACCGGACTCCTGCGGCTGCACGAGCGCGATCAGGTCGAGAAGACGTTTCGGCAGCATCTTGGCATGCGGCTGGTGACCGTCGACGCATCTGACCGGTTTCTTTCCGCGCTTCGTGGCGTCGAAGATCCTGAGGAGAAGCGGAGGATTATCGGTCACACGTTCATCGACGTGTTCGAGGATGCCGCGTCGAGTGAAAGCGCCGGTGCAGGGTTCCTCGTGCAGGGAACGCTGTATCCCGATGTCATTGAGTCGTCATCGCCGTCGGGCGGACCGTCAGTAACGATCAAGACGCACCACAACGTCGGTGGGCTCAAGCCGGAAATGAAATTCCGTCTCATCGAGCCGCTTCGCGAGTTGTTCAAGGATGAAGTACGGAATGTTGGAAGGGAGCTTGGCCTTCCGGATGAGATGGTCGGCCGTCACCCATTTCCTGGTCCTGGCCTCGCGATCAGGGTACTCAGCGATGTGTCACGCGAGAAGCTCGATCTGCTGCGGCATGCGGATTC
>DATBRZ010000107.1:0-5655 GCA_036560025.1 Gemmatimonadaceae bacterium | reverse complement strand
CTTGTAGATCGGTTCGGGGTCACGCGTGAGCTGCGCGGCAAGCGTCGCCTGCGGCGACGGACCTATGAACGGCGACTCGCCAATCAGCAGCTCGTACGCAAGAAGCCCGACTGCGTACAGATCCATTCGATGATCCGCTGCAGGATCTCCGGCGAGCTGCTCCGGCGCCATATACGCCGGCGTCCCGATCGCCATTCCCGCGGACGTGATCCCCGACGACGCCAGCGACGCACTCAACGCCTTGGCGACTCCAAAATCTGTCACGAGCGCATGCGCGCCCTGTGTGAGAATATTGCCCGGCTTGATGTCTCTATGAATGACGCCGCGTCCGTGAGCGTAGGCCAACGCATCCACGACGTCGTGCAGAATCCTGATGACTTCACGGACGGGGAACCGACCCTTGCTCTTGAGGGCGGTGCGAAGCGATTCGCCCTCGATGTACGGCATCGTGTAATACAGCAGATCGCCCTGCTCACCCGCCGACAACAACGGAACAATGTGCGGATGCTGAAGCTGGGCAGCGAGCTGGATCTCGCGCCGGAATCGCTCTCGATTCACACCCGCAGTGAGCTCGGGCGGCAGCACCTTCACGACCACCTGTCTGCCGAGCGAGCGCTCGGTAGCTACGAACACCCGGCTCATCCCACCGCCGGTCAGCTCGCGATCGAGCTCGTACGAAGGCGAGAGCGCCGCCGTCAGATCATCGAGAAAGGAGCTCATCTTCTATAGAAGTGCAGGCATTCAAGTTACCCGGGTCGCCTCTACTGGAATAGACACGCCGAATCGCTGGAAAGGCTTCAAGTTGACCCGCTTTAAGACCCGTAGGCGCATATCTGGCGTATATATAAATCAGGCCGCTGGCCCTGCCCCTACTACCCCACCACCTTTTTGATGATGACCGCGATCGCGACGCATCCCACCGCGACCCGAAAAGCAGTCGCCCCTCTCCTCGAGGAAGCCCGGACGCGAACGCTCATGCTCGTGGACGGCCTCTCGGACGAAGACCTGCATCGTCAGCACGATCCGTTGATGAGTCCGATCATCTGGGACCTGGGCCACATTGCACATTTCGAGGAGCTGTGGCTCACCCGCAACCTCGACGGACCGATCGAGTTCTCGGAAATGCCCGGCACGTACAACCCCTTTGAGCATCCTCGCTCGACGCGGGCATCACTGTCGCTTCCCTCACTCGAGGACATGCGCCGGCTGATGGAGGATATTCGAAGCGATGTGCTCGAGCGTCTCGAGACAGCCGATTTCGATTCGGATAATCCGCTGCTGCGCGATGGTTACGTCTACAACATGGTGCTGCAGCACGAGTACCAGCACAACGAGACGATCCTTCAAACGCTTCAGCTGAAGCTGGGCGAGCCGTATCACCCACCGATGCGCCGCGAGCTTCCTCGGTCCGTCTCCTCGGCCGAGCTTGTTGGCCGCTACGTCACGATTCCGGAAGGCGATTACGCAATCGGGACGAACGATACCTCTCGAGCGTACGACAACGAGCGGCCGTTACACCGCGTTCAGGTACACGCGTTCAATATCGCCGCAGCGCCGGTTACGAACGGCGAGTTCGCGGAATTCATTCGGGCGGGCGGGTACTCCGATGAAAGAGTGTGGTCCGCCGCAGGACGAACCTGGCTCGCGGAGAGCGGCGCGGCGCGTCCGAGATACTGGGACGGTGACGAATCTGGCTGGACTGTTCGCGAAATGGATGATGTTTCACCGCTTGATCCGCTCAATCCGGTTTGCCACGTGTGCTATCATGAAGCGGAAGCATTTGCCAGGTGGGCAGACGCGCGGCTGCCGACAGAGATCGAATGGGAGATCGCCGCATCCGCAACTCCGAACGGAGACAAGAACGCGTTCCCGTGGGGTGACGTGCCATGTACTCCCGACCTCGCCAATGTCGATCAGCTCGCATTCGGAACTGCACCGGTCGGGGCATACTCCGCGAACGTCTCCGCATTCGGCTGCCACGGCATGATCGGAGATGTGTGGGAATGGACCAGCTCGAACTTCTCAGGATATCCGGGCTTCCAGAGCTTTCCGTACCGGGAGTACTCGGCGGAGTTCTTCGGCCACGAATACAAAGTTCTTCGAGGGGGATCATGGGCAACACGACCGGGAGCAATACGCAATACGTTTCGTAACTGGGACCTTCCGATTCGAAGACAGATTTTCAGCGGCTTTCGCCTCGCCCGCGATGCGTGATTCGTCCTCGGCTGTCAGAGAAAAGCCCCAGCGCGTTACCGACCTGGCCCGCGACGTGAGAGAGGGTCTCGCGCGTCCGCAGAAGGAGCTCGACCCCAAGTATTTCTATGATGAGCGCGGGTCGGCGCTGTTCGAGGAGATCACGTCGCTCGACGAGTATTACCTGACGCGGACTGAACGGTCGATTCTCATTCGGGAGATTCCGCGTCTGATCGAGCGCGTCTCGCCGCGCTCGATCGTCGAGTTGGGAGCGGGCAGCGCGGCAAAGACACGCATCATCCTCGATGCAATGGCGCGGACGGCCGGCGGTGTTTACGTGCCGGTCGATGTCAGCGAAGAATTCCTCGAGAGAACCGCTGGCTCGCTGCGCACTGAATATCCGTCATTGATGATCACTGCTGCGGTTTCCGACTTCACTTCGGAGCTGCGGATTCCACCGCTTCCGCATCCGACACTCACTCTTTTTCTGGGCAGTACGATCGGCAACTTCGAGCACTCGGCAGCGACTCGGATTCTCAGAAGAATACGGCGCCGCATGCATGGCGCTGACCGTTTTCTCCTCGGTGCCGATCTGCGCAAGGATGTAGAGACCATCGAGCGCGCATATAACGACGCTCAGGGCGTGACTGCCGAATTCAATCGCAACATGCTGCTCGTTCTGAACAGAGAGCTCGACGCCAGCTTCGATCCGATGTCATTCGATCACAAGGCGTTCTACGACCGCGACAGAAATCGGATCGAGATGCATCTCGTTTCACGGCGCGCACAGACGGTGTCTGCGCCCGAGCTCGGCCTGGTTCACCTTCGAGAAGGTGAGTCGATTCGAACCGAGCTCAGCTATAAGTACGACCGCGCGGAAGTCGAGCGCCTGTTCGACGAATCGGGGCTCGAGCTCGAGGAATGGATGACGGACGAGAACGCATACTTCGCCCTCGCTCTCGCCCGGCCCGCGGAGCCGGCGACCTGACAAAGCTCGACATCGACTCGCTTCGCGCAGAAGTCGAGTCTCTGTTCCGTCCGCGTGCCGAACCTGCCTGCGGCCCTCATGCAGTCGGCGCTGAGCTCGAGCTAATTCCTGTCGAGACAGTGACTCACCGAGTCGTTCCGGTCGTCGCGCCGCGCGACGGCGGATCTCTTGCTGTAATCCGACGAGTCGCGGCCGCTCAAGGATGGAAGGAAATTCCAGCCGGTGATGATCCGCCGTCGTGGTCTATCAGCGACGGCTGGCGCCTTTCCTTCGAGCCCGGTGGTCAGCTGGAGATCTCGAGCGCGCCATGTGAATCCGCTTCAGCGCTCGTAGATCGAATGCTCGAGATTGTCGAGTCATTGCGCCGGGAATTCGACCGTCAATCGATCGACCTCATGCCGGTTGGAGTGGATCCGTGCAATCACATCCGCGACGTGCCGCTCGTGCTCCATCGCGAACGATACACGCGGATGACCGATTATTTCGATCGAATACACGAGTCGGGTGTTCAGATGATGCGGCAGTCCGCATCGATTCAGATCAATGTCGAGATCGGACCGGAGCCGCTGAAGCGCTGGCAGCTGCTCAATGCGCTGACGCCATATCTCACGGGGATGTTCGCCAATTCTCCCATATATCGCGGCGTTGCAACGGGAGATCGAAGCTATCGCGCGCATCTTTGGCGGACCCTCGACCCGAGCCGCACAGGATTGCCCTTCGATGCAGCCAATCCAGCAGGTGCCTACTTCGATTTCGCCATGGACGCCGGCGCGATCATGCGGAATGGCGAGAGCGGTTGGTCCAGCTTTCGTGACTGGATCGGCGAAGGCTCGCCAACAATTGATGACTGGCGCGTGCATTTGACGACGCTTTTTCCCGAAGTTCGGCCGAGGTCGTGGTTCGAGGTGCGGTCAGTCGATTCCATCGGGCCTGAGTGGATCGTCGCGCCTATCGCGACGGTTTGCGGAATCGCCTACCCGCAAGGTGTGTCGACGCGTGCCATGGCACTCCTCGGCAAACCCAGCACGGAGCTCTTATGGCTGGCAGGCGAAAAGGGATTGGCCGATGAACATCTCGCAGAAACCTCGGTTCTTCTCGCTGAGATGGCGCTCGAGGGAATGGATGATCTTGGTGACGAGTTCCTGACACCCCGGCATCGCGATCGCGTGAGAGAGTTTTTCGACAGATACACGTTCAGGAAGCGCGCTCCGGCGGATGACCGCGCCTGACGGTGGATCGCCCGCTGTCGACATCCAGCACGTCACTCACCGCTACGGCTCCGTTGTCGCGCTCAGAGATGTGAGCGTCTCGATCGCCGATGGAGAATGCATCGCATTCGTTGGCGAGAGCGGATCCGGAAAGACGACACTTCTGCGCAGCGTGAACCGGCTCGTTGAGCCGGATTCAGGCACGGTGCGTGTTCGCGGCAATGACGTCCGCGAAAAAGATGCGGTGCTTCTTCGGCGATCGATCGGCTATGTGCCGCAGGAAGGGGGACTCATGCCGCACTGGCGCATCGATCGGAACGTCGCACTCGTTCCAACATTATGTGCAATGCCCGACGCTGCTGAGCGCGCGATGCGCGCGCTCTCGTCGGCCGGTTTGGACGGAGCGGTGTTCGGACGACGATGGCCGCATGAGCTGTCGGGCGGACAACGACAGCGCGCTGCGATTGCGAGGGCGCTGGCGGCCGGCCAGTCGATTCTCCTTCTCGACGAGCCTTTTGGCGCACTTGACGCGATTACCCGCTCCGAGCTTCAACAGGAGCTCATTCGCCTTCGTCATGAGAGCAAAGTCACGACGCTTCTCGTAACCCACGACATTCGCGAGGCATTTCTGCTTGCGGATCGAATCGTGGTGATGCGCAGCGGACAGATCGAGCAGGGCGGCAGCGCGTCCGAGCTGACCAACAGGCCGGCCACCGAGTACGTGACTGTTCTGCTGCGACACGCGGGTCTCAAGTCGTGACGCACGTCGCGCGAGCCGTGCAGGCAGGCTGCATTCTCGTCGCAACAGCTTTGTTCGCGCGCGAGGGTGACGCGAAGCCGGCTATTCGGCCCGTGATCGTCGCGTCTAAGCCGTTTGGCGAATCGTTTCTCCTGGCTGAAATGTTCGCGCAGCTGCTCGAGTCTCGCGGGATCGCCGTCGAGAGAAAGCCCGGGCTGGGCGCAACCGAAGTTGCGTTCGCAGCGCTCAGATCCGATCGAATCGATACGTACCCGGAATACACGGGCACCGGACTGATCGCGATCCTGCGTGGAGAGCCGGAATCATCTCCGAGCGCGACGTTTGCGCGTGTGTCACGCGAGTTCTCGACGCGCTACGGCGTGCGATGGCTTCCGCCCCTCGGCTTCGAGAACACGTACGCAATCGCCGTCCGGCGTGAGACGGCGGTGCAGTACAAGCTTGCAACGTTGAGCGATCTCGCGCGGGTTGCGACGAAGCTGCGAGCGGGATTCACGGCCGACTTCATC
>DATBRZ010000106.1:0-4814 GCA_036560025.1 Gemmatimonadaceae bacterium | reverse complement strand
CCGTAATGAGTCGGATTCATTTTCAGCACCGCGCGAAACGTGTCCGCCGCACTCACCGGATCGTTCGTCTTGTACAGAAGATCGAGCCCTCGCTGCATCACGGCAGCCTGAGCAGCGATGTCCGCCGGCGATTGATTGGCCGGAGATCCGGAATCCTTATTACAAGCCGCTTGCAGCAGAGCAATAGCGGCAGCGCCGAAAACCAGCCGAGCGACCGAGTGAATGGAAGGTGTCATGGCGCAGAATCTATTTATTTTCATTCGTCCGCGCCTCAGGATGTTTATATCTTTGAGGCCACCGCATGACGACGCCCACTGTGGACAACGTCCTGGCTGCAAATCGAATTCCGGACGCCTCCCCTGGCGGGCAGCCGAGTCTTCTCTCCGTCGTCAGTCCGTGCTACAACGAATCCGAGGTCATCGGATTGTTCTATCGCGAGCTGCGACCTGTACTCGACTCGCTCACTGACCTCGAGTTCGAGATCGTTCTCGTGGACGACGGCAGCACCGACGATACACTCGATCAGCTGAACAGGATCGCCGAGAGCGATCCGATGGTGCGTGTCTGCTCGCTCTCTCGCAATTTCGGCCACCAGATCACGCTTACCGCGGGTCTCGATCATGCCGCCGGCGACGCCGTGATCATGATGGACTCGGATCTCCAGCATCCGCCGTCTCTCATTCCCGCTCTCGTCAGTAAATGGCGAGAAGGATACGACGTCGTTTCAGCCGTCAGACTCAAGACCGAGGGCGAGAGCTGGTTCAAGGGCTCCACATCGCGAGGGTTCTACCTTCTGTTGAACGCCTTGAGCGGGACGAAGGTCCCTCAGGGCGCGGCCGATTTCTGCCTTATCTCCCGCCGCGTTTGCGATTCACTCAATGAGATGCCGGAGCGGCACCGGTTCCTGCGAGGGCTCATCTCATGGGCGGGGTTCAAGCGGACACACGTTCCCTATCACGCTCCAAGGCGTGCAGCTGGCAAAACAAAATACAGCCTCATGAAAATGGTGACGCTCGCGCTCGACGCAGTGTTCTCGTTTTCGGCTGAGCCGCTGCGTCTCGCACTCCGCGCTGGACTCACTGTCACGCTGGCGGGGTTTGGCTATCTGCTGTGGACGCTCGTTTACGGCTGGATCATCCACGGCCTCGTCCCCGGCTACGCATCGCTGATCGGCGTGACCATGATCCTCGGCGGCTCTCAGCTCATGTTCATCGGACTGATCGGCCAGTACCTGGCGCGGGTGTTCGAGCAGGTGAAAGGCCGGCCCATCTACCTTCTCAAGCAGAAGCCGACAGCGCCTCGGCGCGTCGCGAGCGCGTCACACGTCTAAGGTCGCGCCCGCGAGCGAGCCATGCCCGCTCTGCAAGTCCGATAACGTCCGCATCGAGTACGAGCTGAGCTCGTATCGAATTGCCGTTTGCGATGCATGCGGCTTCGAGTACCACGACGGGTTCGGCGGCGGCGGCGATGACGAGGGAATGTTCTCGGAGGAGTACTACCAGGTACGTCATCGCGAAGCTTTCAAGACGCAGTTCGAGGATTACGAGCGCGACCCGAGCGCCCCTGTCTATCGCCACTGGCTCGAGAGAATGGAAGCGATCGTTGCGAAGGGACGCATTCTCGACGTCGGGTCCGCGCTTGGAACGTTTCTCAAGATCGCCGAATCGCGCGGTTGGATTCCTCAAGGCGTGGAGATCAGCCGATTCGCGGCCGAGTTCTCTCGGCGCGAACGGGGACTCGCGGTCTTCAACGGTGACCTGGAGGAATTTCCTGCAGATGATGAGAGCTTCGACGTGATCACCTTCTGGGATTCGATCGAGCACGTCACGCATCCGCGAGAGAACCTGATGACCGCGGCGCGTCTGGTTCGCCGCGGTGGACTCATTCTGCTGACCACCGACAACTTCGATTGTCTCATCGGCGACATCGCCCGACTGGCTTATCGAGGCTCGATGGGCAAGATGCGATACGCGATGGAGCGAATCTTCATTGCTCCGAACAGATCGTATTTCACTGAAGCCACTCTTCGTACGCTTCTCGACGCATGCGGTCTTCGAGTGATCGTCTTCGAGAAAATGGAGTATCCGCTCGACAAGATCCGGACAAACTTCGCCGAGCGTCTGATTCTGAAGGGTTTTTATGGTGCGGCCCATCTCCTGAATCGCGAGGCTCAGGTGACTGTGCTGGCGCAGAAGATCTGAAGGCGAGCATGCGGATCATTCAGATTCGCGATGACGACGCCAAACGGTGGGACGAGTACGTGAGAGTCCACACCGGAACGGTGACCGATCTCTACGCGTGGCGCGAGATTGTGCGCGAAGCATATGGCCTGCAGTCCTTTTTTCTGGCGGCGATGGACGAGGACCACACGGTGGGCACGCTCGGCCTCTTCGAGATAAAGCATCCGATCTTCGGACACTATCTCACAACGGCGGTTTTCGGAAATGATGGCGGACTGCACTTCGATGATACGGCGGCAAGAGACGCGCTGCTCGCCGAGGCGAGAGATCTGGCGGATCGTGTAAACGCGGAATACCTGTTGATTCGCACGCGTGATCTGGAGCTCGACGGTTTTCGCGTGGATCGCAATTACCGAACGGCTGTGATCGATCTCGACGGCGGCGGCGATGCGGTATGGAACCGGCTCCCTGCCAAGACGCGGAATCAGGTGCGGCGCGGGCTGAAGGAAGGCTTTACTGTCGAGACGGGGCATGATCAGCTCAAAGCCTTCTACCGTGTCTTTCATCAGCACATGCGCGATCTCGGTTCACCAGCGCATGGGCGGAAATACTACGAGGCAATCGTCGAGCATCTCGGGGATTGCGCGGATTTCCTTGTTGTGAGGGACGGCGCAACGGTAGTCGCCGGCGCGCTGCTCTTCTGGGTGAACGGCACGGCCATGAACTATCACACCGTCGCACTTCGGGAATACAATCGTCGCTGTCCGAACTATCTCCTTTACTGGAGAATGATCGAGGTGAGCTGCAAGCGCGGATGCACGCGGTTCGACATGGGCCGGTCGAGATTCGACAGCTCCAACCTTCAGTTCAAGGAGAACTGGAATCCGCAGGAAGTGCCGCTGAGCTACAACTATTACTTGAGAAAGCTGAAGGACATTCCTAGCCTGGACCCGCGCAATCCGAAGTATCGCCTGCAGATTGCGCTCTGGAAGAAGATGCCGTTGTTCGTGACCAGGGCTCTCGGTCCCAGATTGATTTCAGGGCTGGCTTGATGGCATCGGCGCTCGTCGTCAACGCCGACGACCTGGGCGTGTCGAAGGGTGCTACGCTGGGAATCATCAAGGCCCACCGCGAAGGAATCGTCACCAGTGCGAGCATTGCCGTCACAACTCCTTTCTACGACCACGCGGTGAAGTCATGCGTGCAGACATGCCCCGACCTTGGGATGGGGCTGCACTTCACTCTCACTTCAGGTAAGCCGGTGAGCGAGCCGGCGCGTGTACCGCTGCTTGTCGGCAGGAATGGATTTTTTCGGTGGCGTTTCATTTCGCTGTTGCGAGCTGCTGCCATCGAGAAGAAGAAAGAGCTACTCGATCAGGTTGTCATCGAGCTCAATGCGCAGCTCGGCCGACTGATTGCCGACGGCATCAAGCCGGATCACATCGACGGTGAGCGCCATGTTCATCTCATTCCAGGGATCTTCGAGAAAGTGGTGGCCGCTGCGTGGTCGCACGGCGTACCGTTTGTACGCGCGGGTACTGACGTTGGATCACGCTGTGTTCGAGGCGCGCATGTGCCCGGACTTATCGTGCGAGGCGGATTCGCAAAATCGTGGCTGCTGTCGCGCCTGTCAGCGAGAGACCGCACGCACCTCCGCGATGGAGTTTCCAGTGCGGACCGCGTCGCCAGCTATCTCTACACCGGTCGCATCGACCTCATGATCAAATGCTTGTTGGGCGTATCACCGGTGGAGGGCGTCACCGAATTGATGGTGCACCCCGGCATTCCTGAGGAGAGCCGGGGAATCGACCTCGGTAACAAGGAGCTGGAGCGGTACCTCGTATCGGAAGATCGTCGGATCGAGTTGAATGCATGCGTCGAGGCGCGCAGCTGGCTCGAGAGGTGGGAGCTGACGACATTCGGTCGAGTTGCCGCCGCGGCGCGGCTCTCATGATTGCGCGTCTCGGAAAAGAGCACGTCAAGGAAGTGGCGAGGCTCCATCGCGCAAATCTGACGGGCTTGCTCTCGAGGCTTGGACTGCCGGCGATCAGGGCATTCTACGCAGGTGCTGTAAAAACGAGCTTGGGCGTAGGATTCGTGTACATCGAAGGCAATCTTGTTCGCGGGTTCGTTCTGGGATCGATTCATCCGAGCAGCTTGAAGCACGAGGCCCTGCAAAAAAATCCATTCGACACCCTGGCCGGCATGTGTCTCGGCATTCTGAGACGACCGTCCACACTGATCTTTCTTCTGAAGAGTTTTCGCGGCCCCGATGAAGGTGCGTACGATCGCGACGCGCCGGAGCTCACTTACATCGCAGTGTCAGGGGAAAAACGTGGCGTTGGAATCGGTGCAGAGCTTGTCAATGCATTCACCAACGAGATGCGAAACTCCGGAATCGGTGCATACGAGCTGAGCGTCGATGATGATAACGGTGCCGCGATCTCGTTCTATGAGGGATTAGGCTTCGTGCTTAGCGGTCGTTACCGGGAATTCGGCATGTCGCATCGCCGGTACAGACTCGACATAGGTTCCCGCAACTCGTGAAAGCGATCGGTGCGGGATTGTTGCTGCTCAGTCTGACTGCAGTCGCCACGGCGGCACAGAGCAGTCCGTCGCTAAAGGTGGCTGCAC
>DATBRZ010000105.1:0-3525 GCA_036560025.1 Gemmatimonadaceae bacterium | reverse complement strand
TCTCGAGTGACAGTCGAGTGCTCTAACCAAGCTGAGCTACGGCCCCCTTTCCCCGCATAGCCCGTACGGGAATCGAACCCGTCTTTGCACCGTGAAAGGGTGCCGTCCTAGCCGATAGACGATGGGGCCGAAACCGCCACTTCGAATTGCGAGATGCGAACTGGTTCGCAGTTGGTTCGAAGTTCGAAGTCGTCGTATAGCGCTAACGGGATTCGAACCCGTGTTTGGGCCTTGAGAGGGCCCCGTCCTTGTCCCCTAGACGATAGCGCCGGAATTGATCTTGAGCCTCAATGATAAACGCCACAAACCGCATTTAGAAGCGCCCGGACTACTTACAGCCGCAACCCGCTCTGTGCATTAAACACGTGCACCGCGTCCCTCTTGATTCGCATCGACACAATCGTTCCCGGCTCGATCACCGGCTCTGGCGGAGCGACCGCGATCAGACGCTTGCCGCCGGGAAGTGTTGTGTACACGATCTGCTCGTTTCCCATCGGCTCGACGATCGCAACTTCGGCGCGGATCACTCCGTCGCCATCGGCGACCACTTCGAGATGCTGCGGCCTGATGCCGAGTACGGCGCGATTTCCGGGCGGCACCTCGACGGGCGCGTCGACTGTAATACCCTCACCGGTGAAGGTCGCTCCGCTCTCACCACTGCTTTGCAACGTGCCTTCGACGAAATTCATCGACGGACTGCCAATGAACCCGGCAACGAACCGATTTGCGGGACGCGCATAGAGCTCCATCGGCGAAGCGATTTGCTGCAGCTCTCCGTCACGCAACACCGCAATGCGATCGCCGAGCGTGAGAGCCTCGGACTGGTCGTGCGTGACGTAGACCATCGTCGCGCCGAGCTGACGGTGAAGCCGTGCCAGCTCGACGCGAGTTTCCACTCTGAGCTGCGCGTCGAGATTCGATAGCGGCTCATCGAACAGAAACGCCAGTGGCTCCCGTACTATTGCTCGCCCCAGCGCTACTCGCTGCCGCTGTCCACCCGACAGTTGCGCAGGCTTTCTGTCGAGGAGCGCGTCGAGACCGAGTGACGACGCAACCGCTCGAACCCTTTCGGCGATCATCGCGGCAGGCTGTTTTCGGATGCTGAGTCCGAACGCGAGGTTGTCGCGCACCGTCATGTGCGGATACAGTGCGTAATTCTGAAACACCATCGCAATGTCGCGCTGTTGAGGAGCGAGCGCTGTTACGTCGCGGTCGCCGATGCGTATGGTGCCGCCGGTGACTTCCTCGAGCCCTGCCATGAGACGCAACACCGTCGATTTACCGCTTCCCGATGGACCCACGAGAACGAGAAGCTCTCCGTCGAGAGCTTCGAGACTCAGATCACGGGCCGCGACAAAACCATTCGCGTAAACCTTGTCGACATGCTCGAGTGCGATCCGCGCCATCAGAAATCTCCGATTAGCCTTTTACGGCGCCTGCTGTGAGTCCCTGAACGATCCGTCGCTGGAACACCAGCACCATCGCGGCTACAGGAGCTGTCGCGATTACAGCCGCCGCGAGAATCTGTCCCCACGGAACCTGATACTGACCCCTGAACAGCGCGATCGCGACCGGGACTGTCTGACGCTCCGGACCGAGTGTGAACGACAGCGCGAATAGGAATTCGTTCCAGCAGTAGATGAACGTGAGAATCGCTGTCGTCGCCAGACTCGGCACCGCTAGAGGGAGCAATATCCTCGTGAAGCTCTGTCTCCGCGATGCGCCGTCGACATGAGCAGCATCCTCGAGGTCTCTCGGTATTTGACGGATCGATCCGGTCAGAATCCATACGGTCAGCGGCATCGCGAACGTCATGTAAGGCATGATCAAGCCAGGATACGTGTTGATCAGCCGCAACGAGCGGAGCAGCAGATATAAAGGGCTCACGATCGAGATCTGCGGGAACATCGTAACGGCAAGGATGAACGCCATAATCGCAGCTTTGCCCCTGAACTGAAGGCGCGCGATCGCGTATGCGGCGAAGGTTCCGACCGTCAGGCAAAAGGCAGTAGTTGTCCCGGCAACGATCAACGAGTTGCGGATTGGCGTAAGGAAGTCACGCTGCTGGAATAACGCGCGGTAATGATCGAGGATCACCGTGGTCGGCCAGAGCGATGGCTCTCGAAAGAGTGCGGCTTCGGGTGTGAGCGAGGCGACGATCGCCCAGTAGAACGGAAAGAGGGTGAAAACCATCAGGCCAATCAGGACCGCGCCAAAAATCCAGCGCCCCAGTCGCAGATTCATCGCTCCTCTCCGGCCAGACGAACGCCGAGTCCTTTCATGTAGAGCAGCGCAAGGCCGAAAGTGATCGCGAAGATCACTACTGAAAGCGCGGAGCCGTATCCAAAGCGAAGATTCTGCAGCAGCGCGTTGAACGTGTAGAGCGCCACCGGCTCAGTTGATGTGCCCGGACCGCCCCCCGTGAGGACGTAGATCAGATCGAATACCCGGAATGCGTCGAGCGTCCGGAAAATCAGTGTGACCAGGATCGCCGGCTTCAACAGCGGAAGCGTGATGTGACGCAGCTGCCACCATCGGTTCGCGCCGTCCACCGCAGCCGCCTCATACAACGTCAAATCGATGTTCTGAAGTCCTGCCAGCAGCAGAAGAGCGACAAACGGCGTAGTCTTCCACACGTCCGCGAGGATTACCGGTACCCATGCGGTAATTGTCTCGATCAGCCAGACAATCGGCTTGTCGAGAATGCCGGCGTCGACGAGCAGCGCGTTGACGATTCCCGCTTGCGACTCGAACATGAAACGCCAGAGAAGGGCCGCGACTACCGTGGGAATTGCCCATGGCACCAGCACTGCGGCCCGCACGAATCCTCGGCCGCGGAAGGCGCGATTCATCGCGAGGGCGAGGAAGAGTCCGAGAATCAGCTCGAGCGAGATCGATACGATGGTGAAGAACACAGTGTGGCCCAACGCTGCCCAGAACCGCGGATCACGCGCAATCTCCGTGTAATTGCCCAGGCCGATCAGAGGCTGACCTAGCCACGGCATTCTGAGCTCGTGAAGGTGCATAGATTCCCACACCGTCCATCCGAGCGGGAAGATCGCAATCAGTGCGATGACTCCGAGTGCGGGAGCAACCAGCGTCCAGCCAAGTTTCGCCTCGGATTTCATCGCCCGGCGGCCCGTGCGAACCTTCGCATTCCGGTCCGTTCAATCAGTGCATCGATTCGTTTTGCCGCGGAGTTGAGTGCCGCCTGTGGCTCAGCCTGTCGCACGAGCGCTCGGTGCAACTCTATCTGGAGGATCTCCGACATCTCGGTGTAAATCGGCGTAACCGGCCGTGGCGTCGCGCTCTCGATCGCACGCTTGGCATGCGCGAATGGAATCGCAGTGATCGCACGCAAGCGAGGGTCGTCGTAAACTGCGGGACGCGTTGGATACTGGCCGACTGCGCTCGCGCGCTCGATCATTTGCTCCGGGGCGGTGAGATATGCGATGAGCCGGTATGCAGCTTCGGGCGCTTCGGAATACGCGTTGATCGCGAGCTCGGAGCCGCCGAGTGCGGTAG
>DATBRZ010000104.1:0-30432 GCA_036560025.1 Gemmatimonadaceae bacterium | reverse complement strand
AGCGGGTGATGTCCTTGCCGATCAGGTGCACATCGGCCGGCCAGTAGTGCCGGAACTTCTCGTCTTCCGTCGATCCGAATCCGAGGGCGGAGATGTAATTCGTGAGGGCATCCATCCAGACGTAGACCACGTGCTCGGGATGACCCGGCCATGGAATGCCCCAGGTGATCGATGTTCGCGAAATCGAGAGATCTTTCAGGCCCTGCTCCACGAACGAAACGATCTCGTTCATCCGTGTTGCGGGCACGACGAAACGTGGATTTTTCTTGTAGTGCTGCAGCAGGGGCTCGGCGAAACGCGAGAGCTTGAAGAAGAAGTTTTTCTCCGTGGTCCACTCAACCGGATGCCCGCTTTCGTCCCGGGCATCGCGCACCTGATTCTCCGGGATGAATGTCTCCTCGTTCTGGCAGTACCAGCCGGCGTGCTCGCCGAGGTAGATGTCGTCCGGCCAGCGCTCCTGAATGCGGCGGATCAGATCCAGCACTCCGATGCGATGCCGCGCCTGCGTGGTGCGGATGAAGTCATCGTTGCTGATGCCGAGCTTTTTCCACAGCGCGTAATGCGTTTTCACCACGCGGTCGGCGAGCTCGATCGGCAGGATGCCTTCCTTCGCCGCCGCCCGTTCGATCTTCTGGCCGTGTTCGTCCGTACCGGTGAGGAACCAGACGTCGTCACCCATCCGCCGGCGGTGACGGGCGATCGTATCGGCGACGATGTTCTCGAACATGTGGCCGATATGCGGGTCGTCGTTGACGTAATGGATCGCGGTGGTGATGTAGAACTTCGGCATCGAGGGAGCGGGATTGTACCGGATGCCGGAATCGGCGTAAGTTCGTCCCTCACCCTCAACAGAAGGAGAAAACCACGGAACTGCGCCGGGCTATTCGTGTCACCCTCATCGTCTTTTTTCTCGCCTGTTCCTTCGACGATCTCACCACAGAGGGCTCTGTGCCCTCTGTGGTGATTCTCATGCCGATCGACGGTCAAAATCTTCGCCTCTGCGGCGACCGTGCCACAGCATCTAATTGGCCTGGAATGTCGTTCTCTCCGGGAATCGCAGCCAGAAAGCCTTCACGTTGTTCTGTTCGTTGGTCTCGGCCACGGCGTTCGTCGTGTCCACCGTCACCGAATAGTTGGGAGAGAACTGCCCGGTAATGGACGGACAGTTCCAGGGAAACGTCGTGTAGGAACCGACTTTGACCTGCGCGCCTCCGGCCGGCGCGGTGGTCGTCCAGGTCTGAATCACCTGATCCTTGTATTTCACGATGATGGTGACCTGATTGGGCTGGGTTACGTTCCCGAGGTTCTTGACGTAAATGGGAACTGTTACGTAGGGGCATTGGTTGCAGTCCTGTTTTGTGCATTCGCCCATGAGTGGTCCGACAATCGGCACCAGGTCAATCCCCGCGAGGACGGTGTAATTTGGCACAGAGGCTGTGGCGAACGGTGCGAGGCGGTGGTCGTCGATCGACACCGGAAGGGATCGCGCGACGTATGTGGCGCGAACCGTAATGTCATAGACGCCCGGGTTCTGCGGGGTCCACGTCACCGTTTTCGTCGACACGTTCGTGGCGATGGCCACTGTCTCTGCAGAAGGCGAGGTGCGCTGGGCAGAAAAGGTGTAACGGATGTTCTGAAGCAACTCCCGTTGAGGAAACTCCTTCGGCTGAGTCGTTGCCGTTGCGGTAAGCGTCACTGGACTGCCAGGACCTACCTGCCCCGCCGGTGAGGCGGAAAGACTCACCGAAAGATTGATTTGCGGCTGAGCATCCGCAGCAATCAGTGCGGCGGGGAGCAGGCAGCCGAAGATGATCGATAGCGAACGTTTCATCTGAGCCCTCCTGACTATGCAGAAGAGTTCCCTCAGGACGGAGAACATTACAGTTCCTCGGGAGGCAGCTCGGGCCACCTATAGTCGACATGTGAAACGCGTCGATCGCGCCGGTTACGAAACAAAACGAACAACCCTCGGAGCGTCTGAACGGGCGGAGGCCGTCGCTCGACTCACACCCGGTGAGCGCGTGAAGATGGTCTGGCAGCTCACGCGCGAAGCGTGGACATTCAAGGATGGCCGATGGGATGAACCGCGACTTCGCCGAGATGTTGGACGCGTTATCCGCCGCTGGAGCTGATTTCCTGATCGTCGGCGCCCATGCGTTAGCCGCGCATGGCGGCCGCGCGCCACCGGAGATCTGGATATCTGGGTCCGGCCGACTGCGGACAATGCTCAGCGGGTTTGGAATACCCTCTCCGCTTTCACCGTGACAACGGCTCAACCGGGCTCCTGATGCTGATCGCGATCCTGTGATTGCCTGAGTTACTGCTGCGGCAACGCCGTGAGGCACTGGCCCCTGTGGCCATGAGCGCGGCGTGAACGCCCGGAGCGCCGCTGATCGTCACGGCTTGACTAACAGTGAATTGGCCGTAGCCGGCGGAATCAAGGGCAATCACCTCTCCGCTCAGATTTGTGTGCGCCAAGGCGACACTGAACGTGCGACACGGCGCGACGAGCGTGTATGTGTTCGCATCATTCCCATTCAAAGACACCGCAGATCGGCTGTTCTGGGCAACAGCCGCCGTGGTCACAAACACGAATAGCGAAACCGCAACCTGCAGTCCACGCTAGTCTCCCTCCTGGTGCAGGGCTACAGCATCTGAGTTACTGCTGTGCCAACGCCGTCAGTCCGCCCATTACGTCCGGGTGGTTTGCGCTCAGCGCGTTATTCCCATACGTGAACGCCGTGGAGGATGAATTCTGCACCCCAGCACCAATGTTGTAGGAAATGACGTTGCCATACAGGCGAACGACAGCGCGAAGATTAATGTCGGGATTGGTGGCGAAGATCCCCTTGCCGTTGCTCGAAATGATGCAGTGGTCGAGCGTTACGTCCGCAGTGGTGGACAATGTGGATTGCACGTGTACTCCCGTGCCATTTCCGCTGATCGAGGTATTCGAGACAACAGCTTCAACATCGTTGATCGCATAGACCCCGATGGTGTTGTTATCGATCTCCGAATTCGTGATACGAGCTCGCACCTGTGCGTTTGTGAAGATCGTCACTCCCAACGAGTTTTCTTCGGCGACGAGGTGATCGATGAGGGTGTTTTGCGCGCCGTTTCCAATGACGGCGACTCCCGAATTCGCCGTGAAGCCGCGAACCAGGCAGTTGAGGACGTGCACTGAGTTTGCGGACAAAATCTCGATGCCGTTAACGGCACCTGCACCTGCGAGGATGACGAGGTTTCGAAGGACCACCGCATCGGTTGCACCGGCATTAACGGAAACGGCATTGGCCCCTGTGCCCATGAGCGCAGCGTGAACGCCCGGAGCGCCGCTGATGGTCACGGCTTGAGTAACAGTGAATTGGCCGTAGCCGGCGGAATCAAGGGCAATGACCTCTCCGCCGGGATTTGTGTGCGCCAGAGCGACGCCGAACGTCCGACACGGCGCAACGAGCGTGCATGTGTTCGCATCATTCCCATTCAAAGACACAGCAGATCGGCTGTTCTGCGCAACAGCCGCCGTAGTCACAAACAGCAACAGCGAAACCGCAACCTGCAGTCGGCGCATAGTCTCCTCCTGTGAGAAACGAGACTATATCGCTTCCTTTCGGTGAACGGTGACAGTGGCGCGGGCGACCGCCTGCTCTCCCATGCGCGGCTCCCGTATAAGTTCGCCTCGTCCCCCAGAAAAAACTTCTAACTAGATGAAGAGCCAGACATGCGGAAATTTGTCTTCATTGCAGTCTTACTCGCGGCGACATCGGCGATCGCGCAGTTGGTTCGCACATTCGTGTCCATCAGCGGCCTCGACACAAACAGCTGCGGGTTGACCGCGCTCTATCTGTTTAATCGGACAACGGGGCAAGTGCGCGAGATCTACTCGTTCGGCTTCGACGTCTCCGCAATCGCCATCACAAAAGATGATCGAACGATTTACTTTCTCCGAACTTCGGACGAAGCGGACATCTGGCTCGCGGAACTGAAGTGAGGGGACGCTTCCTAACATCCCAACATCCTAACCGGGCGGGCGGGGGGGGAGGTTGGCGGGGCCGGCGTTCTGCCGCGCGACCTCGTGCCTCTATCGACTCGATGGACGGCACGATGTATATTATGATGTATACGGTGCACCGTGATTCGCAAACAGGTCTATATTGAAGAGCGTCACGATCGAATGCTGAAGCGGCGTGCCAAGCAGCGTGGTGTCACCGAAGCGGAGATCGTTCGCGATGCTCTGGAGACGATTGCAATCGGCGGAAGTGGTCGCGCGCGGCAAACTCCCGATCCGGTCGCCGGGCGTAAGGCTGTTGCATTCATGCGCTCTCTTCGTGCAAGGCGTCGCAGAGCTTCCGCCGGTCGTCGCTGGACACGGGAATCTCTCTATCAGGATCGTATCGATCGATGGACGAAGTCCTGATCGACACGAATATCCTCGTCTACGCCCACCAGCCGGCGGAGCAGGCCAAGTACGTTCGGGCTCTTCGTGCCATCGACACGCTCATCGAGACTGGCCGGGGGCTGCTCAGTGCCCAGGTCCTGGGAGAGTTCCTGAGCGCCACAACGAGAGGCCGTCGCCCGATCCTGCGTATCGACGAAGCTGTGGGCCAAGTGACGCTACTCGCCGACGCGCTTCCGGTCCTGGACGTGACACGGTTGGTTGTGCTGGAAGCAGCTCGCGGTGTACGCGATCATCAACTCAGCTACTTCGACGCACAGATCTGGGCAACCGCACGCCTGAACCAGGTCCCCACGATCTTCACGGAGGATTTCGAACACCAGCGCCGATTGGAAGGCGTGCAGTTCCTGAATCCTCTGTTGCCGGAGTTCGCCCTCGCACGATGGTCGTGAGCACCTGGGAGATTGGCGGGGCCGACGGGGCTCGAACCCGCGACCTCCGGCGTGACAGGCCGGCGTTCCCGCGATCCTACAATTCGTCTGTGAAACGCGATCGTTCTACGCTCGCCGCGCACGGCCGGCCACGCGCCACGGGTGATCGCGACATTTGGGTTCGTGCACTCCGACAAATACCAAGCGAGTTTGGCGTGCGCTCGTTAGCTTGACGACTTGATTCGTAACAATCGGCACTCGGCAGGCCGCCCGATCGGGCAGACATCGACGATCTGAAAAGGCAGTGACGCTTTGGCCGGGCCGACGCGCGCTCGAACCAGCGACCTCCGACGTGACAGATCACTCGGCACGCGAATCGCGCGGTGACGCGGTGCTGTCGATCATCCAGATGTTTCCGGTTGACTGGGTGAGCGTCATGTACAGATATCCCCCTTTTACGTCGTTGAACGCCGCGGCACCGGACGCCGCTCGAAGGCGCGGATGATGAAAGTGCAGAACAGCACGGGCCGGTCCGATCGGATGATTCGTTGCGCGATCGACTCTTTGCACCCAGGGGCAAAACGCGCCATCTCGGAATGAGAAGTGGTAGAGCAGCGCGCCGTCCGGTGACCAGCTTGGATGGCAACCATGGTCCATGACCACCGGTACCCACAAACGTTGAGGGATGGGTTCGCCCATTCCAACCGGAGCACTGTAGATTTGCCTGACGTTCGGTGAGTTGGCGGTGTGGAACGTCACCCACCGGCCGTCTGGCGAGAAGCGGGGCCGCTCCAGACTCCATGTCGGATGCGTCACCAACTCCGTCCGTCGATTGGACGTGAAGTCGTATTGCAGCAGCCGCCGAAACGGAACACTCATGGCGAACAGCAGGCGTTTGCCATCGCGCGACCACCCAGCAGGGCGATCGCAGTCATCGCAGAGCTTCGATGGCAATCCGTCGGCCGTGGCGGCGATCTCGATGTGGCACTTGCCGGCCTCGTTCCTGGAGAATGCCACGCGCGATCCATCCGGACTGGCGGACGCTTCTTCAACTCCCGAGTACGTCAACTGACGCTCTTGACCGGTTTGGAGATCTTTGGTCCATACCTCGTCGCGGTTCGTTCGTGAGGAGATCAAGAACAACGTCCTGCCGTCGGAGCTGACACTACGCAACCTATCGCTCGCATCATTGGTGATGCGTTCAAGAGCACCGGTCGCCTCGCCGGTTTTTGTGTCGAGCGGAACCCGCCAGATGTCAACGTTCTCGAGGATGCTCGCGAATGCGATGCGGCCAGAATTCGCAACGATCGGGTTACGCTCGATTGCTGTGCCGAACGTCAGCCGCTCCGGAGGGCCAATGACACGACTCGTGGACGGAGAAATGCGGATCTGCCAGATGTTCGAGTTGTCTATCTCGTTGGTGGCGAAGACCACCGTGTTGTTTCGTGCACTCCAGCTGCCTGGGATTGGAAATGGCGCGCGAAGTCCGGCCGCGCGTAGCGCTTCAACCACACCCGTTTTGATCGCCATGTCGCCGTTCCTCGGAATCACGTACCAATCGTGCCGCTTCTGATCGGCGTCCTCCTCTCCCAGAAAGAGGATGTGTTCGCCGTCCGGGGACCAGATCGGGTAGCGCGCACTCGCGAGATGCGTAAGGATTTGCCGAGGCGACCCTCCGTCAGGTGGAACAATGAAGATACTACCGAGCGCGCCTGGAATCCCGCCGGCTACAACCGACGCAGGGAATCCCGTCCAGTACGAGATCCAATGTCCGTCCGGCGAGAATCTCGGCGTGCGCGCCCAGGGCGTCCGCACGATCAGGCGCGGTTCGCCGCCTAACGCTCCGACGACGTACAGGCCGGCCCCACGCCTCGAGAAGACGATGTGCGCACCGTCGGGAGCGAACGATGGCTCGGATTCGTCCGCCGGATCATGCGTGATCCGCACCGGATCGCCGCCAGCGACAGGCTGAACATAAATGTCGAAATTGTCGGCGCTGCGGTCTGACGCATATGCGAGGAGAGTTCCGTCGGGCGAGAGCGTGGGGTCGGTGCTAAGGCCCGATGTTGATGTCAATCTGACAAGGCGTCGATTGGAAGCTGCGTCAGAAGTCGAGGGCTCGTGTGACCCATGGAAGGCGAACAGGATGGTAATCACCGCGATGAGCATCGTTGCAGATATGAGCGGCCACTTGCGCCGCCGGCCACGTATCGGCGTGGTGGAACTCCCTTCTACGACGCCGATGAATCGATATCCGCGTTGAGGAATCGTCTCGATGAAACGCGGAGCAGTTGCCGAGTCGCCGATCGCTTCTCGAAGCCGTCTCACGCTGGCGTTGAGACTGTGCTCGAAATCGACAAACGTATCCTCGGGCCACAGCTCGCGCCGCAGCTCCTCTCGCGTAACGAGCGTTCCAGGTCGATGGATCAGAACTGCGAGGATACGAAATGGTTGGTTCGGCAGAACGATGCGATCGCCACTCCTCCACAGCTCACCCGACCGCTGATCAAACTCGAAGTCCCCGAACTTCAGACGTGACGCGGTGTTGGCGGGCATCCATTCCTCGTTGAGCGGAGAGTAGATGTTAGCACTAGGCATCGCCGACAGTGATCTCGCGGTGACCTGTTTTTGATCTCAATTTGACCTTCCGGTCATTGGATCGCCGTCCTCGCTTCATAGATTGCATACCAAACAGAGGAGGAAACGGCATGGACCGAACTCGGCGATTCTTCAGGAAGGCACTCGTAGGGCTGGTTGCTGTTCTGGCGGTCATTAGCGTGACGCAGTTCTCAGCGAACGCGACCCCGCCGTCTGGCATATCGTTCATGCCCGTTGGGCGTGCGACCCTGCCGGAGTTCGACGTGAAGCGGAAAGAGAAGGCGATCGATTGGGAGTTGGAATTGGAGGCGCCGCAGCCGATCGATGTTGCGACGCAGATCGTTACGTTCCAGCCTGGCGGCTACAGCGGATGGCACACGCATCCAGGTCCAGTGTTATTCACCGTGAGAACGGGGACGTTGACTGTGTATGAGGGTGACGATCCCACGTGCAAAGCGCTGGTGTTTCCTGCCGGGACCGGCGCAGTGGAAGCGGGGAGTAACACCCACGTTCATATGGTGCGGAACGAGACCAACAGCGTTGCGGAGGCGGTCGTCACGTACATGGTGCCGGTGGGCACGCCGCTCCGGACCGACAGACCAGACCCCGGGAACTGCCCATTTTGAACATGGAGTCTTTCCGACGGAGGTCGTGATGAACCCACGACCTCCGGCGCGACAGGCACGCGCGGTCACCTCCGGATCGCGCGACTGAGGAACTTCTCTTCCAGTCCCGGCCCGGCGAGTACGACATCGAGCGGCATGCCGCTCGGACGATGAACGAACGGAAGCACTCGCGGGCTTCCCCAGATGATCGCCGCCTGCGCACCGAACAGGTACTACCTGAGCCCGCGTTCACCCATCGCGGCGGCAAGAGCACGCAGCAGCTCAACGACTGTCCGGCGGTTTGGCAAGACGTAGGCTTTCCGATACGCGGATGTGAACCGCGATATCGTTGCGGCGATCCTCTTTCGTCGGCCAGCCGGTGCGGAGAGAGCTCACATGATGTCGCAGCGCATCGCCGATTCTCAGGGCCTAAGCGGGCGTCATATTCCGCTTCGCCCAGCGCAGCCGTTTGAGCGCGGCGATCGCTCGCCAGTCCCGGCGAGCAAAGGCGATGACATCCTCTTTGCGCACTGAGGCGAGAATAACAGAGAAAGTGTGGTGTGTTTGGCGGGGCCGACGGGGCTCGAACCCGCGACCTCCGGCGTGACAGGCCGCTGACATCATCATCAACCCGCATGAATACTCAGTGATTTGCGATCACGTCGATTTTCGGTGACCACGGAAACATGCTGGGCCGCGCGTCCTCATGGTCACATTTTGAGAGTCGGATTGAGAGTGCGTCGATGGCGGCGATCATCACTCGCACGAAGAATGGCTCCATCGCAAAGTCGCGTGATTTCGCGATGAGAACGCGCCAGAGCGCCGACTGTAGTGGAGCCGACCGAACTGGTCATCTACCGGCTCGCGTCGAGTTGTGCGCCCGCTCATCGAGCGCACCGAGGTTGTGATTCGAGTAGCTCGCCGTCTCGCCGCCCTCTCCATCCGTCAGGTCCGCGGGGGACCAATTAGGGCGTCACGGTCGAAATTGCATTGTTCAATGCGGCTCTGGCTGACGTTCCGTTGGACTGACTACTGGCGCCGCAGCTTCTTGATCTTCATCTCGACTGCGTTTGCTCCGGAGCATCTTTGTGGATGCACGCACGAGCTTCTTCCGGGCCTGCTCAGCCTTGTCGCTGTCAAGAACCTCGCGTTTCAGTACTTCCTCGGAGACGACAGAGCGGAGTTCGTCGACAGTGATTGAAAGATCAGACGACAGCCGACGCAGCTCGCGACGGATCACCTCGAGCACTGGATCCGAGAGAATGGCTGCGGCCAGAAAGAACTTGTTCGTCGCCTGAAGATGATCATGGTAGGCGTCGAGTGCTGACTTTGTGATGGCGTCGCGCGTGACAAGATACAGATTGCCGAGATCCTGGTCGCGCCGTGGGTTCAGGCCGAGCATGTCGATCTCGAGCACCAACTCCTGATCGATCGGCTGCGCAAACACCACGCGATAGACCTTCCACGTCACGCCGTTGGTGACAACGACCCACTCGATGCCCTGATTTGCAGCGTAGTCGACCGCTTGCTTCGTGTGTTGATCCTTGAGTTCAATCCCGATCGCCTTCACTTCGACAATCATCTGGACTTTGCCGTCGACCTTCGTCGCCAGGTCGCAGTACGTCCCACGGATGCACAGCTCACGCGTGATCTCGTGATACTTGTCGAAACCGAAGATCTCGGCGAGCATGTCGCTAACAATCATCGAAGTATCGGACTCGTTCACGTCGCGCGTCTTCGCTGACGAGAGAATCGGCTGGAAACGCTTCAGTCCTGCGGCGAGACGGTCAGCTACCTTTGCCGACATTCCCATTTTCGTTCCCCCTTTCCTTGCTGCGTTTTCTCCGAGCAGCGATAAGCCATGCCCGTCTTCCTGAGAG
Source organism: Gemmatimonadaceae bacterium (assembly GCA_036560025.1). Classification (GTDB taxonomy): domain Bacteria; phylum Gemmatimonadota; class Gemmatimonadetes; order Gemmatimonadales; family Gemmatimonadaceae; genus UBA4720. The sequence continues at coordinate 20,522 of DATBRZ010000104.1, read as the reverse complement.
CGGGCCTGTTTCACTTTCTTCCCTGTTTCGTCGTCGCGTCGATCCCCTTCGGCAAATGCGTGACCGGCGCGAGCGATTTGCAACCCCCGAGCTCAAGGCCGGCGGCATTTTTTCACGAATCACCTTGACTGAGGTAGTGACCTGGCGCAACGGTTTGCAACCCTCGGAGCGTGCTGGATGACGAAGAAATTCAGCCCGCAAAGTTTCACATCTGCCCGTCGAAAACCTCGGCGATCACAGAACGTAAACCCAAGATCATCGCGCTTGATGTCAAATGCACGGGTTGCGGAGAAGAGTGGCGCGCCGCCGATCACGGCCGTGAGGAAGCCCGAGCCACACTCGAAGCGGCTTCCCGTGAGACACTCGAATGCGCGTGGATCCGATTGCATTTCTCCATCCAGATTATCTAAAGGCTGCAGTCGTGTTCGAGCATCTTCGCGGAATCGTCGTCAGCCTCGAGCCCCAACCGGAAACCGTTGCGGTGACCGTGACGATACCGGCGTACATGAACGCTCTCATCAATCACCTAGCCATCTCCACCGGTGCCACGCCGGGACACGCAACGGCAGCGCTCTTTGACGCTGGCGATCTCCTCTCGATGGAATTCGACGAATTGGGTCGGCGCGTGAAATTCAACAATGACCTTCTTGCGATCGAGAGGGATGGAACCGTTCAACTCGACAAGGTCACCATCGACATGCCATCAAAGTATTGGTCGCTCGTGCTGCGCGAGTCGTTGGCCGCACAACGCACGACCGCCGACCGATGGCTGGCGGCAAGCATTCAGACCGTGATCGCTGTGGCGATCGAGGCGGCGGATGGCCCGCAGGATCCTCAGGTTCCTCCGAAACCTCACCTGATAGCTTGACGCGCGTCAAGTAAGTGCGATATATGCATGACGCCGATCAAGTATGACGAAGCGTCAGAAACAGCGTTTGCTCGAGCAGCTCCGCACAGCCATCGGGAAATCGTTGTTGAGCCGCTACGAGATCGCGAAGAGAAGTGGCGTGAATGAGGCTGCCCTGTCGCGGTTCGTCAAAGGAGGTTCGCTAACCGTCGAGACAATCGAACGCCTGGCACCCGTGCTCGGTCTCGAACTCGTTTTACGCAAACCCTCGAAGTGAATGAGAAAAATGAAGGCCGCTGCAGAACACAGCGACCTTCGGGGTCACGCTGCCCGGCCCGAAGGACGGACCCGCAACTCAACGAATGAGGATAATCCATCCTCAGGGCCTGTCAATCGAAGTGGGCGGCAACCAAGTCCAAGGAGATCGGAATGCCAACTACCACTTCAGCCCCGCCGCAGTCAGAAATCGAAACAGCCATCCGAGCAGCAGCAAAAGACATGTTCCGTCGGATGGACAGAACGGACGCCTCGAGCGAACCCTTTCTTGATTTGTTGGAAAGACTCGGTGCGCTCCCGACGTGGCCAGAGAATGCCGATGAGCAGACGAACGAATCGATATTCGAGAAGCGCTGTCAGATCGTCGACGAGACCTACGAGCGGGTTCGGAATCAGCTCCTTGAGACGGGCACACTCGCCGAAGCGATTCGACTCGCTATCGCTGCACCGCATCGTCCGCGTACAGTCGAAGGCGTCGTACCTTCTGTGAGTAAACGTCCGAACTTGCCGCAGCTGACACGGGACAACGCAACTGCTTTCGCGAAGGAAGCCATCGAGGCGCTGGGCGGCCACTTTCCCTGTATGGAAACAGCATTCCCAGGATTCGAGTCGCAGTACGGCGAGACTGACGAAGAGATAGACCGCATCGGAAGAGATGTGCGATCTCACGAACAGCGGTTCCTGCGAATTCTTGAAATGTCGGGGATTCTTGAAGCGGCCCTCGCTCGGGCGACCGACCAGCCCGACTTGCTGCCGCCGGCACAGTCCGACGGTACGTTCACGGCTCTCGCTATTGAAACAACGGAAGCCGTGATGAGGCCCTATTTCCCCGCCGCTGTTGCTGAGGTGTTGGTTCCGGCCATCACCGATGCGGTCCTCGACAAGTTGCTGGCAGCGATGAATTCGAGAAAACTTGTCATCGCATTTCTCGGTGAAGATCCTCAGCCGGCTCGATGAGCTATTTTGGGCGAGCTCGATGATAGATTTTGTCGGGCCGCTCGCTTCGGACTACAAGCATGGTGGGGTGATGAAGAAACCAACAATTGACCCCTTCTACACTCTCCGCGATCTGGTCGAGATGGGAGTGTTCGGCACAAAAAGCGTTCGTCATCTTCGCCGCGTCGCCCAACACCAGCGAATCGACCCGCGCACGTACGAGAGCAAATTCGAGATGAGCCTTGCCGCCGCACATAGCTATCCGAAGTTCACGACGGAGGGCGGGCGCTGGGGTTTGTACGCCAGTCAGATCGAAGAGCACCGGATGCGAAAGCAAGGCATCTCGCGCTGAGAGGGGGCGAGTCATGAAAATATGAGTCGGGGAGGGTAGCAAAGCTGCTCTCTCAGTCACTACTCCAGGAGAATGCCCAAGAGAACCGAAGGTCCAAATCATCAATCGAGGATTCTGCTCGGACCGATTGTGGGAGCGGCCAGGCCGGAAGCGCATCTTCGGAATAAAAGACGCTCATCGGGAAGGGAGATCGTTTGAAAAAACTCGTGAGCCTCGTGATGATCACGCTTGCCTACTGCGTGTCCGTCGCGCCTCAAGCGGAGAAAATCAAAGTCACTTCCAACGGAGCCGACGTCGAGCAGTGCAAAGTCCTCGGCACCGTCGAATCGCACCCTCCGTTCATGGGGCCGAATGATGGTGTGAACCAGCTGCGCAACAATGCCGCAGCGCTTGGCGCTGACACGCTGCTGCTCACCTCAAGCGGAGCACTCCGCGGCAAAACCGGAATGGCATACAGATGCGTACAGTGAAGTGGCAGGGTAGCAAACCGTCCGGCTGAATCACTACTTCCAGAGAAGGACCAAAGATGAACATGAGATCGTTCGGACTTACAGGACTTCTGCTGATGTCCGCTGCCTGCGCTACAACGCAACCGTACTCTGAGTCTGCTGCTGTCCCGTCACCTATAGACGCGTTCACATGTGCATCGGGAATGGTCAACGCGCTTGGTTACACCGTGCTCGATGCCAACAAGGAAGCCGGATTCATAAAGACGGAGCATCGCAACACGACGAGTACTGGGCATGTGGTGATGTGGGGGAGCAGCAGCGCTGATCGGCTAACGATAACTGTTTTTGAGAACCAGGCGACCAAGAAATCGGAATTACGCGTAGTCGGCCAAACGGTTCGCATTCAGGAGCTCGGCTTTCGAGCTGGTAACGTGCGTGAGACGACACCATCGGAGATGGTAGTCGCCGATGCAAAAAAGATCCTAGCGAATTGCGCAAAATGATGGTGGGTGACTGACATGGTTGGAATGCTTCAGATCATCACATATCTTCTCTGTGTCTATCTGGTGTTCAAGGGTTTCGAGATTCTGCAAATCGGTCTCGCCAGCGCGCGCGAAGATCGAGCGGCCCCGCTTCTCATCGGTGTCATCTTCGTCCTGGTGAGCCTCGTCGCCGCTTACTCTTTCTGGAAGATGGTCGATGCGCAGGCGTCTTCGGTTTCAAACCGAATGCAGTCGCAGCCGTGATGCGCCGCTACGCGATGTCTTGGATCGTGATTCAGATTTCGGACGCGAATTGAATCGGAAGGAGAGTGGCCCAGATGCCAGATCTCGATAGTCTACTTGGCGACATTCCTGATGAATCGACCAGCAAGGCAATCCGCGAACTGTGGCGCAGGACCCACGAAGCGACCTCGATTATCGATCGAAACGTGCAGATCGCATTAAATGCCGCCGACGATCTCGCCCGAAGGGTTTCGATCCTTGAGGACGAGCTTCATCAGTTAGAGGCTCGTCTTAAATGACAGAGCGAGCATACATTCTGATTCACGTTGATCAACAGCGGGGAGAGCAACGAATTGGCCGGCTGAATTGCTTCTGGTGCGGAGCGCAGGGAATTCCTTTTCATTTTTACGTCGGAGAAAGTTCGCCACTCCTCGGCATCTCCATGCAGGCACTTCATATCGCTAGATGCAAGACCATCCCCCAATCTGGCGGCACTGAGGTACGCGTTACTTGGCCGGCGCCACGTGAAACGGATACATTCGTTTACGACTTAGCTGGCAAGCGTTTCGATCCGCCGATCCCCCCGTGGTGGGAATGATTCAACACGTCTTTTACAAGCGGTGCGATCACATGCTCTACCCGTCTTCACGACGCCATCCTGCGTCGTGCGAGCCGCTTGCGGACTGCGTGGAATCTTTCGTCATCGGCTCCAGCGGGAGGACCGAGAATCGTCACCGTCGAGAGCATAGATGCGGCACAGTTAAAATTGCAGCTGATTCGGAGATCATGATTTGGCTAAGGCGTTTGAGACTTTCGCTCCGGACTATTTAGCGGGAAAGACCGACGATGAGATTTTCGTCGAATACCATCGAGTTCTTTCGGAGAATTACAGCGGCAAAGATTCGGCAATCTGGATATTACAGGCGGAACTCCAACGACGATCCGCTCGCAACCAAGTAGCCGCGACAAAGCGACTTATCACATCCTCATCTCGACTCGAAACGTTGACATGGATTCTCATCGCTCTCACGCTTGTGCTCATCATTGTCGCGCTTCCGCCGTTTTGGGAAGCGATTTGCAAATTGCTGCGCTGATGACGTGAAACCGTGATCTTGCTGGAGTCCGCTTTCACGTTCCGGCGCGTGTCGGGACAGTATTTCCGGGAGGGCGATTACGGAAGCGAATCATCCGATGCCTTCGGCCGCCTCAGATGCGAGTGCGACGAATTTGCACAGCGTCGCTTTACCATCAGAGCCTACCGGCCAACTTTAACTCCTCGATCGCTTTCTGCCGATCAGCCGAACCGTATCCTTTCGCCCGCATGTAGGCCGCGATTCCTGCTTCCTTTTGCGCCGAGAACTTTCCTGACCCGCTGTCGAGCTGTGTGCCTGCGGTTACCTGTTTCCAGCCTTTTCCGTCCCACTCGCCGACCGCGCCGTTCGGAAACGTTTTGCGATCGCCGACGTTCGGGCCGCCAGCCAGAATCCCGAGACTGTCTTTCGGCTTCGCGAGTTTTTTCTGATCTTCGCGGAGTTGATTGATGCGCGTGGTCATCTCCTCGATATCCGCGTCGGCTTTGTCGTCGTCAACTGCGCCGGCAGTCTTGAGCTTCCGCGTCTTCTGGCGCTGGCCTTCGAGCGTGATCAGCTCGCGCGTAATCTGTCCGTTCCTGACGCGAAACGCTATATCTACCGAGCGCTGATCAATCCCATCGTCCCCGCGCAACGAGACGAGGTCGTCGACCTCGATGGTTCTCGCATCGCCGAATGAGATCTTCGCCGGTTTTTGCTTTGTGCCGGCAGCAATTTTCTCGAGGAATGCATCCTGCCGCTCTCGCTGAAAGCGCTGATCCTCTTCCTGTCGGCGTGCTCTTGCCTTGAGACCGGTAAAGCGCGCCTTCGCGCGGCCACGTTCGGATGGCGTCAGATCGCCGAGTTCAGCTTCCTGATCACCGAGCCACTGATCGAACGATTCGTAACCGGAGACGTCCTCGGGCTTCATCGACGTGATTGTGCTGTTCACGGCGCTTCGTCGGCCCTTCGCCTTCGCGAGCGTGAGTTGCTCGCGCCGATCCTTCATGGCACTCAGATACTCGGGATTGCTCGTTATCGTCTTCGGATCCACGCTGGCGCGCGAAGCGATATCCTCCACGTTCACCGAATCGAGATCCGACGATTTGATCGCCGAATAGACAGAGTTGTTTCGTTTTCGGGCGTCCTCCCTCGACTTTTCATTAGTTGCGTCAACCCGCTTCAGGAACTCCCGCGCTTTGCCGGCCCGCTTTTCGAGGACCTGCTGAATCGCACGTTCGATCGGAATCTCACCGTTCTGGATGCGCACAGAATCGTTTTCCGCTTTGCGCCGGCTGCTGGCGCCGAGTTCTAACGAGAGCTTCACGCGGCCTTCGTGGGTTGAGAGCTCGTTACGGATCGCTTCCGGATCGAGCTGTGCCGCGGATTGCTGCGCATGCTCGCGGTCCAAATCGTCGAGCGTGCCGCCCAGCGTCGTCAGAAGCTCACGTCGCGGTCCCTCGTGTGCCTCCTGGATCTGAGCGTCGACGTCGTCGACAGGAACGCGCTTGGCAGTAAGTGTTTTTCGCCCCTCACCATCGACGTCGATCGAGACTTTCGCTTTCGCCGTTCGGCTCGCGTAATCGTCTGCGATCGCTTTCGCTCGGCCTTCGGCCGACGCACGGGCGGCTCCCATCATCATTGCGAGTGCCGCTGGATTGCCGGCGAGGGCACGCGCTCGTGCCAGTGCACCGCTCATCATCGCCATGTCATCACCTAACTGAATCCGCCGCCGCCCGCGCCGGCGCCTGCACCGCCGGTAAACGAGGCACCGAAGATCGACGCGATCGTTTGAGCGATCGCCTTGTGCCGATCGAGTCGCAGGCCGAGCGAGGCGGCCTGACCAGCCTGTCCGAGCTGCTGCCGGAATTGACCTTCTTGCTGCAGCATTTGGAACGCCTGCTGGAGCCGGTCACGCAGAGTGTTCGTCTCAGCGAGTTCGAGTTGCGCTTCCTGACCCGAAAGACTGACGCCGGCTTCCTGCTGCGCTCGATTCGCTTCTGCTTCGGCCTCGGTCTGGTATTCCTGAGCCGCTTCTGCCGAGAGCTTTCCACCGCTTGCAAGCCTGGCCTGACGTAGACGCGAAGTCGACGCCATAATGTCGCGCGTATTGGTGTCGGTGATCTGCCCGCGAGCTCGTTTCAGCACCGACGCTGTCGAATCAGGAAGTACGCTCTTGCCGCTCCGGAGCATCTGCTCGTAGCCGGCTGCCAGTCGTCTCGCGTTCGCAAGTGCCTCGTCGGAGAGACCGGTGCCGCTTGCCAGGCGTGCGCGGCCTTCCCTTCCGAATCGATTAAGATCTTTTGCAATGTTAGGGTCGCCGGAAACCACACGATCGGCTAACCCAATGGGACCCCAACGCTCAAAAAAACTCATTGCCACGCCTCTCAGTCGGGAAACCAGCGCGCGCCGAAATGCAAGTGAAGCGACGCGATGCAACGGTCTTTTCTGGGTGAGCCTTTTCTGTTAGCTCCGACAATCCGAAGCCGCGTCAATTTTACCACCGCCCTCTGATCGCAGGGGCGAACTACGAACAGTTCTCGTAGCGCCAGCGGACGATCACGCCGGCTGCATCTGTTTCCATCCAGACGCGGCAAACATTGCTGCGCACGTTTCCCGACTGATCAACGCGCGCTCCCGACCCGACTGTGAACGCGTACACCTTCCCGCCGTTCGGTAGATCGATCGTCGAATCGGGGTAGTACTTCTTTTCAGCGAAGAAGTCCGAGATGTTTCGTCCGCCGTACTCGCGCAAGACGCGCTCCGTGCTGTTGCCGCTGGTCGCGCATGCGGCTGATAGCGCCAACGACGCGATGAGCAGAATCAGCCAAGCGGGGCGAAAGAAAACCATCTCGTAGGTCATTGGCTGAGCATACCTGATTCATTTCGAGGGGATTCCTTTTTGGATCTTGGGCGTGTTGCACAGACGGCGGATGGCGAAATACGCCGGACACCAGACCGCGTTCGGCATCGGGCATTTTGTCAATGTATTGACGATTGCATGCGGTTGAACCGGATTCCTGAAGATGGGGGTCCCATCACGGAACCTAGGGGGCGCTCAAAACGTCAGTTGTGGCCGCGGCGCCGTTCGCGTTCGAGAATCTCTGTGATTTGCGGTTCGAACTCGTCCAGGAATTTTCTCATTCCGGCGCTTTCGTCGCCCTTGCCGTAAGCGGTGAACAACGCGATCTCTTTAGACGTGAGTAACACGTCGAGCGTAACCAGCGGTTCAATCTTCGTCCGTTTTCGTTTCGCCAAGACGATCCTCTCTTTCCTTCGCAGTATAACGGCGCCGTGAAACTCACTGGAGGACCCAGTGCACGCACACACAGCGAGTGCCACGTCGTTTCGGAGATGGGACCCAAAAAAAAGTTAAGCCTACTCCCCTCTCCACCCCCGGCCGGGGGGAATCCTTTTTTTGAAGGTTCAGAACTGCCCGGCGCCTGGCGCGCAGCCGGGGCAGTTCGTTACGTCATCCGAGCCTCGCGCTATGTGTGTTAGGCCGCGCGATTGCGCCGCGCATTCGAGAGAATCGAATCTCGCGCGCGCGTAGCATCTATTGCGCGCTGAAAAATCTTTCGTTGACCACTTGACAGATCGTTCGCGACGCCCCATCTTGCGCACGTCTGCAATTACGCAGGCGGATAGGAGCGATCATGAATCACCATTCCCGTTCTGCCTCTTCCTCTTCGTCTCAAAACTCCCGAAACAATCTGCGCTGGTCCGAACTCCTGAGCGAAGCCGTCACGAAGCCAGGCATGATCCTGGAGGCGTATACACGGTTTCACGGTTACTCCCTCGGTAACAGAATCGCCGCGCTGTTCCAGTGCATGGCACGCGGTATTCAGCCGGGCCCGATCGCGACGTTCCCGCGATGGATTGAGCTCGATCGGCACGTGAAGCGCGGCGAGAAGGCGCTCACGCTTTGTCAGCCGGTCACAGTGAAAGACCGCGATGCTTCCCAAGACTCGGATGCGCCGGAAGCAGTGAAGACGGTTTTTGTCTGGCGGCCGCGCTGGTTCGTACTCGCGCAGACTGATGGCGCGGAATTCACGGCGCCGATCGTGCCGGCATGGGAACGTGATCGCGCGCTGGCATCGCTCGAGGTGTCCATCGTTCCGTTCGCCTCGCTGGACGGGAACATTCAGGGTTACGCGTCGCGGCGATCGTTCGCGATCAATCCCGTTGCGCAGTTGCCAGTCAAGACGCTGTTCCATGAGCTCGCGCACATTGTGCTCGGTCACACTGTCGCTGCGCAGACAAATGACGGCGCAAACCTGCCGCAGGATCTGCGCGAAGCGGAGGCGGAAGGCGTCGCGCTGCTCTGCCTCGAGTCGCTGGCTTTGCCTGGTGGCGACTACTGCCGCGGATACATTCAGACCTGGCTAGGTGCAGGGCGACCGATTCCTGAGCAGAGCGCACAGCGCATCTTTAAGGCGGCCGATGCGATTCTGCGCGCCGGTACCGCAGAGTGAACTTTCATTCGTGCCGGTGCGGGATGCCGGCACCTGTGAGTGTTCAAACGGTTTTGCCGAGAATTCGCAAACTCGGCACAACCAGCAGTCAGAAATCAGCGATCGAAGAGAGGAGAAAACGACCATGCTTCAACTCGTCCAGACGGAGAACACGGCAAAACCAGCAACGAACAGACCACCGCGGCGGAAGCCGATCGCCGGCCGAAAGCACGTCACTCCTGAGGAATTCGACACATGGCGGAAGGCGGTACGCCATCGCAGCAGCTATCCTGATCGTGACGCGCTGCTGATCACCATCATGTTCCGGCACGGCCTCCGGATCTCGGAAGCCGTTCGGCTGACATGGGGGGATGTGAACCTATCGCGCGCCGGGACCGTCATGATTCGGCGAGCAAAGCGCGGCCGCGACGGTACGCACAATCTCGACGGCGACGAGCTCCGAATGCTTCGCGCCGTTCAACGCCTACGGCATGTTTCGCGGTTCATCTTCACGACGAAGCGCGACAGTCCGATGTCCGAACGAACGGCGCGCCAAATCCTGACGTCAGCAGCGAAGGCAGTTGGTCTTCCAGTTACGAATCCTCATGCGCTACGGCATGGGACCGGGTACCGCCTGATTCGGAAAGGAACGGATCTTCGCCGAGTCCAGGAGTTCATGGGCCATCGCGACATCAAGTCGACCACCATTTACACGGCTCTGGATCCTTCGGCGGTCGCTGGTCTGGAGCGCGATTGAGGAATCGGCGCTACGATGCGGCGATGGTGGAACGAACTGACGATCAGAAGCGCGGGAGATCGATCGGCCAGAAGCGCCGGCATGCCCTCGAAGTTTTGAAAACACGACGTGAGTTTCTCGAGCGGCTCGTCACGAAACGGAAAGCGACGGGCCAGCCGACTGACCGCGAAGCTGATGAAGCATCCGTGCTGGCGTTCGTGATCAGCGAGCTCACGGCGAAATGGTCGGGAGATGCTGAACAAGCCGTGACCTGAGCGAAAATACCCATGCCCGCCTTACGTGCGCCGGCCAGCGCACGGACAACCTGCGATCAATTCCCCGACGCAGGCGGCGGGCGAACGACATCGGGGATACGTCCTTCGGGGAGGATGATCTGCACGACAGCAACGATGCAAAGACCGATGCGCTGATCAATGCGATTGCGGAACGCGTGGCAGACCTTCTCGAGAATGCTCGACGGCGTCAGCGTCAGGACCGTCAGGGCCGAATCACAGACGAAGTTCTCTACTGGCAGATTGAGAAACAACTTCAGCGCGGCGTCCCTCACACTTTCAATTTGGACGTCGGTGCCGTGACGATCGACGAGCGACTTACCGACGCGATTCGCCAACTCCTTTGGGGGATTTCGCCCATTTATCCGACGGTGTTCTCACCCAAAACGATCGAACACCGTGTTAGCGAAATCGCTCGTTTGGTTCTCCAGAACCTTCGGCGTCCCCTCCAAAAGGCTGTGGATGCGGCCATAAGCGATGCGGTGGCCGAAGTATCCAGACGCGTTTCTGGCGCGGAGAAGAACGAGGGACGTCGACTGCGACAAGCGGCCCGTCGTGCCGTTGACCAAGCCGGCCCACGTTCAAGTGTGAAGGTGGATCTCGGTCGACCGCCCAAGACTAGAGACCCGGCGCACGGCGCGGCACGAGCTTCCAAAACAGCGAAGTTCGTGGAGAAGGTAGAGGCGACGCTCACTACGCGACTCGAAGAAAAGGGCGAGGGCAGAGATGCGTTGCACCTGCGACGCCTCAAGAGTCGAACGCTGAAGGAAATTCTCGACGAGAAGATCGATCCGAACTTTCCAATCATGAGCGTGCGATCGTACCGGACGCTTAGATCCAACGTAAGGAGTCGCGCGAAGAGTCATTCAAAAAGGCCGTAGGCATTTTCGGCTGACTTTTCGGCCCCGTTGTCGTTTTGGTTGTGCTTTTATTGGTTCGTGCCGCAATCACCATCTGGAAGGCGTTTCTACCCCGCCTCTCAAATTCGGGTGCAGCGTTTAGCGATTGGAATCAAACTCGCCGACGCGGCACGGGAAGCCGGGCTCTCGCTTACGCGCGCATCTGAAATAGAACGTTTTCCTGAGCGCGCCAGGCCGATAGAACTCCGTGCACTCGAGGCCGCGATCGATCGCCTGAGCCGGGAAGAAACTCAGCCAGCCGTGAGCGGAGGTTTCTCATGATGGCCGATTGGCGCAACCAGCCGAGGGTCTCGTATCGCACTTCAAGATCCGCTGTTGCAGTCAGCGGAGCGTCCAGAAAAAACCCAACTGAAAAGGCCCCGGCATCTCGTGCGTCATCGTTTATCACCGGCGTCGCACGAGATGCCATTCCAGAACGGAACTACGATCATGCGGCTTCTTCGCAGTATCGCAGTCCTGGTCGCCGTCGCCATCATCGCACGATCCCGAGTGGCCGACGACGGCCATGACTCACTTTTTGAATTGTGGTGTGATCTTGTCAAACGCGGCGGCCGAGGAGACCCCGCTCCGGCGCCATCAGTTTTCGCCACGTGGCGGCGCGGTTACGGCGACCGGGTGATTGCCTGCGCGCTCCGTGATGTTGCTGAACGAAATCCGCTCTCTGCTGATCTCGTGAATCAGGTTCTCTACGTCCGAGCTCAAGGGGCTTACATCATGGCCGGGGACGGAGCCTAAGCAGATGGCGCGAGGCCGCATGATCTCGGCGTCGATCGCCACAAGCGAATCGTTCAACGCGATGAGCGAGTGGGCGCGATTGTCCTGGTGCCTCATGATCCCGCACCTCAGCGACCACGGAACGATCGAGGGCAGCGCGACGAAGTTGAAGGCCCAAACTCAGCCGCTGAGTAACCGTTCCGTTGCCGAGATCGCCAGTGCCGTGCGGGAGATGATCGACGTCGAGATCCTCACGGCCTACGAGGTGAACGACCGGCTCTACCTGAACGCCCCGTCGTTCGACACGCACCAGGTCAATTTGCACAAGCGCACGCCGAAACCGAAATTTCCGACGCCTGAAGAAGGGACCAAACTAAGCGGAGAAGAATACGAAAAGCTCGCTCTCTCCCGGAAGTTCCCGGAATCTCCCGGAAGTTCCCGGCCAAAGAAGGGAAGGAAGGGAAGGAACAGAAAGGAAGGGAAGGCTCAGGGCCCACTCGCGAAAGAGAAGAACGGGACCGAGGGGCGTTTCTCTGACGATTCGCGCGAGATGAGAGCTGCCGCGGATCTGCTGGCAAAGCTTCGCGAACGCGACTCTGACTTCACGCAACCGGATTTGCAGAAATGGGCCGAAGACTTTGATGGCATTTTCCGGATTGACGGTCGCGATCCAGCATTCGTTGATGAAGTCATCTCGTTCGTCGTGGCCGACGAGAGCATGAGCCAGTACCTACTTTCGCCAGGAGCGCTTCGAAAAACGACAGCCGGGCAGTGGAAGGACGGGTCTTACAAATTTGACTCGTTCGTGAAGAAGATGCGGAGCCGGAAGAATTCATCCGCCGGAAGCGAGCCTCGTGGCGCAGCTGCTGGAGCTGCGATATGAGCGACGTTCTGCGAGTTGTGCTCAGCCGCGTGAAGAAGGCCCGTTCGAGCGGCAGCGGCTACGTGGGACTGTGCCCGGCGCATGAAGACAAGCAGCCGAGCCTCTCAATCAGCGTCGGGACCACAGGCAATATTCTCTTGAACTGTCACGCCGGCTGCACGTTCGAGGCGATCGTCGACGCGCTCGGAATCGATCGACGGGAACTGACTGTCTCGCGCAACGATGAGAGCGCCCGTCCGGAGTTGATCGCGACCTACGTCTACAGGAACTCCGATGGTTCAGTCTTCGCCCGCAAAGGCCGGTACGTCGACGACGTCGGAGCGAAAACGTTCCGCTGGTGGCGCCCGGACCCGAACGATGAAGGCAAGTGGATCCCCGGCGGCAACAATGCGCCGCTCTATCGACTGCCGGAGCTGATCGCCGCGCCCACAACCGAGATCGTGGTGATCGTCGAGGGGGAAAAGGACGCTGATCGTCTCGCGTCGCTCGAGTACATCACGACGACCACGCCCGGTGGCGCTGGCGCTCGCTGGCGAGACGATGACACCGTCTACTTTAAGGGCCGGCGTGTCTGCATCGTCGCGGATGACGACGAGCCAGGTCGAAAGAAAGCGAAGGAAACGCGCGAAGCGCTGATTGGCGTCGCTGCGGCCGTGGGCATCGTGACGATGCCGAATCCAAACCGCATCAAGGGATTCGATGCTTCAGACTTCCTCGATTCCGGCGGGACGCAAGACCATCTGCGCGCGATTGTGGAGCGCTTCGACGAGCCGCAACTCCCCCCGGAAGTCGTTCGATACGAGATCCTCACGGAACGCGTACTCGAGCTCTGGGCGAAAGGCGGCGATGAGCCGGGCGTGTATCCAGGATGGCGATCACTCGCTAAGCACTACCGACCAAAAACCGGACAGCTCACGATCGTCACCGGCGCGCCGAATGCCGGCAAGAGTACATGGCTGGACGACCTGATCATCAGGACCTCGTGCGCCGACGAAGACGATTCCGGGGAAAGCCGCGCTCGATGGCGATGGATCGTCTTTTCGGCGGAGCAATTTCCGCCGGAGCGACACGCCGCGCTCCTGCTACAAAAGCTTTTCGCGAAGCCATTCACGTTTGGACGATCAGCGCGAATTTCGGAGACTGACGTGCGGGTCGGCATGGGCACGCTTCGAGAGTACGTCACGCTGCTCGACCCATCGTTCGGCCACACATCGCTTGACCGAATCCTCGACGTCGCCGCTGAAGTCAATGCACGCCGGAGCCATGATGCGCTGCTGATCGATCCCTACAACGTCCTGGCGGCAACGTCGCGAGCGAAAAACGAGACCGAGCATGAGTTCATCAACACGGCCCTGACAAGGCTTCGGACCTTCGGTCAGAGCGAGCGCATGCACGTCGTCGTGGTTGCTCATCCGACAAAACTCAGGCGTGAGAACGATGAGTCCGAATACCCGCAGGTCCGGCCGTGGGACATCAGCGGCTCCGCCCATTGGTTCAACCACGCTGATGCGATCGTTGCCATGTGGCGGGCGATGCACGATGACACGAAGGCAAAGACCGGCGAGGTGGAGCTCAGCATCTCGAAGATCCGGTTCCAGCCCGAATGCGGACAGCTCGGCGTCGTCAAACTCTACTTCGACAAAATCACGACGAGATACCTCGAACACCCAGTGGTACGAAGCGAATCGTCCAATCGCTCCGGAACGCAGCATTCGATGAAGCTTGCTCCGTGGGAAGAGGCGGACGTGCCTGCAACCGCGAAGGAGGGCAGTGCGTGAAGGAAAGAGCCGTCGTGATGGTCGAACGGTACATGGCTTCATCAGCAGGTCGGAGCGTTGCACGCACACATTCGCCAACGGAGCTTCCTCGTCTGCGTGTTTCCAGCTTTTCGCATTCGATGGTCCGCAAGTTGATCAGCGGGTCATTTGCGCTGGCAGGCGGTTGCTGAATGACGCTGAAAACGCCTCGTCCCCGGGCCCTTGCTGGCTTGGGCCGTCTGTGGGCGATTCCAAGACCGTCTTACTCGACCGCGGAGATCGCGGCCCTATTGGTCGAGCGGTGGCCCGAGAAGTACGCGCTGGCGAAGATCAGGGAGGCGTGCAGAGATGGCTTGCTGCACCCATTTCGGGTTGGAACGGTGAACCGCTTCACTTTGGAGGAGGTCGTGCGGTTCGTTTGTGAGCGCTTCTCACCGGGCGAGATGATCAACACTGCGCTCGTATCGGGATTTGAATTAGTGCTCGTACCGACGGCGTTGATTCTGAAGGCGCTCCTGGCGGCCGCGGATGGAAGGTGGAAGCCGGATCCCAAGCTCTATTGGCCTGACGGCGTTTCATCGGATGAACCGGTCACCGGCACGCGTCTGAATCGTGATTTCCCTGCTCCGACACGTGACTCTCACATCGCCCGCGTCGATCGCGATGCACCTGACGATTCCGTTCCGCACATTCGCACGCGTATCCGTGCGGCGTCGGAGCCGAAGAGCCGTCGGCTCGAGAAGCGCCAGGCCGAGGCCGATGCCCGCGCAGCGCGACGAGTGAAGAAACCTGCGGAGGACATCTCGGACGATGAGTTGAAGATGTTATTCACGATGCCGCACGTCGACGACGATCCGGTGGACGACATCTCACCCGAGGAGCTCGCCCTCGCGCTCGAGCCTCACGAGCCTCCAGCGCGCGCGAGGAAACGGACGAGATGACGCAGGGATCCGGAATCGACGAAGCTGGAGTTGCTGCGCTGCAGAATCAAATCAGCGAGCTCCGCCAGATGATCGGCGACATGGACCGGCGCTCGGAGGATGTGACCGCGATTCTCATCGCCTTGTTTGCCCAGCATGGTGATCCGACGCACGTCACCATCGAACGCGCAGCGGAGCTCCGTGGCTGGAGTGTGAAAACGATCCGCCGGCGAATCGATGCGGGCGAGTTCACCCTTGAGGTGATTCCAGGCACACGTGAAAGCGGTATCCCGATCGAACAGATCTACGCCCGTTGGATTCCAATCGCCGTTGCTCGCCAATCGCTGCGGAAGATCCGTGAGCGTGGAAAGACAGTCGGAGCTGTCCATGTGACGCCGCTCTCTCGGGGTCAAAAGGCGCGTTCGTGAACCGCCGTCCTCGAAGAATGAAGCTGATCCGTTGGGGCAGTGGTGAGTAAATCGAAAACAGTGGTAAATCTATCCGCTCACTCGACCATGGCCACCGATTCCGATTCGGACGAAATCATCCCGCGCGAAGGTGCAGACGATCAGTTGACCGGTTACGTCAACACGATGTTCTACAACGCTCGGGAATTCCTAACAAAGCAGCGAAAGCACGCTCGCCTCTTCAGAGAAACCGCGCAGATTTTTCACGCCGGTCGCGAATTCCTTTCCGACCGTGACGCTGGCTCTCGACCGCTCTTTTTCATGGTCGCTGCCGAATCCGCATATCTCGCTGCGGCATATCTCTCCGCGGCCATGGTCACTCTTGAAACATGGAAGCCATTACGCGGCTGTTTAGAATCGGCCGCATATGGGTATTACATCCACCTGAATCCCGAGCGGTGGCGACCATGGTTAGAATGCAACAAGACCGACAAGGCCGAACGTGAGATCGGCTACGAGTTCAGCTTTTCACGCATCTGTCGCGAATGGCTCGGTAAGAACGAACCCAAGATGGCTGATCGCGCCGTGGAGCTCTATCACGAGGCAATACAGCGAGGAGCACATTTCAACCAACTCGGATTCCGTTCAAACCTGACGAAGTTGAACTTCGCGACGCGTCGTGGGAAGTTTAATGTCATCGGCGGCGATGTCGCTTCGATCCTCTATTCTTGGCGTAAAACGCTGGAAGTAGGACACCTCTCCCTGCGAATCTTTGACCTGGTCTTCGCCGATAAGTGGAGCCCTGCGATTAGCGGACGAATCTACAAGCTGCAAGAATCGATCAGGAAACTTCCCAAGGGCGCGATGTGAGAAAGAGCGAACCCGATTACGTCACAGGCGTCCGCGGCCGATACGAGGTCCAGCCGCCCATCGAGCATCCGCCGCAGTGCATTTGCGCTATCTGCCCGCGGCATCGAGCTACTCCTGACGACTGGAGTCGACCACTTGTCATCCGTGCTCGCCGGAAATCGCCATTCCCCACCAGCCGCCCCGCTTCCGCGACATTCGCGCTCAACTTCAAGCGTGCCGAGGAAGCTCGACTACTCCAAGCGGTGGAACAGGCGGCGATGACGAAGCAGGCAGTCGCAAACGCGATTCCGTTCGGCAGAGTGTGCGATTCGTACCGCGATCATCTGAAGCAGGCGGGGAAACAGTACGACCGAGCGGAGTCATTGATCGCTAACATCGAAGCGTTCTTCGGCCGGCATCGCGATGCTGCGACGATCGGATGGGACGAATACCAACAGCTCCTCGCAGAGGTCCGTGAGCTCGCGCCGCAGACTCAGCGTCATTACGCAAGCACGCTCATCGCCATGCTAAACTTCGCGGTCGCACATCGCGTTCTGCCAGCGCAGCACGCGCTCGGAAAAGTTCCTCGTCCTGTCGTGGTGAAGAGCGACGCTCCTGTAACGTGGACGAAGAAGGAACTTGCCGTGATCCTCGGCCCGGCGATGGATGAATATGAGCGCGAGCAGGCGCGATGGAATGCCCGCGTCGAAGCGGACAAGTCAGCACGCGGGCTGAGATCGCCGTCGGTGGTACCGCTGCGTGGCTTCTGCTACGTCGCATATTTCACCCTCATGCGTCCGAAGAACAACTTCGCGCTCACGTGGCAGGAGTTGTTGTTCGACTGCGACCACGCCACCTTCCGTCTCGACGTACACAAGAACGTGAATAAAGGCATCCGAGCGGAGGGGCCGATCGCGGAGCAACTCCTCCGTTATCTCCGGTCAATTCACCCAGGCAATGCGAGCGGTCCCGTGCACGTGAATCCCGCAACTGGAGCGCAATACGTTGACGTCCGCAAACAGTGGAATCGGCTGATCGTGATCGCATCACGAATGATCGGCTATGCGCTCGAGGGGAGGAAGGCGGACTTCTTCACATTCCGTCACACGGGAGCGTCGCACCTGGCGGAGAAAACGAAGAACCCGATTCTCATCGTGAAGATGATGGGCGACACGAACGTCCAGACGGTGATGCAACATTACTTCAATTTGGACCTCGAGTTTATGGCGGAGATGGTCAGCGGATGGGTTGTTCCGGCGGCTGAAAAGAGCGGCAGGACCATTGCTGACGATCAGGTGACGAACTGACTCCCGACGGCGATCCCTTCCCAGGAGTACAATGCACGAAAAGCGGGCTCTGCCGAACGTTGTCGCACGCTTACGCGTACAAGAGGAAGAGTGAGCTATAAACAAGCGATCCTCGTCGAGCTGTACGCTGACTTCCGCCTTGCACCGGGTTCCTTCGGGTTCGACAGGTTCTTCGACGTGGTCCCGCGGCTGAGAGACCGCGGTTTTCCAAATATCGAGTCTGGCAGCGTCAATGGCTTTGACGTGAACTTGTTTGATCAGAAGCTCGCCGCAGCGTTCACGCCGCCTCGCGTCCGCTGCTGGTCAAGTGACCGAACTAGGCTGGTACAACTCGCGCCAGACGACGTAACGATGAACCTCGTGACCCCCGCGGGGACATACCCCGGTTGGCGTACTTTCCGCGAGGAAGTGGTCGCGCCGACACTTGGTTCCCTTCACGCGACGATCGAGGTAAGTATTACTGCCGTCGCGCTCAATACAATTGATCGATTCACGGTGCCAAGCGCCGGATTCCAACTCGGTCAGTACATTCGCTGCGGTGGTCCGGTGTTTCCTGAGTCATTTGCCTCAGTGACGCAGACCATCGACGTTGATATGGGCTTCGGCCTCATCGAACCAGATGGCTTTAATCGTCAGGTGCATCTGCACGGAAAACCCGTCGATGGCTCGTATGTCGTTCAGGTTCAATCCATTTTTCAAAACGCGCTTGCGGACGGTGGAAATGCTCTGGAGCTACTCGAGCGACTACACGACGAATCCGATGAACACTTCGAGAAATGGATCACCGACACGACTCGTAACGTTGTCATGAAAGGAACCGTTGATGCCGTTAGCGTCTGACCGACCACCCAAGACTACGGCAGCGATCGTCGAAATGCTGAGAGTCGAGCAATTTCAGCCGCGTTTTATCGATGAGCAGTGCCGGGTTTTGAGCCATCTCGATCCCAAAGTCTTACGACGCGGATCATCAATCACGCCGCAACCCACGACGCGCGCCAACAAATCCGGCGGGCCATCGTTACGCGAAGCTGCGCTCGACCGCATGGAGACGGCGGCGATTGCTGAGATCGCGTTATACGAGCAACTCGCCCCTGGATGGGATGGATACGGTGCCGATGCGTTCTCGCGCCTCGTTTTGGATGCCGCTATTCTTTTCGTTCGTGCTGGTGCGAGGATGATTGCAACAGCCGGCGTCGAAGGCGCCGAAATACACACAGGGCCTGCCGGCGACGGATCGATTGACGTCGAGCTTCGGACACGCTCCAAGCGGCTCATCCTGACGATCTACCCCGGTACCTCGCCGGATCATTTCGAAGTCCACACATACCGTGAAGCGGGACCCCACCACGAAGAGCGGAGGAGCGTTGAAGCGGCTGCTGTGGTCTCGGAGCTTCGCTGGCTGGTGTCTTAGGCGCGGCTACCGTCTTTGCTGGAAACGAATCGACTCGATTCCGTCTCAGGAGCTACTGTGGCGTGCTGTGCACAACAGAATCCAGGCGTACGACGATGGCCGTCCGCGCCCAGCTTTTTTTCGATCGAAAAAGAGGGTCTCCTGTGACATTTCGAAGTTCAGTACAGCCGAACGTTCGCGCCTTGGATATTCGCGCCCTCCGGTTTGGCTTGCGACCGCCGGCTTGATCGAGTTCTCCGCCGGCGACGTACGCTCGGTAAGGAAGGAAGGCGCCGAGCCGACAGATGTGCAACATAGTCCGAGTCGGCGCGACCCTCGGAACTATGCTCATGCAGAGTTCAGTCGCGAGCTGACAAATGGAGAAGCGACGCGGCTCGCTAGCATAGCCAGGGTGCACACGATGCCGCAAGCGCTGTCGTAGGCGGTTCAACACAGCGTCACGCCGCAGGCAAGTTTTGTTTTGAGAGTGCTGGTGAGAGTGAGGAAGTTATTCGCGCGATGGAAACCGAGGCTAAGTACTTGACGCGATTTGGCGGGGCCGACGGGGCTCGAACCCGCGACCTCCGGCGTGACAGGCCGGCGTTCTAACCAAACTGAACTACGACCCCGCGTAGGGAACTTCGGTAACGGCGACTGATCCTAAGCCATTCCCGTGAATTGCGGCAACACCTTGGCCTCTTTCAAGCGCGGTGCCGCGGCGTCTTTGGGCGACAGCAGCGGCCTGGCGATCGGCCACTTGATTCCCAGATCGGGATCGTTCCACAGGATCGATCGGTCGCTCTGCACATCGTAGAGTGCCGTGCATTTGTAGACCAGGTCGGAGTCGTTGGCGAGCGCGCAGAATCCGTGCGCGAAGCCGGGCGGCACCCACAGCATCCTCTTGTTCTCTTCCGTCAGATCTGCGCCGATCCATTTGCCGAAATGCGGCGAGCCGACTCGGATGTCCACGGCCACGTCGTACAGCGCCCCGCGCGTGCAGCGCACCAGTTTCCCCTGTGCATTTGGCTCCTGATAGTGCAGGCCGCGAAGCACGCCGCGCATCGAGCGCGAATGGTTGTCCTGAACGAAGACGGCATCGATGCCCAGCTGCCGAAATCGAGCCGCATGATAGGTTTCCATGAAAAAGCCCCGCTCGTCTGCCAGCACCTTCGGCTCGAGGACCAGCACGCCCGGAATCAATGTTTCGATGACGTTCAAGGCCGCGGATGATACAGTT
>DATBRZ010000103.1:0-4501 GCA_036560025.1 Gemmatimonadaceae bacterium | reverse complement strand
TCCGCCAGCGCTCAAGAGAATGTCGATGTCGCAAAGTTGCAGGCCGAGGCGGTGCAGCGGACGCGTGAGTATCTGCGCATCAACACTACGAATCCGCCTGGTAATGAAGTGCAAACCATGCGCTGGTTCGCACGCATCCTCAAACAGGAAGGGATTCCATTCGACACTGCGATATCAGCACCCGGTCGAGGCAACATCTGGGCACGACTCAAAGGCGGCAATCAACCGGCGCTCGTGTTGCTGCATCACATGGATGTCGTGCCGGCAGACCCGAAATACTGGGACACCGATCCCTTCGCCGCTACGACAAGGGACAGTGTCATCTTTGGACGCGGCGCGCTCGATACCAAAACACTCGGCGTCGCTCTTCTCGAGACATTTCTCGCTTTAAAGCGCGCGAAAGTTCCGCTCAACCGTGATGTCATCTTCATGGCGACGGCGGATGAGGAGGCGGGCGGCAACTTCGGCGCCGGATGGATCGTGAAAAATCGGCCCGACGCCTTCAAGGGTGCGGGCCTGCTTATTAATGAAGGAGGCGAGAGCTCTATCGATGCCGATGGACGAATGCAATTCGGCATCGAGGTAACTCAGAAGACACCGCTTTGGCTAAAGCTCACCTCAGTCGGCAGCCCGGGCCATGGATCGAGACCCGCTCCGGCCACAGCGGTGAATCGACTCATCCGCGCGCTGGATCGACTCCAAACGTACGAGTTCGCGCCGCGTGTTATTCCGGCTGTCGGGGCGTACTTCGCGGCAATCGCTCCGTCGATGCCCGCAAGATGGAAAGACGGGTTCAGTGACGCCAAGAAATTGATCGCTGACCGGAATGTTCTGATGGAGCTGCAGATCGAGCGACGCGATCTTGCGGCGCTGCTTCGCAACACGTGCTCGATCACGATGCTTCAGGCGAGCAACAAGATCAACGTGATTCCACCCGAAGCCGAGGCTCAGGTTGACTGCCGGCTGCTTCCCGATCAGGATCGCGACGCATTTCTCCGCGAGTTCGCCGCAGCGCTCAATGACTCCGAAATAAAGATCGAACAGATAATCGCCTTTCAGCCGGCGGTCTCATCGACAGACAATCAGCTGTATCGCGCAGCCGAGGCGGCGATTCGGCGCGCTTTTCCTGCTGCGACTGTCGCTCCGATTGTGCAGGCTGGATTCACTGACAGTCACTGGTTCCGGGATCTTGGGATTGCGAGTTATGGCGTCGAGGTATTTCTGATTCCGGAAGCTGAGGCCTCGGGACTTCATGGCAACAATGAGCGGATTTCAATCGAGAATATCCGGAAGGGAACAGCGGTGATGCTCGAGATTGTGAGAGCTGTCGTAACGCGTTAGGAATCAACGGATGGAGCGTGTCGCCGTCGAAAGCTCGCGGCGTACCGGACATGCAATACGGCCGACAGCGCCGCCGTTCGCGATGCCTCGGTATCGCTCAGGGACGTGAAACCCGTAGGAAGGAGGAGCATGATAACGCGGTTACTTGTTCCCATATTGCTCGGATTGTTGATCGTCTCTCCTGGTGCGGCGCAAACACCAAGGGCGACTGTTCAAGAGGTGCTCAAGTTGGACCAGACACTCCTCGACGCCTTACTCAAAAAGGACCGGGCCACGTTCGAGCCACTGCTGGCCGACGATTACGTCTACCTCCACTCGAATGGCACGGTGACGAACAGGACGGAGGAAATCGGTCAGACGATGTCTGCCGACGTCAAGTGGACGGCGTCGACGCTCTCGAACTTGAAGGTGCGGATCTATGGCGATGCAGCCGTCGTCACGGGCGTTCTGACGCACACCGGATCTGCCAAGGGATACGTCGGCGGAGCACGCTTAATCACGCACCTGTGGGTCAAACGGAATGGACGGTGGCAGAGTGTTGGTGGCCAGTCGACGGTCGTACCGGCCAGTGCCAGAACTGCCCATCACTGATTCGGACTCAACTGACGGCGTCATATCCTGAAAGCGGCCCCAATATTCGATCAGTCCCCCAACATTAAGGGACGATGAGCGACTCAATTCAACGACTTACTGCCGCACTTTCAGACCGATACCGCATTGACCGCGAGCTCGGCTCGGGTGGGATGGCGACGGTTTACCTCGCGAAGGATATCAAGCACGACCGCCTGGTCGCTGTGAAAGTCTTGCGACCCGAGCTCGCGGCTGTGATCGGCGCGGAGCGCTTTCTCGCCGAAATAAAGACAACCGCGAATCTGCAGCATCCGCACATTCTTCCGCTGCACGATTCCGGATCCGTAGATGGGTTCCTGTTCTACGTGATGCCGTACATCGACGGCGAGTCGCTGCGCGATCGTCTGAATCGCGAGCGCCAGCTGCCGGTGAACGAGAGCGTGAGGCTGGCAACAGAGATCGCGAGTGCGCTCGACTACGCGCACCGGCACGGCGTCGTTCACCGCGACATCAAACCGGAGAACATTCTCCTCCACGACGGCAGCGCGCTCGTCGCTGACTTCGGAATTGCCCTCGCCGTAAGCACCGCCGGCGGCAGGATGACCGAGAGTGGAATGTCCCTCGGCACTCCGAACTACATGAGTCCGGAGCAGGCGATGGGCGAGCGCGAGATCACAGCGCGAAGCGATGTGTATGCGCTTGGGTGCATAACGTACGAGATGCTGGTCGGCGAGCCGCCTTTCACCGGTCCGACGGCGCAAGCAATCGTGGCGCGAGTGATGACCGAAGAGCCGCGCGGTCTCACCATTCAGCGGAAATCGATTCCTCCGCATGTGGAAGCCGCGGTTCACACGGCGCTGTCGAAGCTGCCGGCAGACAGGTTTGCGAGCGCTGCAGAATTCGCGGCGGCGCTCAACGATCCAACGCGCATTTCAACGATCGCGATGCGTGCTGCTACTCCGCTTCGAGAGTCTCACTGGCGCAATACAGCCATCATTGCATCGGTCGCGCTTATTGCCGGCACGGCGCTCGGCATGCTGCTGAAGCGTCAGTCAGCCTCTCAAGATCCAGGCGTCGTTCGCGTGCTGATGACATTGCCGGACTCGGGCGGTGTGTGGCCACTCGACAATGCCAGCATCGCGATCTCGCCGGACGGGCGGCGCATAGCCTACGTCGGTCCTTCGAAAACAGGCCGCATGCTGTGGGTGAAGGAGATGAACGAATTCGAGGCGAAGCCTTTACCCGGAACCGAAGGCGCTCAGGGGCCATTCTTCTCCCCGAACGGTCAGCTCATCGGGTTTTTTGGGCTGGGGGGCAACCAGGCCAGGCTGATGGTAACGCCCGCCACCGGCGGAATGGTCCGAACGGTCGTATCCGACTCGGCTACCGCCTATGGTGGCTCGTGGGGACGAGATGGAAATATCTATTTCACCTCTCCCGCCGGCGGCATCGCTCGCGTGGCTGAAGAAGGCGGTACAGTGTTCCACCTCAGCCGGCCGGATACAGCTGCCGGAGAGAAGGAGCATGACTACGTGCAGGTACTGCCCGGTGGAAAAGGCGCTATCGTCCAGCTGTGGATGGGATCCCCGAACGACAACGTCATCGCTGCACTTTCGTTCGCAACGGGAAAGCTCAAAACGATCGCAAAGGGAACGTTCGCACGTTTTCTCCCGCCGGACAAACTGGTGTACGGCACAGCTGATGGACGTGTCTTCGCGGTCACCTTCGACGAGAAGGAATTGGCCGCAACCAGGGAGCCGGTTCAGGTCCTCGACAATGTTCGGAGCGAGAGCACGAACGGCACGCTTCAGTTCGCTGTTTCAGAGTCGGGGGCTTTGGTGTACGTCCCCGGCAGTGAGACCGCACGCGATGTTGTTTGGGTCACGCGGAATGGAACAGCAACGTCCGTGGATTCGACGTGGGTTGGACCCTTCAGCGATCCAGCGCTATCGCCCGACGGCAGTCGTCTCGCGATGACCATCACCGGAAACGATGGCAGTGCAGTGTGGGTGAAGCGATTGCCGAACGGCTCGCTGACACGGCTCACACTCACTGGCGCGAGCGATCGGCCAACGTGGACTCCCGACGGGCGAACCGTCGCGTATCTCGGGAGCCGAGGCGGGAAGCGGACGGCGTGGATGCGACGAGCTGATGGAAGCAACGATGAGCAACCGGTGAATCGAAAAGCACCGCAACTCGACGAAGTCAGCTTTTCTCCAGACGGGCGGGCCACGATACTCCGCACGATCGGCACAACTCCGAACAGTCGAAAGCTCCTCATCGCGACGAGTTCGGACAGTGCACCAAAGCCGCTGATTCACACAGACTACGACAACTACGGCGCAGTGATTTCGCCCAATGGCAGGTGGATGGCGTACGGCTCCAACGAATCCCATCAGGACGAGGTATACGTTCGGCCTTTTCCAGCTGTCGATTCAGCGCGCTGGACGATTTCTGTGAGCGGGGGGACGGAGCCAATGTGGTCGAGGAGTGGGCGAGAGCTGTTTTTTCGAACGCGATCCGGCGACATGATGGCAGTTCCAATCTCGACTGGAACCGCATTTCAGGCGGGTACTCCCGCGAAGCTGTT
>DATBRZ010000102.1:0-20149 GCA_036560025.1 Gemmatimonadaceae bacterium | reverse complement strand
GCGATACCAGTCGATGCCGGCGTGCGAGTAGAATCGCTTGTCCTCAGTGACGATGAAGGCCTGTTGCACGTGTTCAGGAATCTCATCGAGTCGGACGAGCGTCCGGCGCTCGAGCCCGAGCTCGGCGATGAAGCGGCCGTCCACAGCGTAAAGCTTGGACGTCTGTCGCGGCGTGTAATCGTTCAGTGCTTCTACCGGCGGACATTTTCCGCCTCGGCAAACGAGTGCCCAGGCGCCATACCCAAGGCCGGCGCAGAACGAAATGATGAACGTCGCTGCGAAGAGGAGCGCCCGAACGAGATTCGGGTGGCGGCGCCGAAACGATCTAGCAACCATGAGTACTGGAACTTAATTGAGGGGACTGCGGATTCAGGATTGAGGACCAACGGCATCGACGATCGACGACTAAGTGCGAACTGAGGACTACTGAGGACGAAGTAATCCTCCATCCGCAATTAGTCGCCTGAGGCCGCAAGGGTCCTCAATCCGTAGTCCTAAGCCCTTTCGGCACGTAGCTTTTCCGGCGATGAAAATCGATCTGCTCGAGGAGTTGTCCTGGCGCGGGATGCTCCACCAGCATACGGAAGGGTTGCCCGCAGCACTCGCGAATGGACCAGTATCCGCTTACTGCGGATTCGATCCGACAGCGTCGAGCCTGCACGTTGGCAGTCTCGTCCCCGTGATGGGACTCGTCCATCTCCAGCGAGCGGGTCACCGGCCGTTCGCCGTTGTCGGCGGTGGAACCGGATTGATTGGCGATCCGAGCGGTAAGACTGCCGAGAGACAGCTGCTCGACCTCGATACTATTGCGACGAACGCGAGCGGCTTGAGGAAGCAGCTGGAGCACTTCCTCGATTTCTCCGGACCGAACGCCGCGCAGATGCGCAACAATGCGGACTGGCTTGTTCCATTGAACGCGATCGAGCTGCTGCGCGACGTCGGCAAGCACTTCACGTTGAATTACATGCTCGCGAAGGAATCGGTACAGGCACGAATGGATACCGGCATCTCCTTCACCGAATTCAGCTACATGCTGCTCCAGGCCTACGACTATCGAGAGCTCTTCATCCGCGATGGCGTAACGCTTCAAATCGGCGGAAGCGATCAGTGGGGGAACATCACCGCGGGAATGGAGCTGATCAGGCGAAGTGAGGGAGGCGAGGCGAATGCGCTCACGTTCCCGTTGATGGCGATGGCGTCAGGCGCAAAATTCGGCAAGACGGAAGCCGGAAATGTGTGGCTCGATCCTGACCGCACATCACCGTATCAGTTCTATCAGTTCTGGGTGAACACCGACGATCGCGACGTCTCGAAGTATCTGCGTTACTTCACGCTCTACTCGCGGGAGCAGATCGAGGATCTCGACGCGGAGCTCGCAGCCCGTCCAGAGTCGCGCGCTGCGCAGCAAGCACTCGCTAACGACGTAACGACGCGAGTTCACGGACGCGACGCAGCTCAGGCTGCTGCCGACGTATCGCGATTGTTGTTCGGGAAGGGCGAGCCGGCATCGCTTTCGGAGGCGGCGTTGATCGCGCTCAGTCGCGAAGTGCCATTCGAGGAAGTTTCCGAGGTAAAGAGCGTTGTCGATGCGCTGGTTGACGTCGGACTCGTTTCATCAAAGGGCGCAGCACGCAGATTGATCGAGCAAGGGGGAGCAGCAGTTAACGGACGGCGAATCAGCTCGGCGACGGAACCGGTGGGAGAACCATTGGGAGGTGGATACTACCTGCTGAAGAAGGGGCAGAGAGATTTTGGGTTGATCAGAGTCAGGTAGGGAGAGAACAGGAAAGGCACAGGTTCGTTGATGCCATGTTTATGGAAGTTTTTCCATTAGTGCACGAACCTGGCGGCGGTAAGTGCTTTCGCAAATGGAAAAACTTCCATTCACATCGCATCAACGAACCTGTGCCTTTCCCCTACCGCCCTCTACTGTACGCCAGCAAAACGGAACACTCTGCCGTTTTCAGCAATGATGTACATCTCGCCGGCAGCATCCTCGCCGAATGAAACGACGTTCCCGATGCTCTGCATCTGCCAGTCGCGCCTGTCAGTTGCGCGGCCGTCGGAGTAACGGAAGCTCTTCAACCAGCCCGCGCAGTAATCGGAGTAGAAGTAGTGCCCGGCAATCGACGGTATGCGCCGGCCGCGGTAGACAAACCCTCCGATGACGGTGCACGCCCCGCCTGAGTGATCGTACGTCAGCCCGGGCATCTGCAACCCGCTGCGATTGCAACCTTCACGACGGTAGCAATCCGCACCCTCCATAATGTTCCAGCCGTAGTTGAGTCCCGCTCGACTCGCCGGAACGACATCGATCTCCTCGATTCGGTTTTGCCCGACGTCCGCGATGTAGAGCGTGCCTTCCGCACTGTCAAACGCGAAGCGCCACGGATTCCGCATGCCGGTTGCCCAGATTTCCGGCGCGCCTTCTCTCCCGTTCGCAAATGGATTCCCTACAGGAATCGTGTACGGCTCACCTCGGCTGACATTGATGCGAAGCATCTTGCCGAGCAGCGCTCGCGGATTCTGTCCATTCCCGTGCGGATCTCCACCGCTCCCGCCGTCTCCCATTCCGACGTAGAGCATTCCATCGAGACCGAACATCACGAGGCCGCCGTTGTGATTTGCGTACGGCTGATCAATCCGAAGCACCAGTCGCGCGCTCCCACGATCCGCAACGTCGGGATTTCGCGTCACACCAAAGCGCTCGACATGCGTGTCGCCTTGATTGTCCGTGAAGTTCACATAGAACCAGCCGTTGTTCCTGTAGTCAGGATGGAACGCCATGCTCAACAGCCCTTGCTCACCACCGCTCTTTACACGCGAGCTTATGTCCAGAAACGGAGTTTCGAGCGTGCGGCCGTTCTTGATGATGCGTATCGTTCCGCCCTGCTCCACTACGAACAATCGAGGATCGCCGGCAGGCGAAGTGAGATACACAGGGCTGCGGAATCTTTCGCCGACCTGCTCGAGACGCATCGTCGTTACGTCTCGCGAAAGCGGCGCTACCGCAGCTTTCCCCTCTACCGTCGCAGCTCTCGCATTCCGAACACTGGAGTTCGGAGCATCGTCACAGCCCAAGACGGCAATGAAAGGCAGCAGCACGGCGATCCTCTTCATCAGATCGCCTTTCGCGGCATTCGTCGCTGCTGTTTTGGATCGAGCGCATCGCGCAGGGCATCACCGAGAAGATTGAAGCCCAGGACTGCCGCCCCGATTGCCATTCCCGGGAATACAGAGGTCCACGGCGCGCGGCGCAATTGATCGAGATCCCGCCCGTCGGCGATCATGGATCCCCAACTCGGCGCCGGCGGCGGCACACCGAGTCCCAGGAATGAGAGCGCAGCTTCCGCCATGATTGCGCCCGCAACTCCCAGAGTCGCAGCAATCACGACGGGCGCGATCACGTTCGGCAGAACGTGCTGAAGCATGATTCGCACATCCTTCGCGCCCAGGGCTCGTATCGCCTGCACGTACTCGAGCTGTCGAACTACGAGAACCTGACCACGTACGAGTCGCGCCATTCCCGCCCATCCTACTACGCCGATTGTCGCGAATACAACTCCCATGGATGGCTGAAAGGCCGCGACCATCGCGATCAATAACAGCAACGTTGGAAACGCGAGGGTCACATCAGCGAGACGCATCACTGCCTCGTCGACCCATCGACCGTAGTATCCCGCCAATAAGCCAAGCGTTACGCCAAGCAGGAGCGCAATACCCTGAGATACGAGTCCGACGGTGAGAGATACGCGCGCACCGTAGACCAGTCGCGCCCAGATATCGCGGCCCTGAACGTCAGTCCCGAGCCAGTGCTCTGACGACGGCCGCTGCAGCAATTGCGAGAGGTCTATCTTGAGAGGATCGTGACCGGCTATGAGTGGCGCTGCAATCGCGGCCGCCGTCATCACGAGTACCACTGCGATGCCGAACCGCGCGCGCTTGTCTCTCCACAATCGCTTCCGCTGCGCGACGTCTAGCATGATGTGATCATACGGCGCGCGCGGAAAGCTCTGCGGGATCCCGGAGCTCGGGGGGCGTATCGGGCGGTTGACGCCGCCAGCGCCGATGCTGCCAGAGATACTGTTCCGGAAAGCGTCGCACCCATTTCTCGAGAACCTGAGAGAATCGTTCTACCATTGCGTCTATGTCGCGGTCCTTGTCTCCTGACGGCGTGATCGCCACACGCTCCACCACTACCCGGTACTTCCCGTCCGGACGTCTGATCGCGTCGGCGAACAGAATCGGCGTATCGAATCGCAAGGCGAATACCGCTGCGCCGCGCGGAGTCTTTGCTGGCCGTCCGAAAAACGGAACAAACGTAGACGCCAGGCCCTTCACCCCCTGGTCCGACAGTAGCGCCACCATTCTTCCCTCACGGAACGAACGCGGCACGCGACGAACCGCATCCTCATCGCGAATGGCGGTGACGCCGAGCTTCTCCCGCGTTTCGCTCAGATATGCGTCGAAGTACGGGTTCGCCATTCTCCGGACGATGGCATCGATGGGAACCCCTCGCGCAGCGATGTAGGCTCCAAGGAGCTCCCAGTTGCCGTGGTGTCCGGCTACGAGAACCACACCGCGACCCTCCGCAAGGTCGGCTTCAACCATGTCCCAGCCTTCCACTTCGACGACCAGGTCAAGCACGCCTCGGCGGCCCACTCGCGGCAGGAGCGCAGTCTCCACTGCTGACCTTCCCAGATGCTCGAACGACGCGCGCGCAACTCTCTTCACCTCACCGGGATTCTTTTCGGGGAAAGCAGCAGCAATCTGTCGCTCGGCGACTTCGCGGCGAATTGCCAGAGGCGCATAGCCGGTCGCGCCAAGTCGTGCACCGATGCGACAGGCGGTTTCCCACGGGAGTAGTCCCAGCGTACGAACCAATCCCATTACTGCGATTTGCTCCATTCGGAACACGAATGGCCGGTCAGGACTCATCGCTCGCCCGTCTGCGATGTCACGCCGCGGGTGAATTCGCGCGTTTCACGGGCGACACGATCCCAGTTGTAGTAGCTCTCCACCGCGCGCCGGCCGGACGATCCCAGTTCTTTTCTTTTGTCAGAGTCGCGCAGAAGTAACGCGATTGCATTGACTGCGGCGTCAACGTCTGTCGGAGGAACTACAAGGCCTGTCTCCCCATCTCTCACTGCAGATCTGACACCGCCTGAGTCGCCCGCAACGACGGGCACTCCCGATGCTCCCGCTTCGACAAATGCGATTCCGAATCCCTCTGCATTTATTTCCCGATCCACCCGTGAGAGTCCGACGTAGATCGTAGCAGATGCGTATGCATCGGGGAGATCATCGTCGGTGAGCTCGCCCGCGAAAATCACGGCGTCACCGACACCTTCGTCGATTGCGATTTGACGCAGGCGACTCTCATCGTGTCCCTGCCCGACAATCACATATCTGAGAAGGGGAAATTCGGCTCGCAATCGGGCAAGTGCGCGAATGACGACGTCCTGACCCTTGTGCGGAACGAGCCTCGCAACTGTAAGAAGCAGCGGTGCCCGGCCGACCGCCCACTTTTGCCGCATCCGCGCGCTCGATCGCGAGGGATGAAAGCGGTCGGGATCCGTGCCAAGGTCGATCGCAGTGATCGGTGGATGCGATCGGACGCCGACTTCATCCAGCACTTCGGCGGCGAGCTCGGCATTCCACCTGGATAGCGCTACAATTCCGTTTGCGCCGCCCAGGATGCGACGAGCCATTCGCCGCTTGAGTCCTTTGCGCGCCTTTTCTCGTTCGCGCAACAGGTCGCCTCCGTTGACATACACGATGTAGGGAAGC
This sequence comes from Gemmatimonadaceae bacterium, assembly GCA_036560025.1. Classification (GTDB taxonomy): domain Bacteria; phylum Gemmatimonadota; class Gemmatimonadetes; order Gemmatimonadales; family Gemmatimonadaceae; genus UBA4720. Next base: position 14,359 of record DATBRZ010000102.1, on the reverse strand, counting down.
GTCAACCGGTGCGCGGTCCAGATAACTGCGTATCCGGCGGAGCGGATGTTACCGCAATGCAGCACGTCGACCTTGCCGGATGAGTGCGAGATCAGCCAGCGCGCCCACTTGAGCTGGTTGCCGAAACGATTGGCCCGCTCAAACGGAAACGATTGCCTGTGTATGGCGTACGGCTCGCTGCGATCGAATCCTTCCGCACCAGGAGCGGCGACGGTTGAAACCTCGATAAAGTCGTTGCCGTAACCGAACCGGCGGCAGAGCTCTACGTAGCGGCGGGCCATGCCGCCTGGAACGGGGGGAAAGTCCTGCGTAACGAATAGATGGTTCACCGTTCTCAGAGAGGATTCACGAATTCGCGATCCTCGAGAAGGTTCGCCACGCGCTGATCGTAGGTGTGATTTGCGCGAACGAAGCGCTCGCCTTCTTCTCGAATCCTGGCGCGCGCGTCTTCGTCCCTGATGTAACGGCCGCACTGCTCGATGCACTCGTCAGCGCCGTCGTACCACTCGCAATGCGTGCCGGGAACCAGGAGAGCCGTAATGCCCGGCGTTCGCTGCCCCAGGTAGAATGCTCCGCCGAGGATCGACATCCACGTGCGATCCGATGTGTAGCTGCGTCCGCCGACTGCGCGCGAAGGATTGACACCGAGCGTGATCTTCGAGCTCGAGCACACACCCGCGAACTCCTTACCCTCGACCGACCGTCCAGTCCATCCGACACGACTTCCCCACTCTTCCCATCCGGCACCCCAGACTCGAAGGTGGTAATGCTTTGCGACTCTCACGAGAAGCCGGGCGCGATCGAGGTCGTACCCGGTTCCGATAAACGCGACATCCGACGCGAGATTTTCGCGAGGTGCGACCGGTGCAATGTCACGATCGCCGGCGGCAGGTAGATACTTCGTCGGTAGTTCATGCGCGCGCCACTCCGCAACGAATCCCGTCACGAAAAACGTCGCCGCCAGTTTTCCAATCGTGACGATATGCGCAATGTCCGGACGATCGGTGTCGCGGTGCCACTGCGGATCGTGGTACCACATTGCGTTTTTCCGGTTCGAGATTATCGCGGCAACAGTTTCGGGGTCTAGTGCAAGACATTTCGAGAGGAAAACGAAATCGGGTCGGAACGATTTCGCCCGGCGAACCGCCCATCGCTGTGTCAGCCCTCTTCCGAAAATGCGCTTTGTCCGACGGTCGTCGATGAGAAGAGTCTCATGCCCGGCTCGCTTCAGAGCGCGCTCTACAGCCGCTTCCATCCGCCAGGGGTTGTCGCTTCCGATCAGCAGTACCCGCATCGATTAATTCCGCTTGTCGCCGAGCGCCCATAGCGCGGCGTATTTGGAGAGAACACTTACAGAGCCGAGCAGCGCAACGATGAGTCCCGCAGCTCCATCCATCCAACCGCTCCGCATCACATACATCGAGAAGAACCGAGCGGGCGGCCTGAGCAGCACGCTGGCAATTCCCGCGCGTCGTCCGCGCTCGAACCTGTCCTTTGCCCACCATTCGCTGTAACGGCCCAGCTTCTCGAAGTACTGCGACAGCGTCGTGTACGTGTAGTGGATGAGCGGCTCCGATAACTCACCGACTGGCCCGGCGACGTCAATGTGCTCGTGCACACGCGAGGAGTTGTAGCGCATTTCACGACGCACCAGACGGACAGGTTTAGCCGTTTCCCATCCACCGTGTCTGATCTCGCGCCCCAGAAAAAAATTCCGGCGCGGAACGCGGTACGCATCGAATGTGGGCGACGCGATTGTTCGTTGAATCTCGGTGGCCAGCGCTTCTGTCGCGCGCTCGTCGGCATCCACAACTAAGATCCACTCGCTCGCAGCCCGGCCGAAAGCTGCGTTCCTCTGGCCGCCAATGGTCGTGAAGGGACGCGAGAAGACTGTTGCACCGGCCCGGCGGGCGAGCTCGACTGTGTCATCCGTCGAATCATTCTCGACTACCAGGATCTCGCGTGCCCAGCGAACGCTCTCGATGCATGCGACGATGTTCGCAGCTTCGTCTCGAGCCGCTATTACAACCGTTACATCGACCGTCGAGCCTTCGCTCACCCTCTCTATCGACGCCGCGCCACGGCGTTCGCCGCATTCTCGAACCCATCCACCATTTCCTGCTCGGGAAACTCGCGCGCGACGCGCGTTCGCCCGGCCGCGCCCATCGCTACGCGCTCATCTTCCTTCATTAACAGCGTCACCACCGTGGCCGCGCTCGTCCAAGCATCCTCCGGAGGCAGCAACGCACCGCTGATCATGTTCGCCACATATGCTTCGGCGATGCTTCCTTCAGCACCGAGCACCGGTACTCCAAGCGCCATCAGATCGAGTATGCCGTACGCTGCCGTATCGCCCTCGGCAACGACCCATCCGAGATCGGCATCGCGCATCAGCGTGAGATGATCGTCACGCTCACCCAGAAAGCTCACAATGTCGAGCATGCCAAGTGCCGCAGCCTGCATTCGAAGATCTTCGCTGTCCGACCCTGCACCGAAGATCATCATTCGAAGGTATGGATGACGCGGTGCGAGCAATGACACGGTTCGGATTGCAGTGGCTGCCCGGCCTCGCGACGACGGATCATAGACGCAGATGATGTAACGGATTCCGACATCTTCGGGACTTTGCGGGCTCGCTTCTTCAGTGCGATGAGGGTAGCGCGACACATCCACGCCGAGGCCTGCAATCGAAGGTTTTCCGATTCTCTTCTGATCGCTGCGCCTCACGTCGTCTTCGCTGGCGAAGAGGTAGGTAGTTCTGCTGAGCCAACCGGCGAATTTTCCCGCGAAATGTTGTTCGAGAATAGAGCCTGCAGGAGTCCGCCTGACTACCGCGCCGCTTCCGCCAAGCCAGCAGGCGGTGGCTGCGATCAGATGCTCGCGCTCGGTAGTGACGAACACGACGTCCGCATCCCATCGCCTGAACAGATGCCGCAGCCGCCATGCAATCCCGAGCCACGATCCATCCCATGAAAAAGGAAGCACGTCGAACCGTGCTACATCGCGCTCCGCAACCGGATCTGTTCCACCGATCTTCTCCGCTACCGCGGCAATCTTCGACGCCGACTGGTGCACAGTGGAGTCCGACTCAGCGACATAGCTGACGTGGTGACCTCGCGCGGCAAGACCGCGAGCGGCGACCGCAAATGCGCGTGCAGTTCCCGACCATTCGCGCTCACTGTATACGAATAGAATGCGCACCTAGATCGCCGAGGGAACCATCGATCCTTCGATTGTGTCCGAGGATCCAAATTGCATGGTGTAGAGACGATGGTACGCACCGCGACGGGCGAGAAGCGCCGCGTGTGTCCCGCGCTCGATGATTTCCCCTCGGTCGAGAAACAGAATTTCATCGGCGTGAACGATCGTCGACAACCTGTGCGCGATGACGAACACCGTCCGGCCCTCCAGCAGTCTGTCCACCGCCTCCTGAACCAGCCGCTCCGATTCAGTATCCAGCGCCGAGGTAGCCTCGTCGAGAATCAGGATCGGCGGATCCCTGAGCAAGGCCCGTGCAATCGCGAGCCGCTGCCGCTGGCCGCCGGAAAGACGCGTTCCTCTTTCACCGAGGAGCGTCGAATAACCATGCGGCAGCTCAACGATGAAGCCGTGCGCATTGGCGGCGCGCGCAGCAGTCTCAACTTCTTCGTCGCTGTACACCCGCTCCGACCCGTAAGCGATGTTGTTGCGAACCGTATCGTTGAACAGCACAGTGTCCTGGCTCACGATGCCTGTGAGCGAGCGAAGCGCGGGGAGCTTCATCTCGCGTGTGTCGATCCCATCGATCGTGATGCGACCAGAGCGAACGTTGTAGAAGCGTGGAATGAGATCCACTAGCGTGGACTTACCGGCACCGCTTGCACCAACGAGCGCGACGACCTGTCCTTTGACCGCCGTAAAGGAAATGCCCGACAGTACGAGATTCTGTTCATACGCGAACGAGACGTCCTCGAATTGGATCTCGCGCTCGAACGACGCCGTGGTACGCGTACCGGTATCCGTTTGCGACTCGGACGGGGCGTCGAGGATCTCGAACAGGCGCTCGGCGGCTGCGAGCGACGACTGCGCAGTCGTCGGCAGCTGAGATAGATGCTTGATGGGCTGAAGCATCCGCAGCGCATACAGAAGAAATGCGATGAGGTCCGCGCCCGACATCTCGTGATCGACGAGAACTTCTCGCGCGCCGAGCCAGAGCAGGACCGTCGCCACCGTCGTTCCGATCACCTCGGTAACCGGGCTGGCAAGTTGAGACAGCCGGGTCAATCGCACTGAAAGATTGGCGTATCGGTCGCTCGCTTCCGCGAAGCGCTTCACTTCCACTGGCTCCGCGCCGAACGATTTCACCAGCCGGATGCCGCTCACGGTCTCCTGCACCACACTCGTCATTTCGCCCTGCTGGGCACCCTTTCGCCGGCTGCCCTTTCGCAGCTTGCGCAGGAGCGGAGCGAGGGCGCCGCCGAGCACCGGCACGATCACCAGCGCCATGAGCGTCATCCTCCAGGAGATCAGGAACAGGAAGACGAAGTACGTGACAACAAGTGCGAGGTTCTGCAGCGATGACGTAACGAGCTGCGTGAGAACGAGCCGCGTCTCCGCAGTGTCGACGATTACCCGTGAGAGGATCTGTCCGGTCTTCGTTCGCTGGAAATAGCCGAGAGGCAGCTGCGCGATGTGTGTGTAAAGAGCCGTGCGGAGATCGCGCGTCACGTATTCCTGAAGGCTCGTTCCAAGCTGCGCAGAGAGCCAGATGAAGAGATTCTTTATGAGAATGAGCGCGATCACGATCAGGATCACGTTCCGCAGTGACCCCATCTTGTCGGCCGGGTCGAGCAACAGACCGACAGTGGATCGAAGCAGATTCGACAGACCGCTGCCGCCGACGCCGATCGGCGGCTGATCGAACAGTGTGTTGAGGAACGGAATCAGCAGCGCGAGGGAGAAACCGTCGAGCGCTGCCGCGGCGATATTGCCGGCAATCGCCCCCACCATTCTCCATTTATGGGGGCGAACGAATGGATACAGCCGCCCGTAGACGGACACTTACCCCCGCGGCGTAAGCAGCGCGAGCGGCAGAATCACTTCCTCCGGCGTTACTCCGCCATGGAGGAACGATCCACGGTATCTGCTTTGATACTCACGGAGCTTCGTGGGATATACGAAGAAGCAGTCACCTGTAGCGAGGAGCGTATTGCCCCCGGGTCCCCGCCGTGGCAATCGCAGATCGTCTTCATTGGTGAACAGGAGTGCCTGATCGGGACGCTCCGCACGCAGATCCTCTCCGAACTTGTAGCGGAGGTTCGAGGTTGCATCGCGCTTCGCGAACACCGTTGCGGGTGAGTTGCAATGGATCGACCCATGATCGGTCGTGAGCAGCACCGAGATCTTCCGGCGCGACGCCTCCTTGAGAACGCTGAACAAGGCCGACCGCTGGAACCATTGCCGGGTGATCTGTCGCAGCGCGATCTCATCGCGTGCAACCTCATAGAGGATCTGTGATTCGCTGCGGCCGTGCGTGAGCAGATCGACGAAGTTGAACACGAACGCACTCACACCTTCCTGTCCGATCGCGGTTCCCAGATGCCGCTCGAGCTCGTCGGAGTTCGCGGCAGTGGAGATCTTTTGATAGCGAACCGGAGTCGTGCCCGTCAGCTCCATGAGATGACTCTCGAGCAGCTCACGTTCGTGCGCGTTGAGTGATTCGTCTTCCCGTTCCGGATTTCCCCACCAGTCTGGAAGTCGAGCGGCAATCTCGCCCGGGAAAAGCCCGCTGAATAATGAATTGCGCGAGTATGGCGTCGCTGTCGGGAGAACTGCGAAATAGTGCGTTGTCTCGACATCGAAGTACGGTGCCAGAAGCGGCTCGAGCACTCGCCACTGATCGAGTCGCAGGCAATCGACTACGATGAATACGGCAGCCCGGTCGCGTTGAAGTATCGGAAGGAGAAACTCACCGACGATGTCGATCGAGAGCGGCGGCCGGTTCCCCTCGAGGTTTCTGAGCCATTCGGGATAATGCTGGCGCATGAACGCGGCAAATTCGCGATGCATGTCCCCGTAAAGCCCGCGCAGAGAATCGTAGAGTCCCATCTCCCCGGCGGCGGCGAGCTCGACGTCCCACCGCATGAGCTCGTCGAAGCGGTCGATCCAGCCGCGCCAATCGAGATTACGGTCGCGCTCCAGCTCGATGGCCCGGAATCGCTCGACGAACCGGCGCGCGATCGCCTGCTGCCGGATCCGCGGACCCTCGAGTATCCGCGTTACGATGCTCAGCACCTGGCGCGGATTGATCGGCTTGACGAGGTAGTCGCGAATGTTTGCGCCGATGGCTTCGCGAAGAGTTGCATCCTCTTCGCTTTTGGTGACCATCACCACAGGGAGGTTCGGGGCGAGCTCCCGAACGTCGCGATACGCCTCCAGCCCCCGCTTTCCCGGCATCTGCTCGTCGAGGAGCAGAATGTCGAAAGGCCGGCGGCGGAGCATCTCTACCGCGTCATCGGCATTGCTCGCCCACTCGACCTCGTAACCCTTGGAGCGCAGGAAAATGCGGTGAGACTCGAGGAGCTCGCCTTCGTCGTCCACCCAGAGGATGGATTTTGCCGATTGTGCCATGTATTCGGTGAATGTAGCCGGGTGCCTCGGCGGTGCCTAGATTCGGACGCGTGATCGGCCAGCCGCCGCGCTTTGCTCTCGCTACACCGCGTTTCCGCTTCCGCGCTCTTGCCGCTTTGGCCGGCCGGGCGTCGATGGGCGGCGAGCGTGAAGTGGCGCTCGCATGCCTGGTCGCGGGCCGTCTCGCAGCAGGAATGCTGCAGCCATTCGACCTTACGCCCGCAGATTCGAAGGCGCGGTCGGCCGGAGCGAAGCAGTGGCTTGCGTCTCTATCCCTTCCGCCGGCATTCCGCGCGGCGATTTCCGAGGTTCCCGATGCAGTCGCCTCCGGCAACAGAGGCAAGGCAGCAAGCACGCTCTCTGCCGCGTGTCAGCGCGCCGAAGTAAACCTCGACGAAGCATCGATCAGCGAGCTACGCACCCTCATCACGGAGCTTCGCGAACAGAGCGCGTAAAACCGGCTACCGGTTACCGGCTACCCGCTCGCCGGGATTGGGAAAGGTTGCGCCGACCTCACGCTCAACGTCATCAGCCTGTTCGACGATTGTTTTTCGAAGCGGAATCTCCGGAACTGTCAGAGCCAGCAGGAATCCGGTGAAAGCGATCACAGCAGCGACAAGGAAAACGGTCGAAAGCGCGCTGCTGAAGGCACCTGAATAGACCGCGCGAACCGCGGGTGGCAGCGCGGCGATCGACGCAGGGCTGAGTCCGCTCAATCCAGGAGCCGGTCCGTGAGCTCCGTTCAGCACGGCGGCAGATGCAACCGTCGAGAGCTCCTTCGACAGTCTCGCGGAGAAGATCGCGCCGAGAGCAGCGGTTCCAAGCGAGCCTCCCACCAGCCGGAACATCGTCGCGCCCGACGTCGCGACGCCAAGATCGCGATAATCAACAGCGTTCTGACCGGCAATGACGAGAACCTGCATCACAAGTCCCAACCCCGCGCCAAGGACAAGCATGATGAGGAGAGCCTGATTCATTGTCGTCCCTTCCGACATCCTCGACAGAAGAAAAAGACCGACAGTCATCACTGCCGTTCCGGCAATCGGGTACTTCTTGTAACGACCGGTGCGACTGATGAGCTGACCAGTGAGTATCGAGGTCGTCAGCATCCCACCCATCAGCGGCAGCATCTGCATCCCCGATGATGTCGGGCTCGCTCCTTTCACTACCTGAAGAAAAAGCGGCAGGTAAGTCACCGATCCGAACAGGGCGAAGCCGACAATCAGGCCGATCGCGCAGGTGATCGCAAACGTCGGAATTCTGAATAGCGAGAGAGGAAGCACCGGCTCACGCGCAGTGCGCTCGTCACGCAGGAACAGCACGAGTGCAAGCAGCGCGACGAGTACGAGCCCGATTATTGGTGTTGAAGTCCACGGAAACGAGGTTCCACCGAGATCGGTGAGCAATACGATGGAGCTCAGCATCGTTGCAAGCAGGCCAGCGCCGGCATAATCCACCGCATGGCTCACGCGTCTCGACTGCGATGGCAGCGTTGCGGCAAGAACGACAAGCGCGAGGATGCCAACGGGCAGATTGATATAGAAAATCCAGCGCCACGAGAGGTGCGTCGTGAAGTACCCGCCGGCGAGCGGCCCGGCAATGCTGGCGAGGCCGAACACTCCACCGAAGAGTCCCTGATATCTCCCGCGGTCGCGTGGAGGAACGATGTCACCGACTACTGCCTGAGTGGTGACGATGAGACCTCCGCCCCCCAGACCCTGAAGGGCGCGGAAAGCGATGAGCTGCGTCATGTTCGCGGCGAGACCGCACAGCGCTGATCCGATCAGAAAAACGACGATCGCCACCTGAAGGACCGGCTTTCTGCCATATAGGTCGCCGAGCTTGCCGTATAGTGGCGTGACAATGGTTTGCGCGAGCAGATATGCAGTTACGACCCACGCAAGTCGGGTTAATCCACCGAGCTCTCCTACAATTGTGGGCAGCGCGGTGGAGACGATCGTCGAGTCGAGCGCCGCGAGCAAAAGCGCGAGAACGAGGCCGCTGAATACAACTAGTACCTTCTGATGACTCAGTGGCTCGGGCTCACGCATGGGCGATGCGTTCGGCAAGATCAGTGCTCTCATTGAGAGTCACCGGCGACCCGTTGCCGGTAACCGATAACCGGTAACCGGTAACGGCCATCGGATATATTTAGCCAGACCAACCTCTGAGATAGATGGCCGGCCATAGTAAGTGGAAACAAATCAAGCACTACAAGGCCGCCGCTGATGCAAAGCGCGGCGCGCAGTTCACCAAGCTGATTCGCGAGATCACAATGGCCGCGAAGCTTGGCGGCGGTGATCCAAACGGCAATCCGCGGCTCCGTACCGCAATCGAAGCAGCGCGCGCCGCGTCGATGCCCAAGGACAACATCGAGCGCGCAATCAAGAAAGGAACCGGTGAGCTCGAGGGTGTGGAGTACACCGAGGTCACGTACGAGGGGTACGGACCCGGCGGCGTTGCGATCCTGATATTCGCTGTAACGGACAATCCAAATCGCACCGTCGCCGAAGTGCGCCACAAGCTGTCACGCGCCGGCGGAAATCTGGGCGCGGCGAATTCGGTTTCGTGGATGTTCGAGCGCAAGGGACAGATTTACATCGATTCCGAGCGCTATCCGGAAGACGCAGTACTCGAAGCATCGCTCGACGCCGGCGCTGAAGACTTCGTTCCGGAAGGTGAGCAGTACACTATTACCACCGATCCCGCGTCGATGCATTCGGTGAAAAGTGCGCTGGAATCCGCAGGTTTCGAGATCATGGAAGCCGAGATTACATCCGTCCCCAAAACGACGGTTCATGTAGAGGGCAAGACAGCGGAAGCGCTCGTGAAGCTGCTCGAAGAGCTGGACGATCTGGACGACGTGCAGAAAGTCGCGGCCAACTGCGACGTGGAGCTGGAAGGAGTTCAGTGATACGGAGCGCGGCTCCCGCCGGATGATCGTTCTCGGCATCGATCCCGGCACTGCGCTGACCGGATATGGGGTCGTCAAGGGAGAGCAGTCGCTTCCCCCAAAACTTCTCGAATGCGGCGTGATACGAACGAGGCCGCGTGATTCACTGGCCGACCGGCTCAAGGAAATCCACGACGGTGTAACGGAGCTCATTCAGCGGCATCGACCGGATGCGATGTCCATCGAGGATGTGTTTTACGCGCGTAACGTACGAACGACGATTGTTCTGGGTCACGCGCGTGGAGTGATTCTCCTCGCTGCCGCGGAATTCCGTCTCGATATCAGAGAGTTTCCTCCCGCTGACATAAAGAAGACGATCGTTGGATCGGGAGGCGCGACAAAGGAGCAGGTTCAATTCATGGTAGCCCGTCTCCTTCGACTCAAAACACCGCCGGAGCCGTCGGACGCGGCGGACGGTGTCGCTGCCGCTCTCACTTTCATCATGAGTGCGGGAATTCCGCGACTTCGCGATATCGAATCGCTTCCCGTTCGCAGATGATCGCGCAGCTCACTGGTACGCTGGTCACGAAAGACCTCGACCACGTCGAAGTCATGACTTCCGGCGGCGTCGGTTACGAGCTGCAGATACCGCTTTCGGTTTTCGAGTCACTTCCGCGTCAGGGAGAGGAAGTTTCGCTGCACACGTGGCTCGTGGTGAAAGAAGACGGATGGCAGCTCTTCGGTTTCTCTTCCGCGTACGAGCGGCGCCTGTTCCAGCGGTTGCTGACCGCGAACGGTGTAGGTCCCGCGCTCGCGCTCGGAATGATGTCAGCGCTTTCGGCGGATCGGCTCGTCCGCGCGATACGCGAGAAGGACCTCGCAACGCTCCAGGGCGTTCCCCGTGTCGGCAGGAAGAAAGCCGAGCGATTGATTCTCGATCTCGCGGACAAGCTAGACACGATTGGCGGCGATGGAGCTGAAGGAGCTCGACGCCCCACAGTCGGTGTGTCGGATGACGCGATGCGCGCTCTCGTTTCGCTTGGCTACAGCACGACTGAGGCGGAGCGGGGCGTTCGTGCCGCGCTCGATTCAGGAGGAAGTGGACTCTCTGCTGCGGAGCTCATCCGCGCGGCGTTGGCGAAGCTGTCAGGCGGGTGAGCGAATCCCGCGTCGCTATAGCAACGGTTGCTATAGTTGCATCCATCATCTGGAGCGCTATCACGACTGAGAACGCTTCAGCACAATCACCGGCTCGGCCTCGTGCACGCGACATCGGGCTCGTTGTCGGAATCCTCGATCCTGGTCCGTTGAACTCGATCACGGACGTCGCCGGAGTTCGCGTCGGGCAGGTAACGATCACCCAGGGAGATTCGATCCGGACTGGTGTGACCGCGATCCTTCCACATGCGGGGAATCTCTATCGCGAGCGAGTGCCCGCCGCATTGCACGTCGCTAATGCGTATGGGAAGCTCGTCGGATCCACGCAGCTGCGCGAGCTGGGCGAGCTCGAAACACCGATTCTGTTGACGTGCACGCTATGTGTCTGGAAGGCAGCCGACGCGTTAACCGAATGGATGTTGGGCAAGCCGGGAATGGAGAAAGTTGCGTCAATCAATCCTGTCGTTGGCGAAACGAACGACGGCGCGCTCAACAACATTCGGCTGCGACCAGTTGGTTCTCAGGATGTGTTTGTCGCACTCGACGGCGCCACAGCGGGACAAGTGGCAGAAGGAGCCGTGGGCGCAGGCACTGGTACCGTTGCATTCGGCTGGAAGGGCGGAATCGGAAGCAGCTCGCGCCGGCTTCCATCGTCGCTTGGCGGGTACACGGTTGGAGTTCTGGTGCAGTCAAACTTCGGAGGCGTGCTAGCGATCAACGGAGCGCCCGTCGGTCGAGAGCTGGGACAGTATGCCTTTCAGCGCGAGCTCGCCGGGCCCGATACCAAGCCTGATCGCGGCGACGGCAGTATCATGATCGTGATTGGGACTGATGCTCCGCTCGACTCACGGAATCTCGAGCGTCTCGCAGCGCGCGCGTTTGCCGGCGTTGCTCGCACGGGCTCCAGCTTCTCCAATGGTTCCGGCGACTACGCGATTGCCTTTTCCACTGCTCCGGAAGGAAGACGACAATTCGACAGCACGACCTATAAGATTTTGGAATTGTCGAACAATGCGATGTCGCCTCTGTTCCAGGCGGTGGCCGAGGCAACCGAAGAGGCGATCTACAATTCTCTTTTCCGCGCAACCACAACGACTGGAAACGGAAGAACGATCGAGGCAATCCCGATCGACAAGGTTGTCGCCATTCTCCGGAAATACGGCGTACTCGGCTGGGACCGGACTCTTCCGCCGCGAGCGCGGAAGTGAGAATTTCGCGATCGAGAAGGGGCTGACAATGATCACAACCGCAAAACGCGCATCGACGTTCACCGAATCGGTCATCCGCGAGATGACGCGAGTCGCGAATCAGTACGGCGCGATCAATCTCGCGCAGGGATTTCCTGATTTCCCCATGCCGGCGCCGATGAAGGATGCTGCCTGCGCAGCGATTCAGGGCGATATCAATCAGTACGCGATCACGTGGGGCACTCCCGCACTCCGACTCGCCGTCGCGGAGAAATACAGGAAGTGGTACTCGATGGACGTCGATCCGGAGCGCGAGATCACCGTTACGTGCGGCGCAACCGAAGCAATGGCCGCTGCATTCCTCGCCCTGGTGAATCCCGGTGACGAAGTGATCGTGTTCGAGCCGTACTACGAGAATTACGGTCCCGACGCGATCCTTGCCGGGGCAACTCCCGTTTTCGTTCCGCTCGAGGGGCTCGATTGGAAGCTCGATCCCGACAAGCTGCGTGCAGCATTCACGAATCGAACGCGCGCGATCATCGTGAACACGCCGCACAATCCCACCGGTCGCGTATTCACTCGCGAAGAAATCGGCTTGATCGCCGAGCTCTGCCAGAAATACGACGCTGTCGCTGTCACCGACGAGATCTACGAGCACATTCGCTACGCGGGCGGTCATCACGTGCTCGCGACATGGCCGGGAATGCGCGAGCGCACCATCACGATCTCCGGACTGTCGAAGACCTTCAGCTGCACCGGCTGGAGACTCGGCTACGCGATCGCTCCGGCGGCGTTCACGTCGCCGATTCGCAAAGTGCACGACTTTCTGACGGTTGGCGCACCGGCTCCGCTTCAGGCGGCGGGCGCGATCGGCATGGCGTTCGGCGCGGAGTATTACAATCAGATCGCGCTGGAGTATCGTGAGCGTCGCGATGTAATGGTGTCCGCGCTCCAGGAAGCGGGATTCCGGTTCAGCTCGCCCGAGGGCGCGTACTACATCCTCGCCGACTTTTCAGCTTTGAGCGATCTGCGCGGAGTGTCGTTCGCGATGTGGCTCGCAGAGGAAGTCGGCGTTGCGACTGTCCCGGGAACGAGCTTCTATCATGACCCGAAGCTTGGCCAGACTGTGACGCGCTTCGCCTTCTGCAAGAAGCCCGAGACGCTCGAGCGGGCAGCCGAGCGTCTCGCGAGTCTCGCGGCGAAAGTCTGAAAACTAGTGGTCGTTTTCGGCGTATCTTCGGGGTATATTGTGGGTCAATCAGCATTCGCAGGTGATCCGTTCAGATGCCCACAACAGTGACACGCGCCGAAATCACGACTCCGGAAATTCTCTCCGACGAGTCAGTCGTCGAGCTCTCTCTCCGTCCGCAGCGGCTCGCCGAATTCATCGGTCAGCCGCGTGTTAAGGAGAGCCTTCGCATCTACATCGATGCTGCTCTTCTCCGCCGCGAGCCGCTCGATCACACGCTGTTCTTCGGTCCCGCCGGGCTCGGCAAGACAACTCTTGCCGAGCTCATCGCGCGCGAGCTGGGCGTCAACATCCGGACTACGTCGGGCCCCGCACTGGAGAAGCCGGGAGATCTCGTCGGAACGCTGACGAATCTGCGCGAAGGCGACATCCTCTTCATCGACGAGATTCATCGACTCCGTCCGATCATCGAGGAGTTTCTCTATCCGGCGATGGAGGACTACAAGATCGAGATTCGATTGTCTGAAGGTCCAAAAGCTCAGACAATCACGATGCCGATCGAAAAGTTCACGCTGATCGGAGCGACGACGCGCCTCGGCATGCTGACGCCGCCGATGCGTGCGCGATTCGGAATCGAGCAGAGGTTGAACTACTATCCGGCGTCTGACCTGGAGCTGATCGTTAACCGAACAGCCGACGTTCTTCAGGTTGAGATCGACAAAGCCGGCGCGGAAGAGATCGCGTGTCGATCGCGCGGCACACCGCGAGTCGCGAATCGCCTCCTCCGCCGCATTCGCGACTACGCGCAGGTGAAATCAGGCGGCGTCATTACAAAAGACGTCGCAAAAGATGCGCTGCAGCTGCTCGACGTTGACCAGTTTGGTCTCGACGACATGGACACGCGAATCCTCAAAACGATCATCGAGAAGTTCGAGGGCGGCCCCGTCGGAGTGAACACGATCGCCGCGGCCGTGGGTGAGGATTCCGGAACGATCGAGGAGGTGTACGAGCCGTTCCTCGTGCAGCAGGGATTCGTGCAACGCACCCCTCGCGGCCGCGTCGCCACCTCTCAGGCGTACCGGCACTTCGGCTACACGCTACCGTCGACTCCGCAGCAGGCGCTCTTCTAGCCAACCCCTTTAACACCTGACGGGGAGTAACCGCGGAGCACGCGGAGCACGCGGGAGAAAACCAGAAAAACAGACTTTCCATTTAGAACTACGGAAAAGCGTACACTGCGGAAGCGGCTTTCCGCCGTTAACAATTAATAAATCCGCTCTTCTGCTTTTTCTTCGCGTTCTCCGCCAACTCCGCGGTTATTCC
>DATBRZ010000101.1:0-3470 GCA_036560025.1 Gemmatimonadaceae bacterium | reverse complement strand
GGATGATCGAGGTCGGCCGCGGGCAGTTCTCCATCGAGCCATTCCTGTTCACCGATGGCAAGCTCGTCACGTGGAACGACACGAGGACTTCGGTCGCATCCAATCCGGAAGCTTTGCCGCTCCCAAGCGTGGTGTGGAGCAGCAACGACATCGATCTGACAATCAGTCCGTTCGCAGCAGGCCCTGTGGATTCGTCGGTGCTCTACGCGCGCTACCGCATCACCAACAACTCGAGAAGCTACAAGAAGCTGACGCTCTATCTTGCCGTTCGACCGTTTCAGGTAAATCCGCCGTGGCAGTTTCTGAATCTTGCGGGTGGAGTGGCCCGTGTCGACTCGATCTCGCTGCAAGGTTCAACGGTTCGACTCACCGGTAATAAGTTCGTGCGCTCACTCGCGTCGGTGAGCGGCTTTGGCGCGCTGGCGTTTGACGACGGCAACATCGTCGATTGGTTGCGGGCGGGAAGACTTCCCGTCTCTGTCTCCATTACCGATCCGACAGGTCATGCTTCGGCGGCCTTTGCCTACCAACTGGAGCTCGGCCCGCACGCGACGTCGAGTCCGATCGATCTGGCTGTCCCTCTCCACGGTGGTGATCTCAATGTCACTCAGCTCCTCTCCGCTACGCGGAGCGGCTACGTAGCGGCACCGACGACAATAGTTGCCCGGCCTGGGGTGACGGAGCCAGCTGGCGTGAATGCTGCCGGTCTCACCCTTTTGCCCGGGCAGGGCGAGCGAGCGGTTTCTTCGCATCTGGAGAAGACTGTCGCCGAGTGGCGGGAGAAGATGGGACCGGTGAGCATTACGCTTCCGCCTTCGGCGTCGCGCTACACGCAAACGTTGCGTGGTCAGCTGGCGGACATTCTCATCAACCGAGATGGCCCGGCGATTCAACCGGGCTCGCGCAGCTATTCGCGCTCGTGGATTCGTGACGGCTCGCTGACTTCGACCGCGTTGCTGCGACTCGGTCACGACAAGGACGTGAAGGATTTCATTGACTGGTACGCGCCGTATCAATACGACAACGGCAAGGTGCCGTGCTGCGTGGATGAGCACGGCGCGACACCGGTGCCCGAGAACGACAGTCACGGCGAGTTCATTTACCTGGTGGCGGAGTATTACCGGCATACGGGCGACAAGGCGGAGCTGGAAAAGATGTGGCCGCACGTAGCCAAGGCGGTGGCATACATGGATTCGCTGCGCCACGAAAGGATGACGGAGCAGTTCACCGTCGGTGCTAACAAGCCTTTCTATGGGTTATTGCCGCAGTCCATAAGCCACGAAGGCTACAGCGCAAAACCGATGCATTCCTATTGGGATGATTTCTTTGCGCTCAGGGGGTTCAAGGACGCGGCCTTCATCGCCAGGGAGCTGGGTAAGCCCGAAGCGGGTCAGTTCGCGCAAATCAGGAACAGCTTCCGGTCGAACCTGTTCGAGTCGATTCGTCAGGTAGTGATCCAGCGCAGGATCGACTACATCCCCGGCTCGGTGGAGCTCGCCGATTTCGATCCGACGTCGACGACTATCGCCATAAGCCCTGGCGGCGAGGCCGGACGACTTCCCGGTCCGCTTCTGAATCGGACGTTCGACAAATATTTCCAGGAGGCCCGTCAGCGCGGACTTGGATATAAGCAGTGGGATGCATACACGCCCTACGAGCTCCGCAACGTTGGCGTGCTGGTACAACTGGGTCAGCGATCACGCGCTCACGAGCTGCTCGATTTCTTTTTCAAGGGGCAGCGTCCGGAAGCATGGCGACAGTGGGCCGAGGTCGTTTATCGGGATCCGAAAACGCCGAAATTTATCGGCGACATGCCGCACACCTGGGTCGGAAGCGATTACATCCGCAGCTTCCTCGACATGCTTGCCTACGAGCGCGAGAGCGATAGCAGTCTGGTGATTGGCGCAGGTGTGCGAGACGAATGGGTGAAAGAGGTTCCGGGAATTCGCGTATCGAACCTCAGCACCGAATACGGTCCACTCAACTTCGACATGCAAGGAATCGGCAGGGTGGTTACGGTCAACCTGCGCACGGGCATCCGCATGCCTCCGGGCGGGATCGTCGTGTATAGCCCGCTCGATCAGCCAATTCTGTCCGCGGCCGTCGATGGAGTTCCTGCCGCAATTCGTGGCGCGGAAGTTCGCGTTCGCAAGATTCCCGCGATCGTCACAATCCGCTACGCAAAGTGACGCTATTTCGCGAGTACAGCGCCCTTCGAAGCGATTATGGAAGCGTAGTATCGGCCCGACGATTTGATCGTGCGCTGTTGCGTCGAATAGTCGACGTGCACGAGACCGAATCGCTTGGAATAGCCGAGGGACCACTCGTAGTTGTCGAGCAGCGACCAGGCGTAGTACCCACGCAGATCCACGCCCTGTTTCATCGCGTCGTGCGCCGCGCGCAGATGCTGACGGAGGTACTCCACGCGGAGCGGATCCTCAATGCGACCTTCGATCGGATGCGGAGGATCATAGAAAGCAGCGCCGTTCTCCGTGATGTAAATCGGCGGCTTACCGTAGCGTTCAGTAACCCAAACCAGAACTTTGGTAAGCGCTTCCGGGAAAACTTCCCAGTGCGTGTCGGCGGTAAAGCTGTCGGGCTGCGGGACGTGCTTGGTTCGCAGCGGCAGCATGTCCGGATGGTACCGCTCGACCTTGCGCGTGTAGTAGTTGATTCCCAGAAAATCGATCGGTTGCTGGATCTGCCTCATGTCCTCGTCCGACCAATCTGGCCACGCCTCGCCGAAGATTTCACGCATTTCTTCCGGGTACTCGCCGCGAAAAACCGGGTCGAGGTACTGACGATTCATGTAGGCATCGGCGCGCCGCGTCGCGTCGCGATCCTCCGCCGAATCCGTCGCCGGATACTTCGGCTCCAGATTTACTACGATGCCGATCTTCCCTTTGCTCGCCGCTTTGGTGGAACGGAATCTCTCCACCGCCATTCCGTGAGTGCGCAGCAGATTGTGCGACGCAATCGGAGCCTCGAACAGATTGGAGTGGCCGGGCGCCAGCACTCCGGAGAGATAACCGCCGTCGGTCACCACCCACGGCTCGTTGAGCGTCGACCACATCTCGACGCGATCGCCCAGCGCGTCCCACATCGTCACCGCGTAGTCGCAAAACCACTCGGCGATGTCGCGATTGAGCCAACCGCCGCGATCGTCGAGCGCTTCGGGCAGATCCCAGTGAAAGAGCGTGACGTTGGGCTTGATTCCTTTTTTCAGCAGCTCGTCGACGAGTCGCGAATAGAAATCGATCCCCTTCTTGTTGACCGCACCGGTTCCCTCCGGATAAATCCGTCCCCACGCAATACTGAACCGGTACGCGTTCGTCCCCAGCTCGGCCATGATCGCGACGTCGTCCTTGTAGCGCCGGTAATGGTCGCAGGCAGTGTCGCCCGTCTGATCGAGCCAGGTGTTGCCGGGAGTGTGCGAGAAGCGGTGCCAGATGCTGCGACCGGCGCCGTCA
>DATBRZ010000100.1:0-15364 GCA_036560025.1 Gemmatimonadaceae bacterium | reverse complement strand
GAGGCAGTCCGCGAGCGCCACGTGATGACGGAGGCTGAGCTTGCGGCTCAACTCGAGGGATTCTCGACCGCCGATACGTTCGATCGGTGTTTCGACGACCTCAGTCAGCTCGTGGAGAGCATCGATACCGGAGGTCTGCCTGATCCGGCAATCACTGACGCCGTAGCCGCAAGCGGCGAGCGGATGTCCGCATCGATGTTCGCGGCTGCGCTGTCGGCACTGGGAGTGAACGCGAAGGTCGTCGACGCGAAGCGAATCATTCATACCGATGGGCGACCCGGCAACGCCACACCGGATTTCGCGCGCACGATGAGCGCTGTGAGGGAGCACGTGTTGCCGCTCATCCGCGAACACGTTGTCCCGGTTGTGGCGGGCTTCATAGGGTCTGCGCCGAACGGCGCGATCGTCACGCTCGGACGCGGCGGCTCTGATCTCACCGCAACGCTGCTTGCCCGAGCGCTGAGGGCAGACTCGGTCACGCTCTGGAAAGACGTGCCCGGTGTGCTCACTGCTGATCCGCAGGTCGTGCCCGACGCCCGTCTCCTGCCACGGCTGCATGTGCGTGAGGCGGCGGAGCTCGCGTATTACGGCGCGAAAGTGCTGCATCCGCGCGCTCTTATTGGCTTGAGGGACGAGACGCGAATTTTCATTCGGCCACTTGCAGATCTGGAGTCGCCGGGCACGGAAGTCACCACTCAACGCGACAGTGCAGCCGAGAAGAAGCATCCGGTTCGCGCGATTACCGCAATCGGTGCGCAGGCCATCATCAATATCTCTGGTGACGGCATGGTTGGAGTTCCCGGTATCGCGGCGCGCGCGTTCGGCGCCCTCGAGCGCGTCGGCGTATCGGTAGCGCTCATCTCGCAGGCGTCGTCGGAGCACTCGATCTGTCTCGTCGTTCCCGGCCCTGTGGCAACCGTCGCAAGGGATGCGTTGTGTGCTGCGTTTACGGAACAGCTCGCGCGGCAGGAAGTCGAAGGCATAGATGTCCGGACGGACCTCGCCATCGTAGCTGTCGTCGGCCTCGGCATGTCGGGAATGCCCGGCGTCGCGAGTCGGCTCTTCGCCGCAATCGCGGATGCGGATGTGAACGTGATCGCGATCGCTCAGGGCGCGTCGGAACTGAACATTTCGGTCGTCGTCGAGGAACGGAGCGTAGCAGCGGCACAACGTGCGGTGCACGCGGCTTTCCGGCTCGACAAGATTGGTGGCGGTGCCGTCGCACCGACGCCAAACGCGGATGTCGTGATCCTTGGGTTCGGCCGGATTGGCCGCGAGCTCGCAACGCAGTTGGCGGCAGTCGCGCGATCGCGAGGGCTGCGCGTCGTCGCTGTCATCGACAGCAGCGGCTATGTCTTCGAGCCGAATGGCATGTCGAAGCGACGTCTTGCCGCGCTCGCCGCGGCAAAGCAAGCGAACACGGCGCTCGCGGACGTACGGCGCGGCGTGCGCGCGAGCGCCGAGTCGGCGCTCGCCGAGGTGCAGCGGCATGCACTATCGCGGCCGATTCTGGTGGATGTCACCGCCGGTGATACAAGTGCCGTGCTCGAAGCAGCGCTGGTCGGCGGAATGGATGTCGTTCTCGCCAACAAGAAGCCGCTCGCCGCGCCGCGTGGCTCGAGCGGCGGGCTGACGCAATCCGCTGCGTCGCGCGGCCGGCGGCTCCTGCACGAAGCGACAGTGGGAGCCGGATTGCCGCTCATCGACACGATCAGCAAGCTCAAGGAATCGGGCGATGAAGTGCTGCGAATCGAAGGGTGCCCGTCCGGAACGCTGGGCTACCTGTTCGGAGAGCTTGGCCGAGGCACGACGTTCTCAACTGCACTTCGCGCTGCGATGAAGCTTGGCTATACAGAACCTGACCCCCGCGACGACCTCTCGGGAATGGACGTCGCGCGCAAGGCGCTGATCCTCGGACGCCTGCTTGGCTTCGACGGAGAGATGGAATCAGTAATCGTCGAATCGCTCGTGCCCGACGAATACCGCGACATGCCTACGGCGGAGTTCGTCGCGAGGCTCGAGGAGCTGGATTCGCTCTGGCAGGAACGTGTCGACGAAGCGCGCTCACGCGATTGCGTGCTGCGCTATCGCCTGATGGTGACGAGCGACGTTGTCAGCGTCGGCCTCGTTGCGGTGAACACAGCGAGCTCTCTGGGCGGACTGATCGGAACGGACAATCAGTTCACTATCACGACCAGTCGGTACCACGACAATCCGATCGTCATCACCGGACCTGGAGCAGGTGTGGCGGTCACAGCGGCGGGAGTGCTCAACGATGTACTCAAGCTCGCCGGTTCGCGATGACGCAGCGCAACACGACGATTCAGATCTGCGACAGCTGTGGCACCGAGATGTCAGGGAGCGACACGAGAACGCAGTGTGGCGCGTGCGGTGGATTGCTGTCACTGCGCTATGATCCGCCGGCGGAACGCGGACCCACGCTCACACGCGTTTTCGACGAGCGACTGAAAAGCCGCGATGGCCTGCCCGAATCGTCGGGCGTGTGGCGGTTTCGCGAGCTCGTCCTTCCCGACGTGACCGATAGCGAGATCGTGACGCAGCCGGAGGGAAACACGCCGCTCGTTCGCCGCGAACGCGTAGCTGAATGGTGCGGACTGGATTCGATCGATCTCAAGGTGGAAGGCGCGAACCCGACCGGATCGTTCAAGGATCGCGGCATGACGGTCGCGGTCACGCAGGCACGGCGCATCTCTGCACCGGCTGTCGCCTGCGCTTCCACCGGCAATACATCGGCATCGCTCGCGGCATATGCAGCGCTCGCCGGCTTGCCCGCGCTGGTGCTTGTTCCGAACGGCCAGGTGTCGTTGGGAAAGCTCGCGCAAACGATCGCCTATGGCGCGCGTACACTTCTCGTCCGCGGCGACTTCGATGACTGTCTGCGTCTCGCGCGTGCTGCTGCCGAGAAGGTAGGCGTTTACCTCGCGAACTCGATCAATCCGTACCGCATCGCAGGACAGAAAACAATCATTCTCGAAATGCTCCAGCAGCTCGGCTGGCGAGCGCCGGACTGGATCGTTCTGCCTGCCGGTAATCTCGGGAACACCGCAGCATTCGGCGCGGCGCTGCGAGAGGCAAACGAGCTGGGACTTCTCGACCGCATGCCGCGACTCGCTGCGGTGCAGGCATCCGGCGCAGCACCTTTCGCGGCGAGCTTCCGCGAAGAGTTTCGCGAGCGCCACACGGTGGTTGCCGAGACTGTCGCCACGGCAATCCGCATTGGCAATCCCGCGTCGTACGACCGCGCTGTGCGCGCCATTCGTGAGACGAACGGTGTCGTGATCGATCTGCCTGACATTGAAATCCTCGATGCGAAGGCTGTAGTGGACGCGTCGGGCGTAGGCTGTGAGCCGGCGAGCGCGGCGAGTGTCGCTGGTGCGCGTGCGCTAGTCGCGCGCGGGGTGATCCGCCGGGGGGACTCGGTTGTCGCGGTGCTGACAGGTCACATCCTGAAGGATCCGGGGATTCTCCTTCAGTATCATCGCGACACCGATCCGCCTCCCGCGTTTGCCAATCGACCGCTGGAGATTGAAGCCGACCTCGCCGAGGTGGAACGCGTGCTCGCGTCTGCGCGGCGGAGTAACTGATGACGAGCGGCGAACGCACGGCGAGTGTTCGTGTCCCCGCGACGAGTGCCAATCTCGGTGCAGGATTCGACTGCATCGGCATCGCCGTCGATCGATGGCTGTCGGCCTCGGTTGAAACGGGCGACAACCCGCGTTCCGATGATGCCGCGATCACGATCAGCCGCGACGGGACGTTGGCGTCACTCACTCTACCGCCCGAAGAGGACCTGCTCGTCGCAGGATTCGCAGCCGCGGCGAGGGCCGGTGGGCGCCCGGTTCCCAAGCGTCTGGCCTTTGTCGTGAACTCCGAAATACCTGTCGCGCGCGGGCTCGGCTCGTCATCCGCAGCATTGGTCGCGGGGGCGAGCCTTGCAGATGCGGCGCTATCGCTGCGGCTCGGACAAGCTCGTCTCGCTGAGCTTTGCGCGGACATCGAAGGACATCCGGACAACGTCGCACCCGCAGTATTCGGCGGTGCGATGCTGGCGGTCCCGGCTAATGGCAGCGGAGAACCGCGGCGATGGGTCTTCGCGCAGCTCCCGGTTCATCCCGGTCTCGCATTCATCTTCGTGATTCCATCCTACTCGATCGAGACAGCACTCGCTCGCGCCATCCTTCCGCGCGAAGTCGCGCATGAGGTAGCCGTGAGAGCGGCCGGAAAAGGTGCTGCGCTTGCGCATGGTCTGGCGACCGGCGACGGCGCGCTCCTTAAGATCGCGTTCGACGATGTGCTCCACGTACCCTACCGCCGTGAGCTCGTGTCAGGTATCGAGAGTTTGCATGACGCAGCGTGCGCGGCCGGAGCATATGGTGTTACGCTCAGCGGCTCGGGACCTACTTTGGTCGCCGTTGCGCCGCACGAAGCAGCAGAGCGCATAGCAGATGCGATGCGAAAGCGGTGGAGCATCGAGGGCGTGGAGGCGGACTCGTTTGTGCAGCGGCAACCGGCGATCGTTTGAATCGCGAGGGAGGCGGCACCTGTGAACATCGATGAGGTCAAGGCGCTCGTAACTGGTGGAAGCTCCGGAATCGGCTACGCCACCGCGAAACTATTTCACGATCGGGGCGCGGCCGTAGCGATATGCGGGCGCGATCCCGACAAGCTGCGCAATGCAGCGCGTGAGCTCGGTGTGCTTGGAATCGTAGCGGACGTATCGCGCGAGCAGGATGTGAAGAAGATGGTACAGCAGGTCATCCGCGAGCTGGGCGGTTACAACGTGCTCGTCAATAACGCAGGATTCGGATACTTCGCGACGCTCCTCGAAACCGATGCCGCTGAATTTCGCAACGTCTGGGAGACCAATGTGCTCGGCGCAACGCTTGTTGCCCGCGAGTCAGCGAGACACTTCGTGAGGGAGCAGAAGGGGAACATCATCAACATCGTGTCGACATCCGGACAGCGCGGCGGTCCCGGCTCCGGTCCATACACGTCGACCAAGTTCGCGTTATCAGGTCTTACCCAATCGTGGAGAGCCGAGCTCAGAACGAGCAACGTGCGCGTAATGCAGGTGAATCCCAGTGAAGTGCAGACTGATTTCTTTACGAGCTCCGGCCGAAAGGCGCGAAGGAGCAATCCCTCCAAGCTCGTTGGCGCGGACATCGCCGAGGCAATCGCATCGCTGATCGAAATCGAGGACCGCGCACTGATAACTGAAGTGACGGTGTGGGCGACAAACCCTAAGGACTAGTTAATCGTTTTTTGACCCGCAGTGTATCTTGCGGGTAACCACCTTCGAGGAGGCACCATGACTCTGATTGGTGTGCGCAGGTCTCTCGTTCCCGTTGCACTCGCTACCCTCGCTTGCTCCGATCCGAACGGGCCGGGTTCATCGACCATCACCGAGCTTCCGCGGCAGCTGACAGGAGCGGAGCAGAAGCTCATCAGTGGAAGCAACACCTTCGCGTTCGATCTGCTGAGGCAGATCAATGCATCCCAGCGCGACAGCAATGTGTTCGTGTCGCCTCTCAGTGCATCGATGGCGCTCGGCATGACTGCAAACGGCGCGGCCGGCACGACGTACGACGCAATGCATGGAGCCTTGCGACTCGGCGACGCGACGAGAGACGAGGTTAACGAAGGCTACAAATCTCTCATCGCGCTTCTTCGCGGACTCGACAAATCAACGGACTTCCGCATTGCAAACTCGATCTGGTACGAGAAAACGTTCCCGTTCAACGCTTCGTTCCTGACCGAGAGCAAGACATTCTTCGACGCGGAGGTTGCAGGGCTCGATTTCAGAAGCCCTTCCGCGCTCGCCACGATAAATTCGTGGGTCAACACCAGCACGAACACGAAGATCCCGAAGATCCTCGATGCGATCGCGGACGAGGAAGTGATGTTTCTCATCAACGCGATCTACTTCAAGGGTATTTGGCAGAAGCAGTTCGAAAAGTCGAAGACCGTGTCTGAACCCTTTCACGCGTACGACGGGACATCGACTGATGTCCCGTTGATGCGTCAATCCGCCACGCTCAGAATCGCGCGAGGCGCGGATTACATCGCCGCTGACCTGCTGTACGGAAACTCGGCGTTCGCGATGACTGTCGTGTTGCCGAATCAGGGTGTGGATGTGAACGCGGTCGCGGTGTCTCTTACCCAGGCAAACTGGAACACACTCGAGCAGTCATTCACCGAACAAAAGACCGACCTTTACCTTCCCCGATTCAAGCTCACCTGGGAACGATTGCTCAACGACGATTTAACCAGTCTCGGAATGGGCATCGCCTTTGAGGGCGATCACGCCAACTTCACCAGAATGTCGCCAATGGGCGAGCACCTCTATATCACGAAGGTCAAGCAGAAAACCTTCGTCGATGTGAATGAGGAAGGAACCGAGGCCGCAGCGGCGACGAGCGTCGGCATCGGCCTGACATCAGTTCCGCAAACCGTCATCATCCGCGTCGATCGTCCGTTCATCTTCGTCATCCGGGAACGTTTCTCCGGAACGATCCTCTTCATGGGAAAGATCGTAAGACTACCGTAACGGGTGACGGGGTACGAGTACGAGCTTCGGGTAATCACTCAGCCCGTAACCCATACCCCGTACCCCGTACCCCCGTAACCGCCCTGTTCAGCTTCCTATTAACGGATTGTTCAGCCGCTCCGATGCGGGAAGCGGGAAGCAGCGTTGATTGCCGTAGGTTCCGCCGAAGTGATACGGTGTTCCCGCTGGAGGTGACAGCGTGAGATTGTAGCGGATTATGTCGCCCAGGTGATGGCTCTCGAGGAAGAGCTCCCGGCGGCGCTGGTCGATCAGCTCGGCCAGGTATTCCGCCTGCGTGGTGCCCGCGAATGCACCCTGCGCACCACGCGTACGCTCAGCAGTA
Organism: Gemmatimonadaceae bacterium; assembly: GCA_036560025.1. GTDB lineage: Bacteria > Gemmatimonadota > Gemmatimonadetes > Gemmatimonadales > Gemmatimonadaceae > UBA4720. The sequence continues at coordinate 8,453 of DATBRZ010000100.1, read as the reverse complement.
AGAATGGGAAGCGCCGCTGCAAGATTGCCCGCGCGTATCTCCGCCTCGGCGATGATCAGCTGCGCTTCTTCATACGTCGCTAGCGGAATGGGATCGGATACCGTGGTGTATTTCGTCTGGAAGAAATGCCTGATTCCAGTCGCGCTCGTCGTGGTTGTCGACGTCACAGGGACTCGTGGATCGCCCGTCATGCTCCGATACGGCTCGCCAATCGAGCTGGACCGGTTGGCCGCCGCGTTGTCGGCCCAAACCAGATTGTTCCGCCGCCCGACAGTCGCTGAATACGTTGCGTTCTTCACAAACCCTGAGGGGACGAGAAGAGCGTCGGCTTTGGCGCCGGCGTAGTCGCCAAGGTTGAGCTTTGCGCGGGCGCGTCCTACGTACGCCATTCGCAGTATCTCAGTGTTCCCGGTAGTGGTCGCAGCAGCGATGGCTTCTGTGAACAGGTTTATCGCGATCTTGAAGGTGCTGTCGCGCGAGATCTCACCACCGTAGGCGATCGAGCGATCGGGATTGATCTTCGAGAACGCAAGCGTGCAGAACCCTTCCCCGAGCAGCACGTACGAGTATCCGGCGTACGCCGCAGCGATGCTGATCAGTCGCGTGCGGTTCACCGGCACCTCGGCGTCGGTCCATCCCTTCAGATAGTTGAGGACGTTCTCTGCCGACGCTCGCGCAACCTGCAGCGGACTATAGATGCCGAGATTGATGCATCCACTGGTTGAGTTACCCACGTAACGTGTGTCAGTGGTCAGCACGTTACGCCGATCCGCAGGAACGCGATCGGCGGTCTGCTGCGCATAGATGAACTCTTCACCGACAGTTGCGCTTTGAACGACATATGCGGCGAATGCACACTCGAAGTCTGCAACGGCACCGTCAACGAGAAGCTGTGCGTTCGCCGGAGTCTCTACAGCAGTTGCGGGAATACGGCTGGAGCCTTCCACATCGAGCGGATTCTCCAGCGACTTGCATCCAATCGCGAATAGCGCGGTCGCTGCGAGCAGCGCGGGTCGGCGTATGATCGCAAACATTGTCGCGAGGTCTCTGTTTGATGTTTGGTTTCGCATGGGTCACCAGGCCAGGTTGAGGTTCACGACCCACTGCGTTGCCTGCGGATTCGTTGTCTGATCGAACAGTGCGAATCCGCCGCCTCTGGTCCCTCCGAGGAAGAATGCTTCCGGATCAAGCCCGGGATACTTCGTCCACGTGTGAAGGTTGCGTCCAGCTATTCCAATCACCGCCCGGCTGAACCGGCCGAAACGATTGATCGAAGCCGGCAGCGTGTACTGCAGCGCGACCTCGCGGAGCTTCGTGTAGCTGGCGTCGTTGATGTAACCGTCGGGTAGCACATCCGTGCCGGCCTTGAGACTGGCGATCAGCGCCGGATCGTACTCCTGCGGGAAGTACCATTCCCGGCAGCGACGGTTCACCACGCAACGGAAGCGCTGGCTGCCGTCGATCTTCACGTATCCGCGCTTGAAGTCGACGAGAGCGGACACTCGCAGATTCTTCATCAGCGTCAACGCGTTGTTGACTGACCCTTCGATGTGCGGCGTCGTTCGGCCGAGGAACACGACGGGCGCACTCGCGCAGGCGACTGCTCCACCCGTGCCGTTGTCGCACATCACATCGGTCGCGGTTCCCGCCGGGGTGATCGTCGCCGAGACAACCTTTTTGAAGAAGTACGAGCCAACCGGGAAACCGACCTGGTGTCTCGGTGGCAAAGACCCGGTGCTGGCGAGAACGAAATCATCGACTCTGCATGACGCCGGATCGCTCGTGCCGGCAACGTATCCGGGGCACGTCGTCTGACGGCGCAGCTCGAGAATGTCCGCAGGAGTGCCGAGATCCTCGATCTTGTTGTTGTTGGTCGCGTAGCTGAAGCTCGCGTCCCAGCTGATTCGTCGAGAGATGATGGGAGTCGCTCTGAGCAGCAGCTCGAGACCGCTGTTGCGAACCGAGCCGGCGTTGAACGGCTGAACTCCCGGAACGCCAATCGACGGAGCGATCTCGCGATCCAGAATCGCGTCGATCGTACGCTTGCGATACCAGGTCACTTCGGCGCCAACGCGGTCCTGGAATGCACCGAGATCGAAGCCGAGCTCGATTTCCTTGCTCCGCTCCGGTCCAAGATCGGGATTCCCGATCGTCAGCTGAGTGACCGTAGGAACGTCACCCGGCCCTGTCGCACTCGTATATGTCTGCAGCGCGGAGAACGTGATCGGCTGCTTTCCCGATTCTCCATACGCAGCGCGCAGCTTCAGGGCACTGAGGAACGGAGCGCGCATTAGCGACCCTTCGATCGGAATGAAGCTCACACTGAACTTCGGGTAGTAGACGCGGTCGAAGTTTCGCCCGAACGCGCTGTTGTCGTCGGCGCGCACGGCAGCGGTGAGGTACAGCCGATCGTTCCAGCCGACCTGTTCCTGCACGTACAGACCGAGTGTCGCGTCTTCCTCGATGTCGTGACAGGTCGCCTTCGCTGTCGTAGTTGCGGAAACCGTCGTTATTCCGACCGCGGGGAACTGCGCACCCTCGGCGCACGAAATCTCATAACGGTTGCGATAGTACTGCGCGCCGAACGACGACGTGGATCGAATCATCGACGTCAGATCGAATAGAGCGGACGCGGAGTAGTCGGCCGTGTAGTTGTTGATCGAGCGGAACGTCATCACTCGATACCCGAGTCCCGAAATGCCGAGGAGCGCCTTCGTGAGCGAGTCTTCGGTTCGACGACCGAGCTCGCTGTTCTCCTCGTGAGTGCGATCCGTTCCGGCGGTGAGGTGATGCTTGAACCAGCTCGCGAGCTGCTGGTTCAACTGGATGCCGCCGGTGAAGCGGTCCACCATCTGATAGAACTCGAGATAGGCGTCGTACTGCTCGGGTAGTCCGCTGTTCCATCCGCGTCGCGGATTCGGCGAGCCGTTTGCCAATGGCACGTTGTTGAGCGGAGTGGCGTTAACGACGCCAAGCGTACGTCCACCGCATCCCGCTTCGCACGGCAGCGAAACGTTGCCGTTCGTGTAGCCCACGTTGAGGCCGAGGTCGAGTGTCTTGCTTGGATTGACCGTCACGTTGAGTCGTCCGGTGCGGCGCTTCGACTTGTTGACCGGTTCCATTCCTTCCGAGTCCTCGAATCCAACGCCGGCGAAGTAGCGGAACAGCTCTGATCCGCCGCTCGTGGACAGATCGGATTCGTTGATGCGACCATGCTGGAACACCGGCGTACCGCGTGCATCCTCCATGGCAATGAGATTGATCGAAACCGTATCGAGCTGCCCAGCAGCGCCACCAGCTTTCGGTACCGGGAACCAGTTGATGCGGAAGCGTCCTTCCGGATCCTGGAAGTAGTTTGTGCCTTGTCTCGTGGAGAAATTCCAGCGGGGTCGTCCTCTCGTCCCCTTTTTCGTGATTATCTGCACGACTCCGTTCGACGCTTCGGTACCGTATAGCGTTGCCGCGGCCGGGCCCTTGATCACCTCAATGGATTCGATGTCATCTGGGTTGATGTCGTTGATGCGCGAGATTTCCGATGAGCCGAATGCCTGATTGGTCGGTCCGGTGGATACCTGACTGTTGACGCGGACTCCGTCGACGTAGATCAGCGGCTCGTTTGACAACGACAGGCTCGATGCGCCGCGAACGCGAATGCGTGCACCGGTTCCAACGTTTCCAGTTGCAGGAATCACGAACACGCCGGCCGAACGACCATTCAAAAGCTGCTGCACGTTGTTGACGGTGCCCTGCGATGTCACATTCGCAGCATCGATTGTCGTGACCGCGTTTCCCAGCTCGCGTCTTGCCTGACCGCCGGCGGTGCCGGTAATCACCAGCTCGTCGAGTGAGATCGACTGCTCGATGAGAGAAACCGTAATGTCGGTAGCGCCGACTCTGACGGTTTGACGAGCAGGACGAAATCCGATTCTGCGGACTTCGAGTGTGACTGATTCGCCTGTCAGTCCACCGAGACGAAAGCGGCCGTTGCCATCGGTTGTTGTTCCGACTGTCGTTCCGGCGATGAGGATCTGAACGGAGGGGATCGGATTTGATGTCGATCCGCTCACAACAGTGCCGGAAATCGAAGTCGCCTGTGCCGCTGCTGCCTGCGCGCAGATGAACGACGCGCACAGAGCCATCAGCAGGTGGATTACGTGAGAACGTTGTCGGGCGATTTCTGGAGCGCGAGGAACTACCGACGCGACTTCCTTGTACATGACACACTCCGTGGTGGGATGTTGAGAGTACTTCAGCACCGTCGTGCTTGGAGGCATCCGAAGATGTGATTGCATGCAAAGAGGGGCAAGACTCGAAATCAGTCTCGCCCCTCTCGAGTGACGAACCCTTGCGGCTGCTCTAGTGCGCGGACTTCGAGTAAGTACCCATCCAGTCGCGCACCATTTTAGAATGGCAAGATTGCCGGAAGGACGCTACCGACCGAAATGGAACTCCAGTTTCGTCGACAGGACGGTACGATCGCTCTCAGGCGTCAGTCCACGCCCCGCGCCAAAGCCGATCTCCCAACGCTCGGAGAGCTCAGTCTGGATTGTCGCAAAAAGCTGATGTCGCTGCTCGCGCGTCGGCTCCGGTGTGGTCACGGGTCCGAGCGAGCCGTAATACTCCAGCGACACCGCAGCCTCATCGCCAAAGTAATAGCTCACCCGACCACGAGGCTCGAGCTCAATCTCATGCTCGGCTCCGCGTCCCAACCCTCTTTCGAGTGATGGATTGACTACAATCTGAAGGGGGCCGAAAGATTTGCCGATGATTGGACTCAGCTCATAACGCCATCGGCTCTCAGCATACTCGGGCCGGGCGTAACCGACCTCATGAGAGACGCCAAGGTCGAACGGGAGCTTCCATCGCGCGGGCGCCACAGCAGTGAGTCGAACTCGATTGCCGACGTACTCAGCGCCTCTTTCGCGCGTGACCGCACCGATAAGGTACACGCTGCCCTCAAGCCATCGTGTCAGGCCGTGACTCAGCTCGAAGCTTGATCGGAGAGATCGGTGCGATGGCAGCACGCCTTCATCAACATCGCGCCTTCCTGCCTGAACGAAGTTCGAATGCAGCTCGATCGTCGTTGCGCTAGGTGCCGATATATGTGTGGAATAGACCTCGAACTCGTATCCGTGCTGCGCGCGCGCGACCGGGGCTACGACCGGAACGAGACACAAGACAAAAACCGTTTGCAAACGCATCTGATGCAGAGAAGGAGTTGTGTATCGGTTGTCGATGCCGCGGAACCTAGCGGGGAGAAACAATCCCGACAAGACCAGTCGGGAATGGCTTGATGGCCTTGCCGCACGTTTCAAGGGGAATGACACCAAGGTGTTAGGGAAGTTTGCTATTGAGAGGTGCATCGGCCAGCTTTCATTAAGGAGTTTGATCTCAATGCGCGGGAGTACCCCACCAGCCCGCGCCCTATCTGCCCCAGGTAAAGCAGACATAACTCGGCGCTACTGGCGACGCCCCCTCACAGCCAGCGCCACAATTGCCCAATCCGTTCCAACCGCACTCTGATGACCGCCACAAGCCGACATCAGGCGGATTCCGACTTCAACAGGAGCAGCTATGACTGACTACAAAGGCGTTTCGCCACAGGAAAGAAAGAACATCGTGGACGCACTCAAGGCGCGAGGCGTTGGAACCTGTCCCAGGTGCAGTGACAGCCAGTGGACGGTCAGCGAATACACGAGAATCCACGTTCAATCGACCATTCAGCGGAACGGCGGCGAGGGGACTACGATCCCCGCCATCATGATCGTGTGCGAGCATTGCGGCTTCATCTCGCATCACGCGCTGCAACCGCTCGGACTATGGCAAAGTCCTCGCGAGATGACGATCGGCAGATCGGCTCTAAGCGAAGAGCCGGCTACCACATGACAAACATCCAGGACACCACTATGCAGAGCAATCTCAACGAAGGCGTCGCGAATCCACCTCGCGATCAGGTGATCGAAAGCGCGCTGATCGAGGATACACTTTCGGGAACGGACAATCGTAACGGAGCCACTGCGTCACATGTCAAAAGAACAATCAGCTTGACCGAGCAGCGGCTGCGCGCAAACAACGAGCCGGCGTGGTTTACGACCGCTGCGGGATGGAGTCGCTTTTTACATCTCTTATCTTCCGGGCGAAAGCGCTAGAAGTTCGCTGGCCGGTAGGTCACCGGCCACAGCGTCGAACGATACGCTTCGCTGCGGGCGAGTTCGGAAATAGCTGAGCTGCCCGGCGGGCGTACGGACGCGCCATGCCACAACGGCCGCGACGCGCATAAAGCTCGGCAACTCGATAGTTGATTCTGTAGCTGCCCGGGTCCCACGCTGCGGCTGCGACCCAGCCCGCCGTGCGACCACCCGTTCCAACCGAATTCATCGCTACCATCTGCGCCGCGCTTCTGGCGACCGATGTAGCGCCGAAGAATACCGTAGCGAGCATGAGGATCGTTCGCGTCCGCGGAGCCAAAGTCCGCGCGCTTGGATTTCTCCGCGGTCCCGCCGTTGCACCTAGCATGGTCCAGACGAGCATCGCCGGCGCAGCGAGCAGTAATGACGCATCAAAGGCGCTCACCACCATCGCCGCCGTCAGCGTTCCTATCAACGCGAGTCTCGCCATTACCGCATCGCGATCCGCGAGCGTTGCCCAGCCTCGAAACGCGCCGAAAAAAATCGCAGCGAGGGCACCGAACAGTGCAAATGTCGCGAAGAAGCCTCGCTCGGAGACAAACGCTGCCCAGTCGCTGCTCGGCCACGGATTTGCCGTCATTCCATCATCGGCCAATGATTTGTCGTTGGCCGGCGCAAAGCGGGGGTATCGCACCGCCCAGTTTCCGGGGCCCACGCCAAGAACCGGATTTGCCAGTGCCATTCCGAGCGTGTTTCGATATTGCGCAACGCGTCCCTTCCCGCTCCCCTTTCTGAAGTCGACAACGCCTCGCGCTGAATCGAGATAGGGCGACTCGCTGCTCCAGTTGAGCTCGTTAGGCAGAGCCACAGCGAGTAGCGCTCCGATCAACATGGCAAGCGCAAGTCGCGCGAAACGTCCCCGAACGTCACCCGCGACGCCGTACTTTCGCGCGACCAGCACGGGAAGAATCAGCACGATCGCGCTGGCACCTACGGCGAGCCATGCCGCGCGCGACCGCGACAACACGAGCGCCGCTGCAACGATCCCCCCCGCCAGGCTTCCAATGAGCGCTCCGGCGGGCCTCCGCGCAGTTACAGTCGACCACACAATCGCCGGCAGTCCGATCGCCGCAATGTGCGCCATGAAGTTGCGATTGCCGAGTGTTCCGCCGGGTGCGCGGGCAAGCGTGAAGTATTCACTCTCGACGCCGTACGCCTGCGCGAGTGCCGAAGCGGCAGCGACAAAAGCAGCGGTGGCGGCAGCGAACATGAGAGGCCGCCGCATCTCGACGCCCAGCCGACGGGCGCTCCAGTACACGATCGCGCTCGAGATGCTCACCGCGAGTGCGCGTTGCGCGAGCCAGTGATTGGTCGCGAACAGCGCTGAAACTGCGCTGAATGCGAGAAAGACGCCGATGAGTTTGTCGGCGACATCGAGGTCGAACGATCTGCTTCGAGATAGAACGGCGACTATAAGGATCAGAGCGACGACGTGGAGTACGAGCTCCTTGGGCACGAAGTATCGGTCGAGCTCGAACGGTTTGTGCGGAAGCGCGATCACGACTGCCGCTATGAGTCCGAGGCTCACGACCGCAGCAGCAAACCGATCCACGCCGCGTGAGGTGCCGGGTGGAAGCGCCGGATAAGTCGGTGCCTCCTGAAGAAGCGGAAGACCGACGGTGGAATCGGTGCTCAACGGATTGACGGTTGTTCTCCCTGTCTCATCTTTCCTTCCGAATTCAATGAGCGTACCAGCAATTCGATTACTCGCATTAGCGTTGGCGGTTGCGGCACTTGCAGGCTGCGGCGGCGAAGTCGGGCCCGGCGTGTTCGTGCGACTCCGAGCGGTATCGGTCGACGGTAAGCCGCTACCGGCAACTCTGCCCGCACCGGGGAACAAGGTCGCGACGATCGCCGAAGCTTACCTCGTTGGGAACAACTGGGGAGCCGCATGCGGCATTTCGGTCAGGCTCATAAGTGGGACAACCACGGCCGGAGCGGTTCCGGATTGCAAGCTGTACCCGGCTGAATCGCGGACGGTTACCGTCTCCCTGCCGGATGCACGGTTTCCGTCGGGGGCGCACGAGTACCTCTTTGTACCCTGACAACTACAACATCGAAAATCAGAGATCGCACTCTGATTTTCGATGTTGTAGTTGTCGTGTGCGCCCTTCTATCATTCGCGAATGAGTTATTTGAATCTGAGAGCAGTTTTGGCGATCGCGGTGATCGCTCTGTCGGCCTGCGCCGGTCGCGTCAACCGTTCATCGGATGTAAGCACGAATCTCGGCCCCGATTCGATCGCCATCCGGCGCGACATCGCTT
>DATBRZ010000099.1:0-8335 GCA_036560025.1 Gemmatimonadaceae bacterium | reverse complement strand
CGTTCACCGGGACATCAAGCCGGAAAACGTGATGCTCTACGAGGGCGAGGCAATGGTCATGGACTTCGGCATCGCGAAGGCCGTGAGCGCCGCCTCGAATGAGATACTCACACAAACGGGGATGGTGGTGGGAACTCCGGCATATGTGAGCCCGGAGCAGGCGGCCGGTGAAACAAACCTCAACGGCCAGAGCGATCAGTACAGTCTCGCCTGCGTTCTCTACGAGATGCTTGCGGGAGAGCGCCCGTTCAGCGGATCGACCGCAGCGCTCGTGATGTCGAAGCGTTTCACCGATACAGCTGCGCCGCTCCGAACCGTCCGCGGCAGCGTACCTGACCACGTCGAGCGGGCGGTGACGAGAGCGATGTCAACAGACCCTTCCGACCGCTTCGCAACGACGGCGCTCTTCGCGCAGGCGCTCGGCAGCGAAATACTGGCTACGCCGACCGACACTGCGTCACTCCCGCAGGCGATCGTGTCCGCTGCCAAGTCCGTGGCGGTGCTCCCCTTCGCCAATATGAGCGCCGACACCGAGAACGAGTACTTCACGGATGGAATGGCGGAGGAGCTGATCAACGCGTTGTCCAAGATCCAGTCCCTTCGCGTTGCATCGAGAACGTCGTCTTTCGCCTTCAAGGGAAAGAACGAGGACATCACCGAGATCGGACGGAAGCTGAAAGTTTCGACGGTTCTCGAGGGAAGCGTGCGCAAGATGGGAAACAAGCTCCGGATCGCCGCTCAGCTGATCAACGTCGCTGATGGATACCAGCTGTGGTCGGAACGATTCGATCGCGATATGGAGGACGTGTTCGCCATCCAGGACGAGATCTCGCAGGCGATATTCGACGCGCTGCGCGTGATACTCAGCGAGGGCGAGAAGAAGGCCATCGAGCGGGACCGATCCGTAAATGTCCAGGCCTACGAGTTCTATCTGCGCGGCCGGCAGTTCATTCATCAGTGGAGCCGCAGCGGGCTCGAGTACGCCAGGCAGATGTTCAGGCGCGCGATCGAGATCGATCCCGACTATGCTCTCGCCTACGCGGGGCTCGCCGACAGCTGCTCGCTTCTCTACATGAATTGCGACGCCCGTGAGCAGAATCTCACACAGGGGAACGCGGCGAGCCGCAGAGCTCTGGAGCTCGGGCCCGACCTCGCCGAGGCGCATCTCGCATCCGGACTGACGCATTCGCTGAGCATGCGCTTCACGGAAGCCGAGCGCGAGTTCGAGTTCGCGATGAAGCTCGATCCGAAGTTATTCGAGGCGGTGTATCACTACGGGCGAGCGAGGATCGCTCAGGGCGAGTTCGCGGAGGGCGCGAAGCTTTTCGAGAGGGCATGCGCATTGAGGCCCGAGGACTTTCAGGCACCGGTATTTCTCTCGACCTGCTACCTCGGAATGGGAATGAAAGACGAGGCACACGCGATAAGCCGCAAGGCGCTCCGTCTCATAGATGAGCGGCTGGCACTTAATCCGGATGACGCCCGTGCCTGCCAGCTTGGCGCGACCATGGCGGCCAACCTCGGGGAGAGAGAGGCGGCTACCGACTACGCGCGGCGTGCTCTGACGATCAACCCTGATGATCCGCTGCTTCTTTACAACATTTCCTGCATGTACGCCTTGTTAGGTAATCCTACTGAAGCGCTCAACTGCCTCGAGAAGGCGGTCGACAAGGGATACGGCCAGAAGGATTGGGTGGAGCATGATTCCGACCTGAATTCGCTGCGCGACATTCCGAGGTTTCAGCGCATCGTTGAAGGGATGTAGGCAATGCGAAACAGCTAGAAGCCCGGTACTCGCTCATCCGCGCTCGGTCCGTAAATCGCCGGGAGGGGCACATCAATCAGCCGCAGATACACCGTCAATTGGCCGCGGTGGTGGATGAGATGATTGATGTGAGTCCGAACAACTTCGGCACGTGGCTGAGTAAACACTACACGGTCGCCGAATTTGAGAGACCAATCGACCTTGTAATCGTCGTCCTTGCTCGCGACGATCGCTTCACGCGCTTTCTTGACGTTCTTGTCGAGCATTGCGAGAAGGTCTTCCGTCTTCTCATAGCTGTACGGTGAGCTGCCGACCAGGTTGAGCTCGGTTTCCTTCAGCGTGTTGGCAATCCAGCCAGGCATCCAGCACACTAGCTGGGTCAGGTGGCCAAGCGAGAACGATTTCGGATGAGGTTTCCATTGGCCTTTATCGGTCGGGACTCGCTCCACCACCCTGCGAGTATGCACCATCTCCTGATCGAACTCGGGCAGCAGCGTCTCTGAAATCGTCATTTGCACTCCGGAAAAAAACCCCTGATTGCTCGTTTGCGAGCGTCAGCGTCCACCTCCGCCGCCACCGCCACCTCCACCGCCGGATGAGCCACCGCCTCCGGCGCCGGAGCTGCTCCCCGGTGGGCTCGACGCCGAAGAAATCTGCGAAGACAGACTCGACCCGATCGAGCGACTGAAGTCGCCCAGATTGGTGACCTGTCCCTGACCGCCGTACCAGCTCATCCGCGAAGCGGCCTCGGCAGCGGCGGCCGCACCAACAGCGGCCGTGAACTTTTTCGTCCACGCGTCCTCGACATCAAGTGCTACTGCGAACGGCAGCAGTGCTTCGTACCGCTCTGCGTCGAGAACCGGTGGCTGATCCGGCCCCGGCATTCGCGCGAGCTCGTCGCGCTCGGCGACTCCGAGATAGAGCTTGAGTCCCTCTATCTCGTCGAGGAGCTTGCGTCCCTCGAGCGTCGGAGCTCGAATCAGTCGGGCGAAAACAATCAGCGTCACGAGCATGATCACTATCACGCCGACGATCACCGGAATTCCGAAACCGCCGGAGCCTACAAATGCGACTATTCCTGTCACTATCGCGATCAGAAAGGAGACAGCGACCTTCTTCCCATTTCGGTTGAAGTAGACGGGCTGATACTCTGCGTCGAGCGCTTTCGTGTGCGCGCTGCGCGCGCTCTGGACGATTGCGGCGTTCTTGTCCTTCAGCACCAGACTTTCCTTGCCGCCGGGAAAGAGCGAGGCCAGGAGTGTCTGCTGTCCAGTCGATACAGGCTTCGCGGAAGTCCCGTCTGCGCGATCCAGCCTCCACTCGTCCTTGAAGAAGCGCTTCTCTCGATTGATTCGAAGTCGGCCGGCGACGGCAAGCGCAAGAACATCGGCGCTGAAGCAGCGGGTGTCGTAACCCATACGCTTCAGGAATCTGAGACCCGCCGGTGTCTGACCGTCACGTGGCTCATACCTCGCGATGATGATTCCTTTTTGCGGATCGCGGCCGACGCGGCCCCATTCACGACCACAGTAGGCGAGCAGAATGATCAACCCGGCGAGCGCGACAAGGACGCCGCGATTATCGCGCAGGAACCACCCCACTCGCTGCGTGTCCTTCGGTGGAGCGATTATCCCCTTCGGGAATGTCAGGACGATCGTGAATCCTTCTTTCGGCCCGAGGGGCTGAGTGAGGCGATAGCGCGCAACGCCGGGCCCGATGATCTCGGCGATGTACCCGCTGCCTTTTGCTCCCTGCGGTCCGGTGTAGGCTTCGACCGTCATGCGATTCGTCGGAACAGGCGCGGGAACGCGGACCTCGACCTCTGCCGACTCGATGGGAAAAATCCACCCAGTGCCGATGGCATTCCAGTACAGCTCGTCGTGGTCCGCAAAGAATCCAAGCTGGCGCGTCGTGTGGTAGCGGAGCGTGTAGGTGTAATCCGCGGGCACCGGCAGAAAGTTGTCGTTGCCGGTATTGATGCGGATTCCATTCGACATGCGCTCCGTAAACCACGGTTCCGGACGGGAGTCGCGCTCAACGCCGATCATCGCGAAGTCGACGCGAACATGATTGCCGTACCGATCCCGATAGCGCGTGGGGAAGTCGCGATAGATCCCACGCCGGATCTGCTGACCTTCCGCGTGCACAGTTATCTGTTCAGTGACGTCGAGGCTGCCGTCGGCGCGTACGTCGAGGTGGACATTGTAGGATCGAATGCGCTCCTGTGCGCTGAGTTGTGTGGCAATGAGCGCAGTGATCGCGAGCGCGAGCGACTTCACGAAAGATCCACCTTTACGCTGGCTCGATCCTCGGCGTCGGCCTGGAAGAACTCGGTTTCGCTGAATCCGAAGCTTCTTGCAACGAACGCGTCAGGCACGCGTTGAATCGTCGTGTTCAAATCACGCACGGCGCCGTTGTAAAAACGGCGCGCGTACTGAAGGTTGTCTTCGACCTCGACGAGATCGCGCTGCAGCTGAAGGAAATTCTCATTGGCTTTGAGATTTGGATAAGCCTCCTTGAGAGCGAACAACTGACCGAGCGACTGCGCGAGCGCCGATTCGACTTCACCTAGTCGCGCGGGACTCCGCAATGAGACCGCCTGGCTTCTGAGCTCGGTGACGGCCTGGAGAACTCCGCGCTCGTAGCCAGTGTAGCCCTTCACCGAATCGACCAGCTGCGGCACGAGATCGTGCCTGCGCTTGAGCTGGACATCGATGTCGGCCCACGCGTTCTGAACCTGATTGCGCAAACGGACCAGCCGGTTGAACGCGAGTATACCCCAGATGAGAGCGGCGAAACCGGTCAATACCAGGAGAGCCAGTATCAAATGAAGCTCCGGATTGAAAGCGCGAGGAAAAACGAATAGAAGAGGGCGGTCACCACAAGCGCCGCTCGGCGCCACATCGGCGGGCGAAGCTCCACCGGCAAAAGGCGGGTGTTCACGTAAAGCAACTGAATGGATGAGATGATCAGGACGAATCCCGCGACGTTTGCCGCCATTTGAAGCAACACGATTGGCTGCGTGAGACGGAGTGCGGTAACACCCCAGATCACGAGCGCTGCAAGCACGGCGTAGTACACAGCTCGCACATCTCCGCCGCGCCACGCGCGAATGCGCCGGCTGCCGGTCCACAAAATATCCGTCACGGCGCGAGTCATTCCATCGACAGCGTCAAGCTGAGTCTTGAACAGGAGCCAGGCACCGAGGAAGGCGACCGAGATCGCGAGCACGGGTCCAAGTCGTTCTCCCATGCTCGCAGCGAGTGCGGCGGCGATCCCGAGTCCTCGAATGTCAGTGCCGCGCGGAAGGAACGTGACATAGAGCAGGGCGGGGAGCGCCATTCCGAGCAACGCACCCGTAAAGAACACGCCCCATTGATCGGCGCGAATAATTCGCCACCACCCGCGCCAACGATTCATGGCTTCCGCATCCGGCGAAAACATGAATCCGCTATGCGCGAGATTCACTTTCTCGCCTCCCACAGCGCCGGGGATGTAACCGACGCGAGAGCCCATCCCGTAACCCTTGTCACGTGCCCAGTTCGAGAGCGTCAGGTTCGCAACACCGCCTGCGCCGGCATACGCAACGAGCCCCGCGAGCAGGAAGAAATCAGCACCGCGCGGCAGCAAGTCAAACCTGGCTTGCGCTGAGTCGAACCCGGAGAATCCGGTAGCCGCTGCAATCCACGTGTGAAAGGGAACGAAGAGCAGATCGAGCACGACGAATCCGCCCAGAATGCACACGACCATCACCCAGTTGAGCACCTCGAGCGTGCGCTCGATGCGGCGCCCGACCAGAAGAATCGCGACGCACAAGAGGAACGTCGCGACTCCTATGTAAAACACCGCTGAAGCCTCGGTCGGACCCGCGACTCTCCGCGTAATGAGGAAGAAGATTGCGCCGGCTGCATTCGCCGCCCACGCGGGCCAGCCGAACTGGAGAAAGTAGAAGCCCGAGTAAGCCCAAGCCCACGCGGTCGACGAGGGGCGCATTCGCATGAAGCCAGTGACGATCGGCTCCCCTGTCGCCAGCGTGTATCGCATCACCTCGATGTTGAACACGGTCTGAAGCAGAACGGCGAATCCGGTCGCCCAGAGCAGCGAAAGTCCGTGGCGAACGAACACTGCAGGTCCGAGAAGAAACTCTCCGCTGCCTATGGACGCGCCGAGGACGATCACTCCCGGTCCTACGACTGCGATCCAACCGAGTCCCCGAGGCGTTGGTGGCGGGGGAAGGTCTGCGCGAACCCAGGGATCCAGCCCCGAGCGCGCTTCATGACTTGAGTGGGCGGATTGGGCGGTTAACGGCTCGCTCGACGTCGCCATTGCGTGAATTTGCAACGAACGAAGTGGCGGCGTTTGACCGCGACCCGTCCCGACGGTTAATGTCTGCCTGCCATGACGAGTGTCCGCGAGCTGCTCCCATCAGATGGCTTCGGCAGGCGACGACTCAAGCTCGCGTTCGTCGGCTCACACGGCGTGGGGAAGACGACACTCTGCTTCGACCTGGCCTCGCAATTGAAACGCCTCGATCTTGGCGTGGAGCTCGTGAAGGAAGTCGCCCGGCGATGCCCGTTGCCGATAAACGAGGAGACTACGCCCGCTGCGCAGGCGTGGATTCTTCATACGCAAATCGCTGAAGAGATCGCAGCCGCTGCGACATACGAGGTTGTGGTCTGCGATCGATCGGTGCTCGACAACTACGCTTACCTCGTTGCCCGCGTCGGACGCCGTCGAGAGCTCGATCTGCTGGTCGGTGCCTGGATTCGCAGCTACGATGCACTGTTCAAGGTGCCGGTGCTCGAGGCGCCGTCGTTCGACGGAACGCGCGCGGTGAGCCGCACTTTTCAGACGGAGATCGACGTGACAATCGATCAGCTGCTCAGCGCGTTCAACGTGGAAGTGTTACAGCTGGATCCGGCAGACCGCGATGGCTGGATCGACACAGTTATGAACACACTCGGCCTGGCGAAGCAGGCGCCTCAGATCGATCTGTTCGGCGCGGAAGTATTGGAGGCTTAAGGCGAGAGCGCGGCGATCAGCTCGCGGCAGAACGCGGGGATATCCGCGACGATTCTTCCCCAGACCAGATTCCCATCTCGAAACGCGGGCTCGTCGACCCAGACAGCGCCGGCATTCACCAGGTCGTCCTTGATGCCGAGCGATCCGGTAGCGCGGCGGTTTTTCACGATTCCGGCTGAAATTGCCACAAGTCCGCCGTGGCAGATGATAGCGATCGTCTTTCCCTGAGAATTCATATCGCGAATCAGGCCGGTAACTGCGGTGTGGCGACGCAGCTTGTCGGGTGCCCAACCGCCGGGAACTACAACGGCGAACAAGTCGTCACTTCGGAGGGAATCGATACGTGTCGTAGGTACGATCTCGAGGCCGTTCTTCCCGTGAATCGGTTTGAGTTCGAGCGCCGCTGCGAGAACTTCCGCGCCCTCTTCCTGAAGCCGCATGAGCGGAACGTAGAATTCGAGATCTTCGACTCCTTCGGCGAGGAGAATCGCGATCCTTTTGCCGGTTAATCGCATGTCATGCGTGAGCTGGTCGTTTTAAGAGCCGGTATGCAAGCTGCTCCGAAAGGCCGCTAGCGAATGCGCAGCTGGCCATCAGGTCCCAACACATCCTTGGGCGAGCCTGCCCCGCCGATCTGACCTGAAATGTCAATTCGATAGACATACTTGTCCGTCAGGACGTATTCAGGAACCCGGGGCCGTCGAACGAGAACGTGAAATACGTCGGTGTCCTCGGGAATTTCATCCAGCACAGCCGTGTGAAACCGCGCGACTGGTTTGCCCTTGTCCGATGACGCCGGCTCTGCATACTCGAGTATCGAATTGTGCAGCCGCCTCTTGATGAGAATCCGTCGCCCGTCCGCGCTCACTCGGTACCTGACATCTCCGCCGAGTGGAAAGACATCCGGTCGCGTTTGCGCCGGGACAAGGTACACAAACCATTCGCCATTTCCGGCAGGTAATATCGCGGCGTTGTAGGGTCGAGTGGGGACACCGAAATCCGCGCGTGCGAGATCGAGCGCTCTCGCTCGAGCGGCGATGTCGCCCTTCTCCAGTTTTGCGGGTGCGTGCCGTCTGACGGAAAAACCGTTCTGCTCATTCGAGTTTTCGTTGGCTTCGTACGCAACGAGGAATGACTCCCCGTCATTGCTCACTCGTCCAAACAAAACGGTCCATGCTCGATTCCGTCGTATGGCGATGTACCCCCTAATCTCCTCACTCGCTGGCGCTTGCATCATTACCGCATCAGTTGCGTGCCACGCTGCCTGATCATAGGCAGCGAGCAGCCGCCCTCTCTCGGTGATTCCTGCGAGCGAATCCCTTAACGTAGCCGGATCCTGTCCCGCAGCCGGATACGCAGAGACCAACAACAGCGCAATGATTGTTCGGAAGATCATGACCAAAACTCTTCGTCAATCTCCGGTAATGACCTCAATCCAACGTCCGCGATCATATATGTAGGCGACGCTGGCTTGTCCCGCGAAAAGCTCACTAATCGCCTCGGACTTGAGGGTAATCGCCACTGTCTGTTCGAAATCCCAAACCACCG
>DATBRZ010000098.1:0-12439 GCA_036560025.1 Gemmatimonadaceae bacterium | reverse complement strand
TAGCTCGCTGGACCAGTGTCTTCTCGAGAGCCGGCAGAAAGACGTCGTAGGTGGATCCGGGGTGCCACAAAACCCAGCTCTCGTATCCCGAATCATAGACTGCGCGCTTCTGCTCCTCGATCTCGTGCGCTCCATACTTCGGTGGACCGAGGGAAAATGCCTGGAGCCAGGGACGAACGTCGGCTGCCTTGCTGCCAACCGCTTTGTTTCGCACACGAGCGCGCGAAATCGCGGCATGAATGACCTTGTACGGCTCCGTGTTCGGACGCGCGATACCGAACGCTCCGTGCGGATAGTGCGAGGGATACACCATCGGTAAGAGAACGTCGACTGATTTCGTCAGCGGCTCCCACGCCTGGCCAACCTCCAGCGGTCCATTGACTGTCGTGACGAGCCCGAAAATGTCAGCCGTCGTACGCACACCGAGCTTGTCGATTCGCTTCTTCGCTGCGGCGAGGAATTCCGCCAGCGCCTGGGGCTTCGTTCGTCCGTTCGACTCAGGGAATACCTGCACCGGGAGACTCTTGTACGGCTCGGGAAAGCGGATGTAATCGAACTGCACTTCACCGAATCCCATTCTCACCGCTTCCTCGGCGACGCGGAAGTTGTACTCCCAGATCGCGTTGGCGTACGGATTCACCCAGGTGAGTCCCTTGTGATCGCGCCACGGCGAGCCGTCAGCCTTTCGAATGACGTGCGCAGGATTCACGCGAGCCGCCACCGAATCCTTGAAGACAACTATTCGCGCTACTGGAAGAATTCCGTGCGCGTTGATCGTATCGACGAGCGCCTTCAGATTCGGGACCTTGGTCATCCTTCCTTCGTTTTGCTGAAGCAGCGGATCGCTCGAGTGCCAGTTCAGTCCGAACTCGTCCTTCACGTCGATGATCAGCGCATTGATCTCGGTAGAGTCGGCGATGCCGATCAGCTTTTTCATCTTCTTCGTGCTCTGCGCAGCGAACCGATTCACGTAGAGTCCGCGGATCGGTGTCGCGACGCTCGTCCGCAGCGTGACGACTTCCTCGGGCAGGGCACGCGACCCCGCAGGCGTGGGGGAGGGGGTACCGGCGACTCCGACAGCGGATGTGGCGACTGAATCCAGGGCCCCCTGGGCCTTAGCGGCGGCGACGTCGTGGCTGCCGGCACATCCGGCAACAAGTAACAGAATTGGGAAAAACGGACCGGCTCTCTTCATTTGAATACTGCGCGAATTCGATGAGGGTGAAAAAGCCATGATACACTATATTTGGCGCCCATGCGTTACCTCGGAGTGCTGCTTCTAGTTCCCGTGGTGGGCTGCTCTTTGCCCAAGGCCACGCCGCCGGCCGGTGAGTTCCTCGTCGCCGACGGTGCAGCGACCTACTGGGTGACCAGCGGGCCTGCCGGAGTGCATGCGCGTGTCTCTCCGCTCGTTCTCACCCGTGTCGGAGGAAAGTACTACGAGGTATATGTCGGGGAGGAGACCCGTTCCTACGAGGATGCGGTCTTCACGCGTGAGCCGATCATCCGGCGCGACCTCCTTACCGGCGATTCGACTATCCTGTTCGAAGACCGTCAGGTGGACACGTGGGAGCGGGTGTACCTCTCCAACCATCCCTCCGCGCGGCTGCTGGATCCGGACGAAAACGGAGACGACCAGGTGGCGTATGCGGCCTCGAGTGAGGCCGACATCGTTGGCGTGCTCGGTCCGTACGTGCTGTACACTCACCGTTCGCTCATCGAAACGACGGAGATGGAGCAAGCGGACACGGCTCGCGGCATCATCGATGTACGATTCGGAAAGCCGGTCGCTGCGTCGGTAATTGCCCACGATACCGCGGCAATCGACGACGGCGGAATCGCGAGCGGCCATGACGTCAAGTGGAAGCATGCCGGCTACGAGGTGGTTGCCCGTTACGACGCAGAGCGCGGCCAGACCGAGCTGGTCCTCCGCGCGGGGCGCCGTGAATGGCCACTCGGCCACATTCGATCGCGGCGGCCGCGAATCTTCTGGCTCGATGAGCCGAGGCTCGAGCGCGAGGTGCGCGATGCAATCTCGGAGGCGTTCGATGGCGCGATCTCGGACGACGAACGAATCCAGCTCGTGTCGCGCCACGGCATTCGCGGATTGGGTCGCGCGCATACGCAGTGAGTGAGGGTGGTGCCCGCAGTGTAAGCGAGACGCGGCACGAGACGACGCAGCTCATGATGCCGCAGCACTCCAACAACCTCAACAACGTTTTCGGCGGCGTTATCCTCGCGATGATGGATACGGCTGCTGCCGTGTCGGCGATCCGTCACGCCGGCGCGAGCTGCGTGACGGTGTCTGTCGATCGCGTCGACTTCCGTGAGCCGATCCGCGTAGGTGAGCTCGTAATAATGAAGGCGAGCGTGAACTTCGTCGGCCGAACGTCGATGGAGGTTGGCGTTCGGGTAGAGGCGGAGAACATGATCACGCGTGTCCGTCGACACACGAACTCCTGCTATCTCACGTATGTCGCGATCGACAATCTGACCGGCAAGCCCATAGCCGTTCCGGCTCTTATTCCGGAAACCGAAGACGAGAAGAGACGATACGAAGCAGCGAGGGAGCGGCGGCGCAGGAGACTCGAGGAGAGAAAAGCCGAAGGGAGGTAGCTCCGGGCAGTTGCAATGTGCATGTCGTCTGCGCAGGATTCCCTTCGATGCGCAAGAACTTCACAGTCGATGATGCCAACCGAATGCTGCCACTCGTTCGTCGTATCGCGAGCGACGCAGTTCGCGATTATCTCAAGTGGCAGGATACCGTCAGACAGTTCGAGATCGCTTCGCTGCGTGCGAGCGCCGACAGTCCTGATGAAACTGCGGATCAACTGCAACAGGAGGCCGAGCGGCTTGCCCACGAGATCGAGGGCTACATTGCGGAAGCAGCGGAGCTCGGCGTAATAGTGAAGGGGCTGGATACTGGTCTGATAGATTTTCCTGGTGAGATCGATGGACGTCCGGTGCTCCTGTGCTGGCAGCTCGGCGAAGACAGCGTCCGATACTGGCACGAGGAAGACGCAGGATTTGCGGGAAGACGCCCGCTGTCTCAGGTACAGGTGAGCTGATGCGCGCCATCAAGGAATTCGACGGGCCGGATGGCGTACGCTGGGGAGTCGAGGTGAAGGTTCCCGGCTCGAGCAACTCGATGATCGTTTTTCATCATCCCGGCGGACGCACGGCGCGGCTCGATCGCTACGCCTGGCTCCAGTGGCATGGGCCGGAAGCTCGAAGCGTCACCGCCTCGGTCGCTCCCGACGCCGTGATGAAACAACTCAATCGCGATTCTCTCGCGCTTCTGTTCAGAAGGTCGATGCCGATCTCAATGGGCAGCACTCCGTTGTCCGGACCTGATCCAAGAACAGTCAGGAAAGAGCTGGCAAAGCGCTAACCCGCTTCGCTGTCCGTCTCCGGAGCAAACGGCACTTCTATCTCCATCCCATCTCTAGCAACAGTCGTGTTCTCGAACACAGCTCGCGCTTCCTCAATCAGCTCCGCCGCATTCATTGAATAGCGCGCCGAGAGGTGCGTGAGCACGAGCTGCTTCACGTTGGCGGCTCGTGCGACTTCAGCCGCCTCTCGTGCGGTAGAGTGGCCGGTGTCGACAGCGCGCGGCGCTTCCTCGTCTGCGAAGGTCGCTTCGTGAATCAGAAGATCGGCGTCTTTTGCCGCATCCACCGTCGCCTGACACGGACGTGAATCACCGGAGTAAACCACCCGGCGTCCGGGGCGCGCGGATCCGACGATCGAAGACGATGAAACCTCTCGACCATCGGGGAGCGTGACCGTCTCTCCACGATGAAGCTTTCCCCACAGTGGTCCTTCGGGGATTCCCATCTCTCTCGCGCGATCGGGATTGAAACGGCCCAACCGGATTTCCTCGATCAGCGCGAAGCCAAGCGCAATCCGTTCTCCGTGCGATGCCGGATACGCAAGGATGCGATAACCGTTTCGCTTTATCTCGTCTCCCTGCGCGAGCTCAGTAACCTTGATCGGAAAGTGCTGCTTCTCCGTTCCGATCGCGATCGCGCGCTGAAGAAGCTCATCGCTTCCTGCGGGACCCCAGAGATTCATTTCTTCCTGTCGTCCCTGCAGCGCCATCGTGCGGCACAGGCCGATGACACCGAGGATGTGATCAGCATGCATGTGAGTGAAGAAGATGTCGCGAAGCGAGAAGCTGATTCCGTAGCGCATCATCTGGCGCTGTGTTCCCTCGCCGCAATCGAACAGCAGCGTCTCGCCTTCGCGAATCATCGCGAGGGCGGTAACGTTGCGTTCGACGGTCGGACGAGAGGCGGAAGTGCCGAGGAAGCGGACGGTTAAGGACATAGGTCGGAAAATACTGCGAACTGCGAACAAACTGCGAAGCGGGAACTTACTGCGAAAAGTGAATCAACTACGGGCTGGGGAACGGGGTTTGCCCTGCTGATGCATAGCGATCAGGAGGCAAAGAATGGCGATCAAGAAACGGACACAGAAAACGCGCGCGCGGAAATCAGCGACGATAAAGAAGCAGGTTAGAAGAATCGAATCGTACGTCGAGCCGCCGCTGCCGAAGCAACGCCAGGACGAGCCGGGGCTCGAGGCACTTCTAAAGCCGAGGCCGAAGTATCAGGCGCCGACGTATCGACCGGCGGGAAAGCTCGAGGGGCTCGTCGCGCTCATCACCGGAGGCGATTCTGGAATCGGCCGCGCAGTTGCGCACATCTACGCGAGAGAAGGCGCGGATGTCGCCATCGTGCACCTCCCTGAAGAGCAGATCGATGCAGAAGAGACAAGGGATGCGATCGAGGACGAAGGTCGTCGTGCGCTGCTCATTTCCGGCGACGTCACCAGCCGGGAATTCTGCGAAGAGGCAGTACGGCGCACTGTAGCCGAGCTCGGCGGGCTCGACATTCTTGTGAACAATGCTGCCTTCCAGAGAAATCAGGATTCGTTGGAAGAACTGAGTGAAGAGCAACTGGAGCGGACGTTCCGAACGAACATCTTCGGATACTTCTATATGGTGATGTCCGCGCTTCCACGCTTGAAGAAGGGAAGTGTGATCATCAACACGGGATCCATCACCGGCCTCGAGGGCTCGAAGGATCTTCTCGATTACTCGGCGACAAAGGGTGCGGTGCACGCATTCACGAAGTCGCTCGCGCAGAACCTCGTAGAGAAGGGAATTCGTGTGAACGCCGTGGCGCCCGGTCCAGTGTGGACGCCGCTCAATGTCACTGCCAAATCCGCGAAGGACGTGGAGCAGTTCGGCGCAGATACAGCGATGGGACGTCCCGCACAACCGGAGGAGATCGCTCCCGTGTACGTTTTTCTCGCTTCGAACGCCGACTCCAGCTACATCACCGGCGAGGTCATCACACTGCTGGGCGGAGACACAACCGCAGCATGACGCGCAACGCGAGAACCTCGTTCCTCCAAGCGGGTACCACGATCAGCAGCCGGCAGCTTGCGTGGTCGGCAAAACATTTCAAGGGCGGGAATCGATTATGAGAAAGTCTCTAGTCGGGCTGGCTCTCCTCGCAGTCATCGGGAGCGCTGCCGCGTGCAGTGATATAACCGGATACGGAATCGGCAGCGTTACCGGGGATTACCAGCTTCGCACATTCAATGGTCAGCAACTGCCGGCACTCATGGGGTCGGGCTCATTCTCGAGCGATGAGCTGCTCGCCGAAGTCTTCACGATTGACGCGGACGGGACCTACATGGATACCTATCAGATCCGATCCACCAACTCGATGGGAATCCAGTCGACTCAGACTTTCCAGGATTTCGGTACGTGGAACCGGAACAACTCGGCCTTCCAGTTCCGCGATTCGCGGTCGGGTGATCTGTTCACGGGATCGTTGAGCGGATCGACTCTGACAATCACCCAGCTGGGCGACGTGTATGTCTACACGCGATAGGGCTTGCTGCGACGTATCGTGAAACCAGGCAAGGATTTACACGTTTGTGACACGTGCGTTCTATTGACTTTAGGCCATTCGGCCGTAAGTTGAGTGAAGCCTGAGCCCCGCGAAAGTTCAGCGGGGCTCATGGCTTTTGGGCCCGTGTGCGACGGGTTGCAGAGCAAACCGGCTAGAGGCTCCGGCCTGTCGCGCCTTACGCGGGGCTGTAGCTCAGCTGGGAGAGCGCTGCAATCGCACTGCAGAGGTCAGGGGTTCGATCCCCCTCAGCTCCATGCTGGTTCGTTCGCAACGAAGTTGCGGATGATGGGTATAAGAAGTCGAAACAGTAGCTGCCCGCCGCCGTTCGGTAGGACGTAGAGTTCCAATGACGGCGTGCGTGGCACGCAAGGCGGCCCCTCTGGCCGCGAGGCGCCGCGATGATCTCCAAGAAGATCACCGCGGCACTTGTTTTTTATGGGAGAAGCGCGCGGATGTCTGCCCGGAGTGCGTTGAATGCCTCCGCGCCGAAGCGGTTCTCCTCTGCCTCGGTTTTTTCGACGAAATCTCCCATCATCGTTCCGCTCAAACGATTGAGGAAACGCAGAATTGCGCTTTCCTCCACGACGCCGATAGTCCTCCGTGTGATCAGAGTTTGACCACCGGGATTCTCATGCAGAGCGATCCGGAAGCTCGAGCCGGTTCCGGTAAATGGGCGGCGCAACGGCGTGCGAATCAGCATTCCGACAGCGGGCGGCAGACTCCAGTCTGGCTCCTTCTGAAAGTGCATGTAAAGCGCGCGCTCACGGTCGTCTTTCTGAACGATGAGATCTCCGACCAGTCGCCGGAATCCGACATTGAACACCAACACCTTCGTCGTGAAGTCGGACGTGATGATGAGGCTGTCGGGCATCGTCCGCACCGGGCCGGTGAGCGGAGCGAACAATCCTCCGCGACTCCGTACTCTGAGCTTCGCAAGGCTGTCTTTTCCCGAGAACTCGAGCCATCTCACTCCGCGTTTGTCGGTGATGACCATGCGATAACGCGAGCCCAGCGCGTACTTGTCCAGGAAATCGACGAACGCGTTGTACTGTGGCCGCAGGTTTCGCTGCGTGAGGCGAATCGATAGCGTCGTCGACGTAGCTCCATCCGGATCGGTCACGGTCCGAATCGTATCCAGGGAAAAGAGCCGGCCCCAGACCGCCGTCGCGCGCGGAAAGTTCGTCCGGTAATCGTTGCGAATCATCGCAGGAGAACGCTGTTCAGCTGATGCGAGGAGTCGATTGACGACGAATGCGAAGTCATCGCCTCTCATGCGCCCGATCGCGAAGTCAACTTGTGTCATCCACTCGTATTCGGAGTGACTGAGCTTCCGAAGTCGAATCAGGTGTCGGCCATCGGACCGCCGGTCGACTGGAGCAAGGTTGGGTCGGTGGAAGAACGCGTAATGATTGTCGACGAATTCTGCCTGAACGAAGAGTGTGCGTGTATTGTCGCCCACGCCGATGGATGTCCAGACTGACGTGTCGTTGTACACGGTCGATGGTATCAGAGCCGCTTTGCCGAGCCTCGCACGCGCACGGAAATACTTCGGGCTTCGCTGAACGTTGGTGAGCCGCTCGGCGATCGAGCCGAAGAAATCGTCGGCGTTAGCGCGTGCTTCCGGCGGTGTAGGGCCGAACGCAGGCGCTACCTGGGCGCACGAAGTGAGAATCGCCGCGCCGAGCGTCGCGGCGAGGGTGTATCTGAATGATTGTGGGAGCACGGGACAAAGTTCTCGTGCATGCGTGGCGAGTGGTAGTGCGGTAATTGAAGCGGGGGCCGTGACCGACTAACTTGAGCTGTCTGCCTCGCGTGATACGGGAGGCAGTTTTTTGCCCCTTGGTGTAACTGGCAACACGTCTGACTCTGGATCAGAAGAGTCCTGGTTCGAGCCCAGGAGGGGCAATTTCAAACGGCAGCCGCAGGCTGCCGTTTTCGTTGCCCCTACTGGGTTCCCCGCCTTGCTGTCGCTGCGGCGTCGAGCCCACCGGACTCTTAATCCGCTACGGATCGTCTCTCGGCAGGGCTTATCATCTGTTCCGAATCGCCTGTGCGAATATTTTCGCGCTTCGGGCCGATCACGGTGCAGGATGTGCAACCAATACGATAACTGGAATCGACAAAAGGGAGGGTAGCCACATGCGGATCCGAACTCTCGCGATCGCCTTTCTCGTAGCGGCTGCGTGTGCCAAGACGGTAAAGGTCGAGACCGCGCCCACGGCGGGAAAGGTTGACGTGGACGTGCAGAAACCGGGCGCTGCAGAGGGATGGAAGGGAACACTGAGCTCCGTCGGCGCTTCAGGAATCACCGGGACTGCAACGGGTACTACCGCTAACGACATGACGCACGTCGTCGTGAACATCATGGGCGCGCAGGCGGGTGCGACTTATCCGTGGCACGTGCATGAAGGGAAATGCGCTGACGCGAGTGCGCCCATAGTTGGAAGCGCAACCGCGTATCCGCCGCTCGTGGCAGGAGCTGATGGTCGCGCAACCGCGGAGGCGAACATCTCGGTGAAGCTCAACGAGGCGAAGGACTACATCATCAACGTTCACGCCTCACCTACGAATCTCGCAACGATCGTTGCGTGCGGAGACTTCAACGACTGACCCGGGCGCGCAGCGACAAAAAAAGCGGCAGCCAAAGGCTGCCGCTTTTGTTATCCGCTCGACGAGTGACTACCGGCCGTCTGGGCGAAAGTCGGATTCATCGCGGATGATTCGGTCGCCCCCGGTTACGCTCGTCTCGCGATCGGGAATGATTCTATCGCCGTCGGTCGATGGAACAGAGCGGTCCGCAACGATCGGCGCGCCAGCGGTGACCGGTGCGTCTCCGACCGGCGTCTCGGAGACCAGAAGATCCTGGAACAGAGCGCGATAATGAACCATCGCACTGCGCAAATCCTCCGTGTTCGCCTGGCCCTTCACATCGCGTATCGCGATATCGTGCGCTGCCCGGTAATCACTCACGAGATTCGGATGATCGACTGAAACATCAGCCGCACGCTGGTCGAAGTTCGCCACGGGATAACCGCGCAGTCTCATCACATCCGCGACCAGACGGTCGGCTTCAGCCACCGCACCTCGAGGATCATCGACGAAACGTGCCTGTGCAGTGAGCCAGCTTTGCTCGAAGCGACTACGGTCCGCAGCACTCAACGGTCTGATGTTCAGTTTCTCGACGCGCTCCTCGCGCTTTCTCAGCTCGGATTCCGCCTTATTGCGATCCCTGATCGATTTCACAGCGTTATCGTATTCAGGACCGAATTTCTCGCGAAGAGCTCTCGTGCGGCGCTGCCCGATGATGATCAACCCGATTCCGGCGAGCGCTACCACAACGATGATTCCGATCAGCGTGGGACTCATTGAATTCTCCGGTGCAAGCCTGACGAAAAAGGCGCACAGAGAATGCCAAGTCCTACAAAGTGCGGGAACGACGGAACAAATAACTACGGAACAGATAAGTACGGACGGCGTAACTGCGGACGACGGACCTAAAACCCAAGACTTGCGGCGATATATCGGCTGATATAACTTTTCGGCCATAGCGATATATCGCCAGTACTATCGAGGCGGGTTAACCCCTTCCTGGCTGGCATAACAGCTTCAGAACGAGGACCAAGTCAATGCATCGCGGACACTGTGGAACAGGATACGGCTGGGCATTTTCGGTTCGGCCAGAGAACTTCGGCTTCGACCCGGGAGCGTTCTGGGGCAGCAAGGGCCGATCGCGCGGCGGACCATTCGGCGGCGGCAGAATGTTCGACCAGGGACACCTGAAATTCGTCATTCTGCGATTGCTCGCGGAGAAGCCGCGGCACGGCTACGAGATCATCAAGGAGATCGAAGACCGATTCGGCGGGATGTACGCGCCGAGTCCGGGAACCGTTTACCCGACACTCACGCTGCTCGAGGATCTCGGATACGCGCGCGCGCGACCGGAAGAAGGTGGAAAGAAGATCTACGAGATCACCGACGAGGGCCGCGCGCATCTCGCAGAAAACCAGCCGCTTATCGACGATATCTTCTCGCGAATCGAAGAGTTCGCGCAGTCGATTTTCGGCGAGCCGATGATGGATGTAAATCGTGGACTGAAGAAACTGGCTCAGGCGATTTACGGATCGAAGCGCTCATCGAGAACCGCCGAGCAGATAAGAAAGATCAAGGAGATACTCGACAGAGCGGCGGGAGAGATAGACTCAGTCTGAGTCGTTTCGGCGCAAGGGAGCAGACTGAGAATCTGCAGACTATTTGGCGGTCTCGGTGAGCTTGCCGGCGAGATTATCAACTCGGTTGGCGAGCCGATTATCCCCCATCTTCTCGGCCATTGCAGCGAACGCCGACGTCGGACCGCGCCAGCGGATCTCCTCGACATCGTCGAATAGAGGCGCGTCACTGCGCAGCGTCGCGAGTTTCTTGAACAGCAGCGCTTCGTCGCGGCGTGCGCCAAGCGTCTCGGCAGGGAAGTCTTCGATGTGCCCGTATCGACTGATCAAGCCGACTGCTGTCCTCGGACCGCAACCTTGAAGTCCGGGATATCCGTCGGCGGCGTCACCGACGAGCGCGAGATAATCGGGAATGAACTCGGGTGAGACACCGAATTTCGTTTTCACCGCCTCCTCATTTCGAATCGCCCCACTTTTTCGATCGACCTGCACCACACGATCGCCTTCTACTGATTGCGCCAGGTCTTTGTCGGGAGTCCAGATGCAAACCTTCTCGACGCGATCATCGAGCGCCGCAAGATGCGCCGCAGACGCAAGCGCATCATCCGCCTCGAGCTCGACCATTGCCCACGTCGTAACACCCATCGCGACAAGAGACTCTTCGACTGGAATGAACTGCGAGTAGAGAGCGCGCTCGATTCCTTCGCCGGTCTTGTAGTCTGCCCAGAGATCGTTTCGAAAGGACTCGATGACATGGTCGGTGGCCACACCGATATGCGTCGCGCCTTCTTCGAGCATCTTCGCAACGGTCCGCAACACTCCGAGCACCGCCCCGAATGGCGGATCTGTCTTGCTGAAACGTCGCAGCCCGTAGAAGTGACGGAACAGCTCGTAGGTCCCATCCAGCAAATGAACGATCATGGCGCGACCGCTTGTGCGCGCTCGAGCAGTAGCATGCGCTCGCGAGTATTACGTGTCAGTGACGCTGCACGCTCGAGCTCCGAACGTGCTTCGTCAAAGCGGCCGAGCTTCCCGAGCAGATCCGCACGCACGCTCCACAGGAATGGATACGATTCGAGCGATGGCTCCGACACAAGCGAATCAACGATCTCGAGTCCAGCCGCCGGACCGAACGCCATCGCGACCGCAACTCCACGATTCAGCTCGACGACCGGTGATGGCGCGAGTCGAGCAAGTGAATCGTATAACGACGCGATACGCGGCCAGTCCGTCTCAGCTGCGGTGCGAGCTCGTGCGTGACAAGCCGCGATCGCCGCCTGCAATGCGTACGGACCGAGCGCGCCGCCGAGCTGTTCGGCGCGTTCGAGCGCTGCAAGACCGCGATGAATCAACAGCTGATCCCAGCGGCCTCGATCCTGATCGAGCAGGAGGATCGGCTCTCCAGACGGTCCGACGCGCGCACGCCCGCGGGACGCCTGTATCTCCATCAGTGCAACGAGGCCGTGCACTTCCGGCTCCTCGGGAGCAAGCTCGGCGAGGATACGTCCAAAACGAAGCGCATCCTCGCAAAGCGCAGGTCGCATCCAGTCATCGCCGGCTGTGGCCGAGTAGCCTTCATTGAAGATGAGGTAGATAACCTCGAGCACTGAGGACAGACGCGCGGTGAGCTCTTCTCCGCGTGGCACCTCGAATGGAACGTGCGCGTCGGCAAGCGTTCGCTTCGCTCGCACGATTCGTTGCGCAATTGTCGGCTCAGGGGCGAGGTATGCGCGTGCAATCTCCTCAGTCGTAAGACCGCCGAGCAATCGAAGAGTGAGCGCGACCCGCGCTTCCGTTGACAGTACCGGATGACACGCGATGAACATGAGCGCGAGCAGATCATCACCGACGGGATCGTCGATCGCGGCATCGAGATCCGGAACAGCGCCGTGGAGCCGATCCGCGAGCTCGTAACCCAGCTCCTCGTGTTTTCGCTCGAGCAGCTTGTCGCGACGGAGCGAATCGATCGCGCGATGCTTTGCAGTCGCCATCAGCCACGCGCCAGGATTGTCCGGAACTCCGGATTCAGGCCATTTCTCCAGAGCGACCAGGAGGGCATCCTGCGCCAGATCCTCGGCAAGACCTACGTCGCCGACGATTCGTGTGAGAGCCGCGATGAGCTTGGCGGACTCGATCCTCCAGACGGCATCGATAGAGCGATGTGTATCGGAAATCGATGCGGGAACCATGCAGTTCAAAAACTAATGAGCTTTCGTTCCCTCCTGTGGTGTAACGCCGGCAAGCGCGAATACTTGGTCAGACGATCAAACCAATGCTCGATACTTGGCTCCTATGCAAGCGCAGATGCCTCGCTGCAATGGAGATGACAGGGGCGGTCTGATTGTC